>NZ_CP103371.1:1822005-2125672 GCF_024802625.1 Massilia sp. H6
CTGATGGATGCCGCTCCGGTCATCATGGAGCGGCTTCATGCGCTCAGAGCGCAAGGTATCGCGCTGGCGATCGACGACTTCGGCACCGGTTACTCGTCGATGAGTTACCTGAAGAACTTGCCGGTCGGGACACTGAAAATTGACCGCAGCTTTGTCAGCGGCCTGCCCGACCACGCCGAAGATGCAGCAATCGTGCGTGCGATCATCGCCCTGGCTGGAAGTTTGCAGATGGAGGTGGTTGCTGAAGGGATCGAGACCTTAGAGCAGGGGCAATTCCTTCAAACACTTGGCTGTAAAAAATTCCAGGGCTATTTCTATGGCAAGCCGCAATCCGCATCGCAGATTGGGCAATTGCTCGCGCAGCGAACCAGACCAAGTTCCGCTGGCCTTGTGCAAGCCTGAGTGCTGGCCTTACATTGACGCCATTCAATAGTGCGTCGACTAAGCCCATGCTTCGTGTACAGTCGATGCGTGAGGACTAGTGTCCTCCCCAGACACACGTGCCCCCCGTTTAAATTTTCATGAACACTTTGTCGTCGCGGCAGTGTTTTCTTTAGCCGATATGCAATCTCTCACTGGGGTTGAACGATGATGTACAAAGAATTTCGCCATTTACCTATACCGCACAGCATGGCCAAAGCTGCTGTTTCGCCGTGACGATCGAATTACTCGTTGCTTCGGCCAAAAGCTTCTTATTCGTGCTGGCGGCAATGCTGCCGATCTTGAATCCGGCCGCTACCGCACCAATTTTCCTGAGCCTGACCGATGGCGCATCGCCTGCTACCCGCATGTTGCTGGCGCGCCGTATCGCGCGCAATATGTTTTGGCTCATGGCCGGTTCCATGTTGGTTGGCTCGTATGTCCTGGATTTCTTCGGCATCTCGCTGCCGATTGTCCGGGTAGGGGGCGGCCTGCTGCTGGCTTCGGTCGCATGGCGCCTGCTGGGCGCAACGCCTACCACCCCTGACAGCCGGGCCGCGCTGGCCGAAACGTTCACGCCAGATCATGCGCACCGCCAGGCGTTCTATCCGCTAACCTTTCCGATCAGCTGTGGGCCGGCTTCCATTTCAGTAGCCATCACGGTTGGCGTGGCCCTGCACGATGTCGAGCTCGTTATATCGCTGGCACGCATGGGCGGGGCTTTAGTGGCGCTGGCAATCATCGGCATTCTTTTATATCTCGCCTTTCGCTATGGCGAACACTTCCTGCGGCTGATCGGTGAAGCCGGCACTGCCGTGTTTCTACGGCTGACTGCGTTCATTCTGCTCTGTCTGGGCGTGCAGATTGTCTGGGAAGGCATGCGCGAGCTACTGCTCGAAGTGACTTCTTTTTCTATGCACCCTGCGGTCATCCAGGCGCGCGTTCAATTTTCTAACAGGGAGATTTTCTTTGAATAACTTAACCGCCGCCACATCATTACGCTGTGCGCTTGCCGCAGCGGGCAGCCTGGTCAGCATGAGCGTTGCTGCACAAACCACGCCAACCGTCGATTTCTACGGCTCGCTACGCACGCAGATCGAGGCAGTCAGCCCCGATAACCAGGACCGGCTCGACTCGTACACGTCGGTACGCGACGCCTACTCGCGGCTGGGCGTGAAGATCGATTATCCGCTCAGCGCCGGACTCGCCCTGACTGGGCATCTGGAAATTCCGGTCGATTCGGCAAACTTGCGCTTGCGTGATTCCTACGACCAGGGAGATAGTGCGCGTCCCCACGGCCAGCGCGTCCGAATTGGTACGGTTGGCCTTCGTGGCAGTGCAGGATCGCTAGCTTATGGTCAGCAATGGATGCCTTATTACAATGCGATTGCGGCACCGGTGGATATGTTCAGCAGCTATTACAGCGGCTTTGCCACCTATACCGTGTTTCGGGTAGACCAGGCCATCGCGTACTCGACTCCGGAAATCGGGGGGCTGACACTGACGGCGGGTTATGCACCGAGCAGTGGCAACAAACGTTCTACCTCACGCATTGATGCATCGCGTAAACAGCTTGCTGCTGTCTATGCGTTTGGTGATACCCGCCTGGCAGCAAGCGTCGATGATCGCGGCAATGCGGGCTACGGCCGCAACCGGTTGTTTGGGCTATCGGCCAGTCACCAGATTGGCCCGGTTTATCTGGCGGCTAAATACGAGACATTTGACACAGGAAACCTCCGGCCGGGCGGCTTTTCGAGCGATGGCAACCAGGCTGTCAATCTGTTCGGCAGTTATACTGCCGGCGCCAATACGTTCAAGCTGATGCTCGCACGCGTCGAAAATTATGGCGACAATATTGTCCACCTTGGTATTGACCATCGCTTCACGGATAAATTCAAGTTGTTCGCGGAATACTATCGTGAAGGCGAAACGGCGGCCCTCACGCCGCGCCGGGGCGGCTTGAACGATTTCGATGCGAGTATCAGTGGCGGTCATGCAGTCGCTGTCGGCATTCGCCTCGATTTCTAAACGTTCGATCAGATGCCTCGCCATGTCGCGAGGCATGCATGCCATCACGAATGGACTTGATTGCGCCCCGCGTTCTTGGCGGTATAGACGCGGGCATCGGCAGTGGCGAGCAGGTCAGGCAAGGTTTGCTTGGGCATGAATGTGGCCACCCCGATCGATACGGTCACATGGATCACCGGCGCCTCCAGCAGGGGAGCTTGAGCCACGTTAACGCGCAAACGCTCTGCCACCTCGCGCGCTTCTATCATCGCTGTCCCTGGTAACACAACGACGAATTCTTCACCGCCGAAGCGCGCGCAAAAGTCTGTTGGTCGCAGGTACTCGACCATTCGTCGGGCGAAAACGCGTAGCACTTCGTCGCCGGTCATATGACCATGCCCATCGTTAATCGCCTTGAAAAAGTCGATATCCAGCATCAGGATAGAAAATGGTTTGCCACTGGAGCGATATAGCGACTCTTGTTGCTTGAGAAACTCCTCCAGTGCCCTGCGGTTCCCTTGCCCGGTCAGCGCGTCGGTGGCAGCATCGAGCTCCACCTTTTGCAAAGCCAGATGCAGTCGCTCGGCCAGCGAGGCATTGGCGCGTTGCAAGCGAAAGCCTTCGAGCAGGCGCTTCGACATCTCGTGCGTGTAATAGGCAATGAGCGTAATAAACACCGTCAAACCGGCCGCGTAATCCGTTGCACTCTTCTGGTTGGCAACATGTATCAGCAAGCCGACTACTGATACAGCCAGGATCGTGCAAATCTGACGGTAATACGCTACTGGATAGGTCGCATACGCCTGAGCATTGATCGCGATCACGCCGCACAGCAGCGCCATCAGCGTCGCGTCCAGCACCAGAGAGTGCCCCATCAGAAACCACGCCATCAATCCCCAGGCCAGCCCATCCAGGCCAGCAACGAGGTGAAGGCGCGTGCGATGACGCTCGAGTAGCGAGCCCTTCTTGATTACGTCTTGCAGGGTCCACAAGCTGAACGCCCACACCAGGGCAGCCGTACCGAGCCATCGAAAGAGTGCGGTGTTAGGAACGATATCCCAGCAAAACCACACGGCCAAGATCCAGCCGGCAGGCGTGGTCGTCAACGCGCGACGCAGCGTGATCACGCATTCCGAAAAGCCGGTGGCGCGTGCAAGGTCCAGGTCAGCCGCGCTATGTAACACCGCACTCATGCCATCCACGCGGATCGCGCGCTCATTGGAGCAGGCGACGTCAATATGCACATATCTTTGCGGGCGCGCTGGCGGCCTGGGCCTTTATTCAAGGTTTCACAGCAAATAGCGCGCGGCATGATTTGTATCCAGGGGGAAATAATTTCTATGGCGCGAGCTTACCGTAAAAACTCAGGATCATCAACGAGGGACGTTGTGAACACGCGTATTGACGCGGCTTGCCAGGCATAGCAGATGGATATCAATACGGCTTCGTTGCGCTTGCCTGGCATTGTAGAGAGCTAAAGGCCAAAGCTAGCGTGCTGCTTGCCGTGGCGGCCTTATTGCAGGGACTTTGTTGCTTTGGCACCGGCCTTTCCCGCTGCGAAGCGCCGATTCAATCGTGCTCCTTGAATCGAAATCTAGTCATTACAATCATGTCAACGCTGCTAATTAGCTAATTAGCTTATTGCTGTAGTGAATATTTCTCTGTCTGTACATGCAGATCCCATTCCTATAGACACGGAGGAATCATGTTCTTCGAAAGAGTAAAAACGGCAGGGCTGGGACATAACGCCTATATCCTCGGTTGCGGCGAAGGACTCGCTGTTGTCGTCGACCCGCGTCGCGATGTTGCCGAGTATCTCCAGATCGCCCGAGAAAACAACCTGAGCATTGCCTACTGCATCGAGACCCACCGCCAGGAAGACTTCGAATACGGCTCTGCCAGCCTGGCCGAGATCACGGGTGCAAAAATTTTGGCAGGAAAGCATCCGCTGTTTGGCCGCGCCGATGTGCGCCTTGGCGACGGCGAGGAAATCAAGATTGGCAGCACGCGCCTGGTCGCCCTGGCCACCCCGGGGCACACGCCCGAAAGCATGTGCTATGCGGTCTATCCGCAAGACGCGGGCGAGAATTGCTGGGGCGTGTTTACTGGCGATACCATTTTCGTCGGGGACACCGGCCGCACAGATTTGTCCGATCGGGAGCAGACTGCGGAAAACGCCGGGCTGCTCTACGATGGGGTGCATCAAAAACTGGCGCCGCTGGGCGACCAGGCGCTGATCCTTCCCGCACATGGTGCCGGCTCCGCATGCGGCGGCAACATTTCCGAACGCGACGATTCGACCATCGGGATCGAACGCGGGACAAATCCTGTTTTCAAGAAAAGTCGCGAAGCCTTCATGCAGCAGAAGGCCAGTGAGAACCTGCCGCGCCCACCGTATTTTTCGCACATGGAAGTGGTCAATCTCGAGGCCGGACGGCCCTTGCCGGCACCCGTCGGGGACCGCGTGCTGTCGCCTTCGGAATTCAAGAATCGCATGAAAGAAGGCATGGTGATCGATACGCGCTCGCCCGAAGCCTTCGCCGGCTCGCATATCCACGGTTCTTACAATGTCTGGCTGAAAGGACTATCGGCTTTCGGCGGCTGGATTGCAGATGACAAGAGCAGCATTTTCTTGATCGTCGACGAACCGGATCAGGCTCCGGTCGCGATCGCCTCGCTGGCCCGCATTGGTATCGACGGCGTCCAGGGTGTTCTGGTCAAAGGAGTGGAAGCCTGGCGCGAGGCGGGCTTCCCGATCGAAGCATTCGGTACGACCAGCGCCGAGGAAGCGTCGCAATGGATGAAGAATCGAGACATTCTTGTCCTGGATGTGCGCGACGATATGGAGTGGGAAGAAAAACATATTCCAGGCGCGCAGCATGTATTCGTCGGCGACCTTGAGGCAAACCTTCAGAAGCTTCCTAAAGACCGGACCATTGTCGCTCACTGCAGTGTCGGTCACCGCTCCGCCGTGGCGATGAGTATTCTGCGGCGAAATGGTTTTACCGACATATACAACATGTTGGGCGGCATCACCGCCTGGGAAAAACTTGGGCTACCCCTGAACAAGGGCGCCGCCAATTAACTGTCGAAGGAGACAAACATGAACCTTAGTAGCGGCGCATGGGATCCCTATCTGGTCGGCGCACTCATAGGTGTTCTGTCCATGGCAACATTTTATTTTTCGAACAAGCCGCTCGGCGTATCGACGGCTTATGCACGCGTCGCAGGCTTGCTTGGTTACATGGTGTCCAAGCCACATACAGACGCGCTTAAGTTTTATCAGGACAAAAGCCCGAAAGTCGAGTGGGAAGTCATGCTCTTGCTCGGCACCGTGCTGGGCGGTTTCATCGCCGCCTTTTCGGGCGGGGAGTTCAATGCGTCCTTCATTCCACCGATGTGGGCCGCCCAGTTCGGCAACGATTTTTCCTTGCGCCTGATCGTCGCCTTCGTCGGCGGTATCGTGATGGCCTTTGGCGCCAGGCTGGCAGGCGGCTGCACGAGTGGACACGGGATCAGCGGCACACTGCAGCTGTCTGTTGGTTCGTGGATCGCACTGGCCGCATTTTTTGCCGGCGGCGCCATAACGGCACGGGTGATGTATGGCTAAGAAGAGCGCACAGATGCCTGCAGAACCGCTTGCCGGAAAAGGGCAGGCCGGCGCCGATCATCCGGGCAAAGAGGCGGCCGACAGTGCCCCGGCGCCGCGGCAGCTGCTGCTTGGCCTCGTGTTCGGCATCATGTTCGGATTTTTGCTGCAAAAGGGCGGCGTAGCCAAATATGAGGTGCTGATGGGTGCATTGCTGCTGACAGATTTCACGGTCATGAAGATCATGCTCAGTGCGATCCTTGTCGGCATGATCGGCATTTTCGGCATGCACGCCCTTGGACTGGTAAAGCTCCATGTCAAGCCGACCAAATATGCGGCGAATATCATCGGCGGGCTGATCTTCGGCATCGGTTTCGCACTGATTGGCTATTGTCCGGGAACCGGTGCGGCAGCCTTGGGTCAGGGAAACCTCGATGCGATTCCCGGCATCGCTGGTTTGCTTGCGGGTAGCTACCTGTATGCGGAGTTCTCGAAGAAACTCAGCGCCACGGTGCTGACCTGGGGCGACCGCGGTTGCATCATGCTGCCAGAACTGATCGGGGTAGGGAGAACGGCCTTTTTGTTCGCTTTTGCACCGGCGATATTGGCAGTCCTGGCGGTGCTGTACTGGTTCGCACCCTAGCGCGATCGCGCGACAGGTCCTGGAAAGGACGCTGTACGCGCGACGTAAACATCAGGCGTCGATCAATGCGCGGACTTTCCTGGCAAGTGCGCTGATCTCGAACGGTTTGGTCAGCACCTCCATGCCAGCGTCGAGCTGGCCATTGCCGACAGCTGCCGTATCAGCATAGCCAGTAATGAACAGCACTTTGAGACCGGGGCGTTGCACGCGTGCGGCATCGGCGACCTGGCGGCCATTGAGGCCGCCGGGTAGCCCCACATCGGTCGCCAGCAAATCGATGCGTGTCTTGGAGTTGAGTATCTGCAAGCCCGTACGGCCATCCTGCGCGGTCAGCACGCGGTATCCAGCGTCGTGCAACACTTCTTCGATGATGTCACGCAAGGCACGCTCGTCCTCGATGAGTAGCACAGTCTCCCCTTGGCCTGATTCGACAGAAAACGCCTCGACAGGCTCATCGGCTAGTGCTTGACCGACATAGCGCGGCAGATAGATCGTCATGGTCGTGCCGGCGCCAACTTCGGACTCGACCCGCACTTGACCTCCGGACTGGCGCACGAAGCCATAGACCATCGACAGTCCCAATCCCGTACCTTCGCCCAAGGGCTTGGTGGTGTAGAACGGATCGAAAATCCGTTCCATGACTGTGGGGGACATTCCTGTGCCGGTATCGGAGACCCACAAGGTGACATACTGTCCTGGCGGCAGATCGCCGTCATTGCTGCGCTGATCGACGAGTTTATTGGTGGTTCCCAGGATCAGCTTGCCGCCGCCGGGCATCATCGCGTCGCGGGCGTTAATGCACAAGTTGAGCAGGGCATTTTCAAGCTGCGAGGAATCCACTTTCGTCAGCCAAAGATCGGGTGCCTTCACTACCGCGAGTTCCACCATGGGTCCGGCCGAGCGGCGCACCAACTCTTCCATGCTGGCAATCAGGCGGTTCACATCCGTGGGTTTGGGATCGAGCGTTTGCCTGCGCGAAAAGGCCAGCAAGCGCTGCGTGAGCGAGGCGGCCCGCCGCACCGAAGATTCCGCGATGTCGACATAATGCTCCAGCCCACTGTATTGGCCTCGCTGCAGTTTCAGCTTGAGCACCTGCAGGCCACCGCTGATGGACGCTAGCAGGTTGTTGAAGTCGTGCGCCAGTCCGCCGGTGAGCTGGCCGACCGCCTCCATCTTCTGCGACTGGCGCAAAGCTCCCCGCGCCGCCTCAAGTTCAGCCTCGCGCGCTTTGTTGACGCTAAGGTCGCGTCCCACGGCGATGAAGTTCGCGCCATCGAGTTCAGGAGTGACGGTCCACTCGATATACTTCCAATGCCCATCTTTTGTCGCGATACGGTTCTCGAACCGGGCCGGCTGGTGGGTCTCAGCCATGCGCGCGATCGCCTCCAGGGTCGGCGCCATGTCTTCCGGATGCATGAATTCGCCATAGGAACGTGTGAGCAGCTCCGTTTCGCTCCACCCCAGGACCTGGGTCCAGGCCGGGCTGACAGTCGACATTCTTCCTTCGTAGTTAGCCCGGGCCAGCATGTCCTGGGACAGATTCCAGAGCCGGTCGCGTTCCGCCGTGCGCGTTGCCAGATCCGCCTCACGCTCCTTTTCGCCCGTGATATCGCGGCCGGTCGCATAAATCATGTTGTTGGCCGGTGCCGCAGTCCAGGAAATCCAGCGGATCGAACCATTCTTGTGTCGGTAACGGTTTTCGATGGTGGGCCGCCCGCCCGACGCTGCCTTCTCGAACGTTTCAGCAGTCATGGCATGGTCGGCTTGTATCACGAACTCGTTGCTGTGTCGGCCGACGAGCTCCTCGGTCGCGTAACCAAGCAATACAGTCCAAGCCGGGTTCACCCGCCGGTAGTAGCCGTTGAAGTCGATCACGAGCATGAGGTCAGGAGACGTTTCCCACATACGGTCGCGCTCGGCCGTACGCTCCACGACCTGCGTTTCCAGTGTGTTATTGAGCTCTCGAAGATCCTGTTCTGCGCGCTGGCGAGCAGCGATATCCAGTGCTTGCTTGCGCTTGGCGAATACCTGTTTTGTCGTCTCGATGCAGGCACAGAACAAGCCGGCGACCCTGCCGCTCTCGTCGCGTACTGGCGTGTACGAGAACGAGAAGTGGGTCTCCTCGACGTAACCATTGCGCTCCATCAAGAGCTCGATGTCGTCCCAGTACAAGGGTTCACCCCGGTAGGCTTGCTCGACCAAGGGCACGAGGTCGCTCCTGATCTCGTGCCAGACCTCGAGAAAGTCCTTGCCGAGCGCGGGGTGTTTGCTGGCGAGTATCTCGACATAGCGATCGTTGTACAGCAGCGTACGTTCCGGCCCCCAGGCCAGGAATGACGGTTGCTCGGACACGAGCATCATGCCGACCACGGTTTTCAGTGATTGCGGCCACTCCTCGACTGGGCCAAGAGGGGAGGCTGACCAGTCATGGGCGCGGAACAGCGCGGCCATGTTGCCGGCTCCGGACAAGAAATCTGCCTGGGATTGACCCACCTCAGATGCGGGGAGCATGCAGCATCTCTACGAATGATGGGAGTGGCCAGATGACCTGACCGTCAAGTTGTCCAACGAGGACGTCGAACCGAGCTGGTCCGGGCCCGGACAGGATGTGACTGTGGCTGTATGAAACGATATTTTGCATGAAGATACATTGAAGCTAACTTGACTCATCTTACGGTTCGGGCCGAACCCAGGGAAGTATTGATTCATCGGCGCTCCAGCGCCTGCAGCGAGCTGAACTGCCACCCTGAATTATCGCATTTCCATCCGGTGGCACGCGTGAACGCACGCGTATTCAAAGATTGCCGCGGGTTCGCCGGCACCCCGAGGCAGCACAACCCAGCCGGTCGCCGTCGAGAATGGCGCGCACGATTGAGTAGCGCACAGAAGTTTCGTTTCATTGATGCTAATCTGCGGAAAAGGTGAGGAATCGTATAGAAATTGCAACTGTGCGATACCTGGAATCACCATTGCCGATTCGGACCCGATTGAACTTTTAACCCCTCACGGAGAACACCATGACCCAGAATTCATCGAACGACACCCAGAATCAACAAGCAGCTCCTGGCAGCGAGTCGGAAGCGGAAAAGGCCAAGCGCGAGGCCGGCGTCAACGTCGACAAGAGCAGCCACGACCACATGTCGCGCGACAAGGCCGGCAAAGAAGGTGGCGCAGGCGGCGGTGCCAAGCAAGAGCAGAAGCACTAAGTGTCAGTGGCGGCCAGCGCCTTGAGTTTGGCGCTGGCCGCATGTCCATGACCGCTGCCCAGAGGATCCCACGATGATGCAAGACAATCGCAGCATACGCGCGCATACGACTCCCGATCCGGGTGAAAAGCCCGAGCCAGTGCCGGTGCCGGACGATGTCCCGGCACCAGTGAACGCACCGGTGGAAGAGCCAACCCCGCCAGAAATTCCCATCAAGGCGAGCCGCGTGCATTGACACGGGCGTGCCCTTGGCGTGTTGAAACGGCCCCTTTCGAGGGGCCGTTGGCGTTTTTTGGCGTGTGTGTGACTTTGCGCGGCTATGGCTTCGCACCCGGGCTCGCTGGCGTGACCGGCGAGTTGGAAGAGACACGGCCCTGACCGGCGTCGCCGGACTGGCGCGAGCGATTGCTTTCGCGCTGGATCTGCCCGTGGCCGGCCTTGTCTCGTTCGGACGCCGTCTCGGCACCACGCTCAGCCTTCTCGACGGTGGGCGCGGGCGGCACCACCGGCGCGGCGCCGTCGGCCGGCGCTGGCGTATCCCTGGTGCCGGGTTCCGCGGGAGCGGATGGGCGGTTAATATCCTTGATGATATTGTCTGTTTCCACCTGACCGGGTGTGCGTTCGCCGCTGCCGACATCGGCTTCCTCGGCCGCGGTGCGTGAATGTGTCGGATGAGGTTCCGGTGTGCTGATCTGCATGATGTTCCCTCTCGTCTGGTCGACAGTCCTGGCATCCTAGCAGCGCTGCGTGGGAGGCGGCGCGCCGTTCGCCAGGAGGCGAGCCAATCACGCGGCGGTGGCAACATCGATGAGGCCGTCGATCAGACTTTGCCCGTGTTTTCAACGCGACCAGAGCGCAAAAAGCCCACGAACCGTAGTCGTGGGCTTCTTGTTTATTCGTGGTAGGCCGTGCGGGATTCGAACCTGCGACCAACGGATTAAAAGTCCGCTGCTCTACCAGCTGAGCTAACGACCCGAAGAAGCGAGATTATAAAGGGGCGGATGCCAGGCTGTCAATCCTGGCCCATACTGCCCCTCTCTCGGAAACTTATTTCAAGGAAGCGAGTCGGTCGCGCGCTGTCTTGGCCGCGCTCGAGTCCGGGTGCTTCGACACCAGCTGCTGCAGCGTTCGCTTGGCGTTCTTGCTGTCCTTGAGCAGGGCATAGCTGCTGGCGATGTTGAGCATCGCATCCGGCACCTTGCTGCTGCTGGCGTAGGTGGTCGTGAGGACTTCCTGGGCGGCGATCGCTTTCTTGTAGTCACCCAGCGCATACCACGCATTGCCGAGCCAGTACTGGGCGTTCGATGCATAGGCCGATTCGGGGTAGCGCCGCACGAAATCCTGCAGTGCGGTAGCGGCGCCCTTGTAGTCGCCCGACTGGAATTGGGCAGTGGCGCTCTCGTAGGCGGTTTTTTCCGAGGGCAGCACCTCGGCGGCCTGGCCGTCGATGGTTTCCTGTTGCGGCTCGATCTTCCTGATGCGCGCGTCGAGGTCGGCGTACAGCTGCTTCTGGCTGCTCTGGGCCTTGCTGATCTCATTGGCCAGCACTTCGACCTGGCCGCGCAAGCGCGCAATTTCGCGCATGGTTTGCTCGTGCTGGTTCAGCATGTCGAGCTGGGCTGTCTTGTCCGACTTGGTATCGATGCGGCTGTTCAGTTCGCGCGCGATCGTATCGACCTTGGTGCGCAGGTCGAGAATGGCCCGCCGCGCTTCCGCGTCATCGAGCAGGCCGGCGCTGGCCTGCAACGGCATCCAGGCCAGCAAAGCCAGGGCGCCAAGGCGGGATAGGGACAATTTCATCATGGCAGGAATCTTTCCGGTTGCAGAATAAAAACAGGGCGGATGCAGTCTGCACTGGCATCCGCCCCATTGTCAATCGGCATGGCCTAAGTACTTACCCACTCGGGTACCTGGCGCCGCATTGCGCGATTACTGATAAACGATATCGGCACGGCGGTTTTCAGCCCATGCCGCTTCGTTGCTGCCAGTGGCTTTCGGCTTTTCTTCGCCCAGCGACACGGCTTCCATCTGGTTGTCCGACACGCCCAGCGATGCCATCGAACGGCGCACGGCTTCGGCACGCTTCTGGCCCAGGGCCAGGTTGTACTCGGTGCCGCCGCGTTCATCGGTATTACCCTGGATCAGCACCTTGCGCGAACCGTTCTTGGTCAGGTAGCTCGAGTGGTTGGCGACGACCTGCTTGCCGTCTTCGCGCACGACGAAGCTGTCGTAGTCGAAGTAGACGCTGCGGTTAGCCAGCACGCCGCGTGGATCGTTCAGCGGATCGACACTGCCGGTTTCCACCGGACGAACGTCGCGCGGATCAGCCGCCTGTGCGACCGGGGTCGGGCTCCTCTCGACCACCGGGGTTTCGGCCAGTTTTGGCGACGAGCAAGCGGTCAGCAGGGCGGCCGAAGCGATAAGGGCTACTTTCTGAAAGTGGCGCATGGTTTTTCTCCTTGTCTAATAAAAAGTGAACTTCTTTACTGCATGAAAGGACCCCAGCTGGGCTCCCGGATGTTTCCCGCTTTTGTGGTCAGGCGCTGCTTTACCCGTCCATCCACCGACACCACGGCGAGCGCAACGCGGCCACCGGCCTTGGTTGCATACATGATGTACTTGCCGTTCGGCGAAAAACTCGGTTCGGTGGCCCCATCGGCCAGGCGCAGCTCCTGGCCACTGGCCAGGTCCATCGCATAAAGAGAGAAACTGCCGCCGCGCTGGGAAATCCATGCGAGGGTCTTGCCGTCCGAAGACACGCGCGGGCTGATGTTGTAGTTACCGTTGAACGTGACGCGGGTGGCATTGCCGCCCGCAACGCTCATCTTGTAGATTTGCGGACCGCCGCTGCGGTCGCTGGTGAAGTAAATGGTCTGGCCGTCGGCCGAAAATTGCGGCTCGGTGTCGATCGCCGCGTTGTTGGTCAGGCGGCGATGGCCGGTGCCGTCCGAACGTACGGTATAGACTTCGGTATTGCCATCTTTCGACAGGGCCACGGCCAGCGTATTGCCATCCGGTGCCCAGCTCGGTGCCGAGTTGTTGCCCTTGAGGTTGGAAATCACGTTGCGGCGGCCGGTCATCAGGTCTTGCAGGTACACCACGGGCTTGCGGTCTTCCATCGAGACATACGCGACCTTGCTGCCGTCCGGCGACCAGGCCGGCGAAATGATCGGCTCGCGGCCACGGGTGGCGATAATTTCGTTCTCGCCGTCGGCGTCGGCCACCGCCAGCGTGTAGTTGCGGCCGGCGCGGTCTTCCTTGACGTAGGCGATGCGGGTCGAAAAGATGCCGCGCGTGCCGGTCAGCTTTTCATAGACATCGTCGGCAATGCGGTGGGCCTGCAGGCGCGTGTACTTCGGCTGCACTTCGCCCCCTAACTGGGAGAGCTGGGTTCCGCTGACGGTGTCGTGCAGCTTGTAGCGCACGGCAAGACGGCCATCGGGCTGGCGTGTCACGCTGCCGACTACCAGTGCCTGGACACCGCGTGCCTTGAACGCCGCCAGGTCAATGTTCGCGCCGTCGCTGATGGCCTGGCCGGCATCGGTGACCTTGAACACGCCACTGCGCTCGAGATCGGCGCGGATGATGGCGGACACCTGTTCTGGAGCCACCGATTCGTCGGCGAAGGCCGCAACCGCTACGGGAATCTGGTTGCTGCCCACGCCGGCGATTTCAACCTTGAGCTGGGCCTGGGCAGTGCTTGCCAGGAGGGTCGCGCTAAACAGCAGGTAATGGAGTTTTTTCATAGTTGATCGTTTGATTGGACTAACCAGGTCAGTCGTAATCCTTCATCGAGAAATTAACGTCGAGTGTGCGTTCCACCGTCCCGTCCTTTTTGGTCGGGAGAGGAGATGATGCCTTGATGCCATTCTCCACTGCTCTGTCGAACTCAGGCACACCGCTGCTTTTTACCAGCCGCACCGACATGATGTCGCCGGTCGGCAGCTGTTCCACCTTGAACACGGCCTTCGGGTTACCCGGCATGGTGGTGCTGCCGGCATACGCGGTCTTGCTCTTGATCTTGGCAGTGATGGCGGCCACGTAGCCGGCATCGGCCTTGGGTGCGGTCGACTTGACGGCGCTGCCGCTGCTGCCCATGGCGCCGGCCATGCGTTTGAGGTCGTCGGCGCGGATCTTGGCGAGGCGCTCTTCGTCGGCCTTGGCCGCCTTGTCCTTGGCGGCCTTTTCGATTGCCAGTTTTTTCTCGGCGGCCTGCTTCTCGCGTTTCTTCTGGTCGTCGGCTTCTTTCTTGGCCAGTTCTTTTTCCTTGCGCTCGGCCTCGTCTTTTTTCTTCTGCTCGGCCAGTTCCTTGCGCTCGCGTTCGCGCTTTTCTTCGCGCTGCTCTTCGCGTTTCTTGGCCAGCTCGCGCTCGCGCGCTTCTTCCTTGAGCTGTTTCTCGCGTTGCAGCTTGATGTCCGACGGCGTGGGGGCGGGGCGCTCGACCGGCGGCGGCTCGGCCACGCGCGGCGGCGGCGGGGCAGGCTCGGGTTCTGGTTCGGGTTCAGGACGAGGCATCGGCTCCGGCGCAGGCGGGGGCGGCAGCTCGGGCGCAGCGGCGCTCTGGACCGACATGTCCCAGACTTCGGCCTCGACTGCTACCGGCTCGTTGTTCTGCCAGCTGATTCCGAACCACAAGAAACCCACCAGCACGGCGTGCACCGCCACCGCCAGCAAGAAAGCGGGCAAGCGGCTCGGCTCTGGCGGCACGCTGTAGGGCGCGCCGTTGGTGGCAGGACTCATGGCTGGCATCGCTGCATGGGAGTGGTCAATCCGGGCATCGTCACTTGGTGGCCAATCCCACCCGGTCGATGCCCAACTTCTTGGCTTCGGAAATCAGCTGGATGACATCGTCGTATTTGCTGTCACGGTCTGCCGCGATCAAGACCGGGTAGTCGGGATTTTCTTCGTGCAGCGCGCGCAGGCGCTCGAGCAGGGCGGTGCGATCGGCAACGTCGACGGACGCGACCTTCTGCTGGCCGCCGACGCCGATCGACAGCTTGTTCTCGGGCTGGATCGAAATCTGGATATAGGTGTCCGGCGGCAGCGCCGACCTGGTGGCGCTTGGCAGGTTGACGACGCTCGGCGCCTCATTGGCGGGGACCGCCATGAAGATAATGAGCAGCACCAGCATCACGTCGATATAGGGCACGACGTTGATCTCTGACTTGAAGCTGCGTTTGCGCCCGCTGCGCAGGCTGCTGGAAAAGGCCATTCGATCGTCTCCGCTACGCTCAGCGCGCCTGGCGCTGCAAAATGTTCGAGAATTCTTCGACGAAGCTCTCGAAACGGATTGCCAGGCGGTCGATGTCGTGGGTAAAGCGGTTATAGGCCACCACTGCGGGGATCGCGGCGAACAGGCCGATCGCGGTGGCGATCAGCGCTTCGGCGATGCCGGGTGCGACGATCGCGAGCGTGGCCTGCTGCACGCTGGCCAGGCCGCGGAAGGCGTTCATGATGCCCCACACGGTGCCCAGCAGGCCGATGTAGGGCGAGACCGAGCCAACCGATGCCAGGAAATTCAGGTGAATATCGAGGGCGTCGAGCTCGCGCTGGAAGGCCGCGCGCATGGCGCGGCGGGCGCCGTCGAGCGCCGGGCCCATGTCGGCGGCGTCGCGCGCGGCCTGCTTGCCCTTGATGAATTCGCCCATGCCGGCCTCGAAGATGCGGGCCAGCGGGCCGCTCTGGTCGCGCTGGCTGCTGGCGCTCTGGTGCAGGGTGTTGAGGTTGCCGCCGGCCCAGAAGCTGCGCTCGAACTGTTCGGTCTGGTTTCGTGCCGCTTTCAAGGCAAAGACCTTGCGGAAAATGTAAGTCCAGCTCACGACAGACAGGATCAACAGCAGGGCCATGATCAGCTGCACCAGGATATGGGCATTGCTGATCAGGTAAATAAACGACAGGTCTTGGGTTGCGGTCATCGGGTCTGTTCGGTTGTCGGGTTATTCAGTCGGTTGCAGCGTCATTGCATGATGCGCGCGCATTTTATCAGCGGCGCCGGCAGGAACCGGCCGCGGGCGCATCGTGGCGATATCGACGCAGCCAACCTTGACCGTGGCGCTGGTCAGGAGCAGCTCGCCTTTCCAGGCTTGCTGGGCGAATTCGATCGAGGCGCGCCCGAACTTTTCGACCGTGGTGCGGATCGTCAGCACGTCGTCAAGGCGGGCAGGTGCGTGGTAATCCAGGCTGGCGCGCTTGACGACAAAGCCGCTGCCGCCGGTGTCGAGCAGATCCTGCTGGCCCACCCCGGCCGCGCGCAGCCACTCGGTGCGGGCACGTTCGAAGAATTTCAGGTAATTCGCGTAAAACACGATGCCACCGGCGTCGGTGTCTTCGTAATAGACCCTGACTGTCCAGTCAAAAGCTGAAGGCATGTCTGCTGCCATTTAAGTGTAAATAAGAAACATTTTACGCGATTTCTGCTTTCCTTATGTACGCGAAAGAACATATGGCTCCGAAAGCTTGCCAGCAAAGCTGCCAGCTGGCGGCGGTAGTAGACGTGAAACAGTGTCGAAACGCCAATGACTGTAACACTTTCTCACAATTGCCGAGCGCGCGTTACCGGCGTAGCGGTTCAGCAACGCCGGGATGGCCGTGAGCGGTTGCAGCGTAAAAATTTATGAGCGCTTGATGGTGAACGGAGAAAATCCCTGGCAGGTTGGCATCAGTTCGATGTGATTGACATTCACGTGCGGCGGCAGCGTTGCAATCCAGTAGGCGGTATTGGCAATATCCTCGGCGCTCAGTGGTGTGGTGCCTTCGTATACCTTGGCCGCGGCCGCATCGTCGCCCTTGAAGCGCACGTTCGAAAATTCGGTGCCCCCGCACAGGCCCGGCGCCAGGTTGGTGGCGCGTACGCCGGTGCCGACCAGGTCGGCGCGCAGATTCAGGGTGAATTGTTCGACGAAGGCCTTGGTTGCACCGTAGACGTTTCCGCCGGGGTAGGGGTAGCGGCCCGCAACCGAGCCCAGGTTGATGACCAGGCCGCTGCCGCGCGCCACCATCGCGGGCAGCACGGCGCGCGTCATGCTGACCAGGCCCTGGCAGTTGGTGGCAATCATGGTGTCCCAATCGTCCAGCGGCACCTCGTGGGCGGGCAGGGTATTGAGCGCCAGTCCTGCATTGTTGATGAGCACGTCGATGTCGCGCCAGTGCGCGGGCAGGGCGGCCATGGCCGCATCGATCGACGCGCGGCTGGTCACGTCCAGCGTGAGCGGCAAGGCGGCCTCGCCCAGTTCGCTGGCGAGGCGGGCGATGCGGTCTTCGCGCCGCGCCGCGAGGATGACGCGGTGGCCATTGCCGGCGAAGGTGCGCGCTATCGCGGCGCCGAAGCCGGCCGAGGCGCCGGTGATGAAGACGATCATGGTCAGTCCTGTGGGCAGGTGGGGAGGAACTGAAAATTGTAGCCGAAACGGCCACAAGGCAGCAGACCTGCTCCCACTTGCAGTGGAGACAGCGGTTTCCTTGCCCTAAGGGGCTCGGATCACATACAATCTGAAGTCATTTACGTCTCACGTAACTGGCGAAACACCGTGCATGAAGCTTCGTGCCCTGCGCGGCAAAGGTGGGGTCCCACCGGGGAACGTGAGATCTCATCGCCGTTCGCCTGGGCAGCCATCAACTGGAGCGCGTCGTGTCACGTGTTGCCGGGCGGCTGCCTTGCGCCTGCCCGTCCGCACCCGAACGCCGGACCGGCCCGTTGCCTGGTATTTCTCTCGATTGGAGTTTTACATGTTTGCAAAAGATCACACGCTGGCTAACGTCGACCCGGATTTGTGGGATGCCATCCAGAAGGAAAACCAGCGCCAGCAAGACCACATCGAACTGATCGCGTCCGAGAACTACACCTCGCCGGCGGTCATGCAAGCGCAGGGTTCGCAGCTGACCAACAAGTATGCCGAAGGCTACCCGGGCAAGCGCTACTATGGCGGCTGTGAATTCGTCGACGTTGCCGAGCAGCTGGCGATCGACCGCCTGAAGCAGTTGTTTGGCGCGGAAGCGGCCAACGTGCAGCCGAACTCCGGCTCGCAGGCCAACCAGGGCGTGTTCTTCGCCATGCTCAAGCCAGGCGACACCATCATGGGCATGTCGCTGGCCGAGGGCGGCCACCTGACCCATGGCATGGCGCTGAACATGTCGGGCAAGTGGTTCAATGTCGTCTCCTACGGCCTCACGCCCGAAGAAGACATCGACTACGAGGCGATGGAAGCGCTGGCGCGCGAGCACAAGCCGAAGATGATCATCGCGGGCGCCTCCGCGTTCGCCCTGAAAATCGACTTCGAGCGCTTCGCACGCATCGCCAAGGAAGTCGGCGCCTATTTCATGGTCGACATGGCCCACTACGCCGGCCTGATCGCCGCCGGCGAATATCCGAACCCGGTGCCGCATGCCGATTTCGTGACGTCGACCACGCACAAGTCGCTGCGCGGTCCGCGCGGCGGCATCATCCTGATGAAGGCCGAGTTCGAGAAGCAGATCAATTCGGCGATCTTCCCTGGCATCCAGGGCGGTCCGCTGATGCACGTCATTGCCGGCAAGGCCGTGGCCTTCAAAGAGGCCCTCATGCCGGAATTCAAGACCTACCAGCAGCAGGTGGTCAAGAATGCCAAGGCGCTTGCCGATACCTTGACCGCGCGCGGGCTGCGCATTGTTTCGGGCCGCACCGAGTCGCACGTAATGCTGGTCGACCTGCGCTCGAAAGGCCTGACCGGCAAGGAAGCCGAAGCCATCCTCGGACAGGCGCACATGACCTGCAACAAGAATGGCATCCCGAACGACCCGCAGAAGCCCTTCGTCACCTCGGGCATCCGCCTCGGCAGCCCGGCCTTTACCACCCGCGGCTTCAAGGAAGACGATGCCGTCAAGGTGGGCCACCTGATCGCCGATGTGCTGGATAACCCGCACGACGCCGCGACCATCGAGCGTGTCAAGGCAGAAGTCAAGCAGCTGACCGACAAGTACCCGGTCTACGCCAAGTAAGCAACCCGGGGCCGCACGCGCCTGTGGCAAGCGCGGCCCCCTTTGAAGAACCCCCGGCGCCATGAAATGTCCGTTCTGCCAGCACGAAGATACCCAGGTCCTGGACACGCGCGTGTCCGAGGAAGGGGACGCCATTCGCCGGCGCCGGCGCTGCGGGAAATGCGACAAGCGCTTCACCACCTACGAGCGCATCGAATTGTCGATGCCGATCATCGTCAAGAAGAACGGCAGCCGTACCGAGTTCGCTTCGAACAAGCTGCGCGGCAGCCTGATGCTGGCGCTGCGCAAGCGGCCCGTGGCCGCCGAAGCGATCGATACCGCGGTCTCCACCATTGAAGAAAAGCTGCTGACCAGTGGCCGGCGCGAAGTCGACACCGGCTACGTCGGCGAGCTGGTAATGCAAGAGCTCAAGCGGCTCGACAAGATCGCCTATATCCGCTTCGCCTCGGTCTACAAGAACTTTGAAGACCTGGCCGAATTCCAGGAAGCGCTGGCCGAAGTCGGCCATCCGCGCAAGTAAGTCTCCCGGGCGTCAAGCACGCCGCTCATCGGTTCCCCAGTTACGATTGTGCCAGCTCACGGCTGGCAGATGCTCGCCTGATAAGGTCGCAGCTCGCAGATGTTTTCGATGCTGACCAGGGGAGGCAACCGTGCAGGCGCAGAGACAAACCCGCGGGTTCACGCTGGTCGAAGTGCTGGTAGCGCTGTTCGTGCTCGCGGTTGGCATCGCCGGCGCCGGCGCCACCCAGCTCACCGCGCAGCGCTTGCGCCAGCACGCGGCCCTGAGCTCGGAGGCCGCGCAGCTGGCCGCCTCGCTGGCGGCGCGCATGCGCGCCAATGCCACCATCGCCGGCTTGCCCGACGCCGTCAATCCCTATCTGGGCTTTCGCTACGATGCCGCCGACGGTGCGCCCAGTACGTCACTGCCGTGCTTTGGCAGCAGTAGCTGCACCCCTGCGCAACTGGCCGCATTCGACCTGCTTGAGCTACGCCGGGCGCTGCACGCGCAGTTTCCTGGCGGGCGCATCACGGTGTGCCGCGACGGCGCGCCCTGGGACAGTGCCGCCAGCCGCTTTCGCTGGAGCTGCGACAACGATGCCGGCGCGCTGCCGGTCGTCAAGCTGGGCTGGCACGGAACCTTGGGCGCCCCGGGCTATGTAACGGTGCTGCGATGAGCGTCGCCAGCCAGCACCAGCAAGGCATGACGCTGGCCGAACTGCTGGTCGCCATGACGGTTGGCCTGGGCGTGCTGCTGACCGCGGGCAGCTTGTTCATCTGGGCCACCCGCGCGTTCGCCGCCCAGGCCGACACGGCCGCCATGGACGACGCCGGACGTTACGCGCTCGAGGCGATGGCGCGCGCGGTGCGGCAATCGACCTTTGTCGACTGGGAGCGCGACATGGGCGGACCGGCAGCCGACGCCCCGGCGCGGCTGTCCGGCCTGGACGCGCGCAGGGTGGCGCAGACCGGATTCGCCATCGACCACCCGATCGCCAGCGCGGTGCACGGTAGCGACGTGCTGGCAGTGCGCTATCCCGGCAGCGGCGCGCCGCCCGCGGGCGATGGCAGCACGCTCGATTGCGCGGGCTTCTCGGTGCACCGCGATCGAGAAGGCTGGAGCGTTTTCTATGTTGCGCGAAATGCCCAGGGCCAGGCCGAATTGCGCTGCAAGTACCGCGGCGCCAGCAACTGGTCGGCCCATGCGGTGGTGGGGGCGGTGGACAGCTTCCAGGTGCTGTACGGGCTCGATCTCGACGCCGACGGCGCGCCGGAGCGCTATGTCAACGCCAGCACCCTGGCCGGGCTCGACGCCGCACTGCTGCTGGCCGGCGCCAGCGCGGCCGAGCGCGCCGCCGACCTGCGGCGCCGCACCCACTGGAAGAAACTCGCCAGCGTGCGGGTGGCCTTGCTGTTGCATGGGGCGCCGAGCCGGTTGGCGTCTACCGCCGGCCTGCGCTACGAC
The DNA here is from genome assembly GCF_024802625.1 of Massilia sp. H6. NCBI lineage: Bacteria > Pseudomonadati > Pseudomonadota > Betaproteobacteria > Burkholderiales > Oxalobacteraceae > Massilia > Massilia sp. H6. Next base: position 1,842,807 of record NZ_CP103371.1, read on the forward strand.
CTGTTCGGGCCTGAATACGGCGACATGGCGGGCCTGGCCGATCCCGGAGTGCGCCTGCTCGAAACAACACTGGCCGGACGCCACGCGGCGCGCCAGCGCAAGGTTTTCGCCACCACCATCGCGCTGCCGGCGCGCACCGAGTGAAGACGGCATGCGCGCTCCTATCGGTTGCAGCGAGCAGGGCGGGGCCGTCCTGCTCACCGCCTTGTTGCTGATGCTGGCGATCCTGCTGAGCGCGATTGCCTCGGCGCGCAGCGCCCTGCATGGCGCGCTCGCCGCCAGCAACGAGCGCGACCGGTTGCTGGCCCTGCACAGCGCGATGGCGGCGCTGGCCGACGCCGAACACGACATCGAAGGCGGCGCCGAGCCGTCCTCGGCACGCGCCGCCGCACTGGCCGGCGCCAGCCCGGACGCCTTTGCCGATGGTTGCCGCGGCGGCACTCCCTACGACGGACTGTGCGCGCATCGCGCCGGCGGCGACGGCGTGATCCAGGCCGCGCTGGCGGACGACGACGGTCCCGGCGTCGTGTTCGGCGCATTTACTGGCGCCCTGATTCCGTCCGGGCAGGGCGCCCTGGCCGCGCAAGCGCCGCGCTACCTGATCGAACGCATGCCGTCGGCGCCGACGGCGCTGCTCTACCGGATCACGGCGCTGGGCTTTGGCAGCGCCGCTACTACCCAGGTCGCGCTCCAGGCCTATTACCGCAAGCCGCTGGCGCTGGAAGTCCCGGGTGCGGGCGTGGCCGCGCCTGGCCCCGGAATGCCGGGCGGAGCAGGCGTACGTGTCGGCTGGCGCGAAATCGCGAACTGGCACGACGCCGTAGCCATGACGACGGAGGAACAATGAAGCGAGCACAACTGCGTGCAGGGCGGATGGGTGGCCCTGGATTCACCCTGGTCGAACTGCTGGTCGTGATGGCGATCCTGGCAATCCTGGCCGCGATCGCGTATCCGAGCTACGCAAGCCACCTGGTCAGGATGCAGCGCGTGGAGGCGCAGCTGGCGCTGGTCGACGCCATGCAGCGCCAGGAGCAATACCGAGCCCAGCACCACACCTATGTCGCGTTTTCATCGGCATCTGACATTCCGCACGCCCGCCAGTTCCGCTGGTGGCTCGGGTCGCGGCCACAAGCGAGCGCATACGAGCTCGACGGCTACGCCTGCGACGGCCAGGATATCGGCCGATGCATCGTGCTGCGTGCCCGGCCGGGAACCGCAAATGTAGATACTGGCTTCGACGATCCGGATTGCGGCGTGCTGACCTTCGACAGTACCGGCGCGCAAGGGGCGAGCGGCAGCGGCGCGCGCTGCTGGCCATGAAACGGCGCTGGCGGCTAGCGGTACCGGCACCGACACCGGGCCGGCACCGCGGCGCCACGCTGGCCGAACTGGCGATCGTGCTGGGTATCTCGGCCATGGTGCTGGCGCTCGCCGCGCCCGATTTGCACGGCCTCGTTAGCGCGCAGCAGATGCGCACTGCCTCCGCTGAACTGCTCGATGCCATCGGCCACGCCCGGGCCCAGGCCATTGCGCGCGGCAGACTGGTCAAACTGATGCCGCGCGATTCGCCCGGCGCCGACTGGACCCAGGGCTGGACCATGTTCGTCGACCGCGACGGCGACGGCGAACCGGGGCCGGACGACGAGATCCTGTCGGTCCATGCCCCCTTGCCGTCCGGTATGCAGGTCGATTTTTCATTCACCGGGTCAGCGCCGCCGCATTACATCGCCTACAATGGCGCCGGGCGCAGCTGCAGCGACAGCAACGGCAATTCGGCGCGGCTCGGGACGCTGTCGCTGTTTCACGGCGCGCAGGTCCGGCGTATTAAAATCAACATGCTCGGGCGCGTACGGTTGTGCAATCCAGCGCGCGACCAGGGCTGCGAAGGCGCCCAGGCGCCCGACTAGGTAGCAGCGGCGCGAACCTTGCAAGCAGCGCGGCAACCTGCAACAGCGGAACACCACACTTGGCACACGACAGCGACCATATTCTCGACGACCCCAGCGGCATGGCCCTGGCCCTGACATGGGCCAGGCGCGGCATGTACATCACCGCGCCGAACCCGCGGGTCGGCTGCGTGATCGTGCGCGACGGCCTGGTAATTGGCGCCGGCCACACCCAGCCGGCCGGGCAGGCGCATGCGGAGATCGAGGCCTTGCGCGACGCGCGCGCGCGCGGCCACGACGTACGCGGCGCCACTGCCTATGTGACCCTGGAGCCGTGCAGCCATTACGGCCGCACGCCACCTTGCTCGAATGCGCTGGTCGCGGCGGGCCTGGGGCGCGTGGTGGCGGCGATGCTCGACCCCAACCCCTTGGTCGCGGGACGCGGCCTGGCCCAGCTCGAAGCCGCCGGCATTGCGGTCGTGTCGGGGGTGCTGGCCGAGGCCGCGCACGAATTGAACATCGGTTTTTTCTCGCGCATGCGGCGCGCGCTGCCCTGGGTGCGCCTGAAGGTCGCGGCCAGCCTGGATGGCACTACCGCACTGGACAGCGGCGAGAGCCAGTGGATCACCGGGCCGGACGCCCGGGCCGACGGTCATGCCTGGCGTGCCAGGGCGCAGGCGATCCTGACCGGCATCGGCACGGTCAAGGCCGACAACCCGCAGCTGAGCGTGCGCGGCATCGACACGCCGGTTCAACCACGCCGGGTGATTGTCGACAGCCGGCTCGAGATCGACCCGCAGGCGCGCATCTTGCAGGACGCACCGTGCTGGATCGTCGCCGCCGCCGAACTGCCGGACAAGGCGGCCGTGCTGCGGACCGCGGGCCACGAGGTGATCCTGCTGCCCAATGCCGGCGGCAAGGTCGACCTGCCGGCCCTGATGCGCGAACTGGGCCGGCGCGAGATCAACGAAGTGCACGTCGAGGCCGGCTCGAAACTGAATGCCTCGATGCTGCGTGAAGGCTGCGTCGACGAACTGCTGGTGTACCTGGCGCCGACCCTGGTCGGGCCGGGGCAGGGCATGTTCGATTTGCCGCCACTGGCGCAGCTGCGCGACAGGCGGCGGCTGCGCCTGCACGATGTGGCGCGGGTCGGCGACGACCTGCGCATCCTGGCAAGATTTACCCATACCGAGGAATAGAACCGTATGTTTACTGGAATCGTCGCCGCCGTCGGCAGAATCACCTCCGTCACTCCGCTCGAGGGCGGCTCGTTCGCGGGAGTGCGGCTGAACATCGACGCCGGACCGCTGCCGCTGGGCGACGTTGGCCTGGGCGACTCCATCGCGCTCAACGGCGCCTGCATGACCGTGGTGGACAAGACCGACACCTCGTTTAGCGTGGATGTGTCGCGCGAGAGCCTGAGCAAGACCGTGGGCCTCGATGCGGCGGGCGAAGTCAATCTGGAAAAGGCGCTCACGCTGGCCGAGCGGCTCGGTGGCCATCTGGTATCCGGCCACGTCGATGGCCTGGGCACCGTGCATAGCTTCGAGCCGGTGGGCGAATCGCGCGAACTGGTCATCGACGCGCCGCACGAGCTGGCAAAGTTCTTGGCGTACAAGGGGTCGGTCGTGGTCAATGGCGTGTCGCTCACCGTGAACCGGGTCGACGACCTGGAGCGGGCAGGCGACAAGCTGTGCCGTTTCTCGATCAACCTGATCCCGCACACGATCGAGGTCACGACGCTCAAGCACCTGGCAGCGGGCTCGAAGGTGAACCTGGAAATCGACCTGATCGCGCGTTATGTCGAGCGGATGCTGTCGGCAAGATAGCGCGGCCGGTCTGGACGCAGCAAGCGTGGCGCTTATCCGCCCGGCGCCATTGCCTTTGACTGCGACGCCGCCACCGCCTCAGGCGCCTCCGGGTTCAACACCACCTGTACATAGTTCTGATCGTTGAAATAGCGTTGCGCCGCGGTGCGGATTTCGTCCGCCGTCAGGGCCGCTACCTGCTTTTCAATCTTCAGGATCGAGTTCGGATTGGTCCCTTCGCTAAGCGCGGTCTGCAGGTGGCTCAGCCAATAGCCATTTTCGCGCAGCGAGCGGCGGTGGTTCTGGATCCAGTTGCTTTTTACTTTTTCCAGGTTGGCGGCGTCCGGACCCTGCGCCTGCAGGCGGCGAATTTCCGCGAAGACTGTGGCGATCACTTTCTCGACATGCTCCGGCCCGGTGGGCAGCGTCACGCCGATCGAATAATTTCCGTACGGGATCTTGCTCAGCACGCCATTGGCGCCGCCGCCATAGATCAGCGCCATCTGCTCGCGCAGCACCGCGATGATGCGCAGGTTGGTCACTTCCAGCAGGGCCGACAAACGCAGCTGCGCCGCTTCGGTGAACTCGGCCGGTCCGGTGAAGGTGAGCGAGATCGTGCTCTTCGGCTCCGAGCCGCTGCGCACTTCGCGCTTGACCACGCCGGTCGCCGGCCGCATGCCGACGTCGCGGTAGGCCACCGGCAGGTCCGGGGTCGGCAGGCTGCCGAGATAGGCGGCCAGCAGCGGTTCGATGGCGGCTGCATCGAACGAGCCGACCAGGATGAAGGTCAGGTCCTTCGCGCTTGAGAAACGCTGTTGGAAGATGTCGATACTACGGTCCAGGTCGATCTGCTCGTATTCTTCGGGGCGCAGCGTGCGCGGCGCGCGCGGATGGTTGTTGTACAGCGCCGCCATCACGGCGTCGCCGAAGTGTACGCCCGGCTGCGAGGTTTGGTTGCGGGCCTGCTCGGCCTGCTTACCGACATACGAGCGGAACAGGTCTTCGTCGCGCCGCACGCCGTGGAACTTCAGCCAGGCCAGCTGCAGCATGGTCTCGATGTCGGTTGCGCCCGAGGCGCCGACCACGACGTCGGTATAGTTGGCCAGGCCAACGTTAAGCTGGGCTGCCTTGCCGGCCAGGATCTTGCTGATGTCGAGCGGCGTGAAGTTCTTCACGCCCATGCTGGCCACGATCGCGTTGGCGAAGCGTGCATTGAGTACGTCCTGGTCGCTGAACAGGCTCTGGCCGCCGAAACGCGCCGCGCTCATCAACACCTGGTCGTTGCGGAAATCGGTTGGCTTGAGGATCACCTTGACGCCGTTCGACAGGGTCAGGTGGGTCAGGCCAAGTGCCTTGTCGCTCGACCGGGCGACGATGCTGCCCGGTCTTGACGGACGCTCCATCAGGCGCGCGGCCAGCGCTTTTTCATCGCGCGCGCGCACCTCGGCGCGCTGGGCGGCCGCCACCGTGGCCAGCAGCTTGGGACCGGCCGGGGTGTCCGGGCGGGTCATGCCCGTGTACAGGACCAGCTTGCCGGATTCAGCGGGAATAGTACGGCGGGCGTAGGCATTCATTTCTTCGAGCGTAATGCCCGGCACCAGTTGCTTAACGTAACTGTATTCGGTATCAATGCCGGGAATAGCTTCCTGCTGCAGGAAATTGCGGATGTATTCTGCGGCATAGGTGGCCGAATCGCTCTTGGCACGCTCGTTCCAGGCTTGCTCGTAGCTGCGCATCAGGTTTTTCTTCATCTGCTCGAGCTCGTTCGCACCGAAGCCATGGCGGCGCGCGCGCTCGTTTTCTTCGACCAGTGCGGTGAGGGCGGCCTCGGCCCCGCGCGGGCCGAGCGCGGCCGAGGCGTTGTAGGATCGGTAACGCGGGGTCAGCTTGCCAAGCGAGCTGCTGGCGCCCATGAAGGGCGGCTCGGGCAGCTGGGCCAGCTCCTGCAGGCGCTGGTTGAGCATGGCGGAGAACAGCGACTGCACCAGGTCGTCGCGGTAGGCGCGAATGGTGCCGGCCTCGCGCACCGGCTGGACCGGGTAGCGGATCAGGACCGCATTGTCGGTCGCTTCCGGATCGAGCACGACCAGCGCCTCGGTCGCCTGGCGCGCCGGAATCTCGGCGTAGTCGCGCGGGCGCGAAGGCTGCGGGTTCTTCAGGGCGGCGAAATGCTGCTTTACCAGTTGTTCGGCGCGCGCCGGTTCAATGTCGCCCACCACCACCACCGCCATCAGGTCCGGACGGTACCAGTCGCGGTAGAAGCGGCGCAGTGCCTCGGGCGTGAAATTGCGCAGCACATCCTCGGTGCCGATCGGCAGGCGCTCGGCATACTTCGAACCGTTGAAGATCTTCGGCATGATCTGCTTGCTCATGCGGTCCGATGCGCCTTTGCCCAGGCGCAGTTCTTCCAGCACGATGCCGCGCTCCTTGTCGATATCGGCCGGATCGAAACGCACTCCGTGCGCCCAGTCTTCGAGTACCTGGAACGCCTTGTCGACATGTTCCCGTTTGTCGGTCGGAATCGGCAGGATATAGACAGTTTCATCGAACGAGGTGTAGGCGTTCAGGTCGGCGCCGAAGCCGACGCCGATCGACTGCAGGTAAGACACCAGCTCGTGCTTGCGGAAATGCGTCGAGCCATTGAAAGCCATGTGCTCCACGAAATGGGCCAGACCGCGCTGGTCGTCGTCTTCCAGAATCGAGCCGGCCTTGACCACCAGCCGCAGCTCGAGCTTGCGCTCGGGGCGGGCATTGCGCTGGATGTAATATGTCAGCCCATTGGTCAGCTTGCCGACCTTGACCTGCGGTCCGACCGGGATCGTGTCGTCCAGGTGCAGCGGCTTGGCGGCAGCGGTGGCAGCGGCAGGTGCGCTCGGCGCCTGAGCAACAGCAGCCAGCGCTGGTGCGAACAGCATGGTAGCCATGCACAAGCTGCGCACGAAATTCTTGCTCATTGGGGGACTTTTTTATTGACGAGCACGCATTCTACCGCGCGTGACGGGCAAAATATGGCGCAGGCGCATGCCGGGAGCAGGCGTGTTGCTTACGGGCATCAAACTGTGATGGCGGGGTTTCAGATGGCGACATGTCCCTTGGCCAGCAATAGTGCGATCTCGTGCGCCGGAACCGGGCGGCAGTACAGGTAGCCCTGCATCACGTCGCAACCGAGCGAGCCCAGGAAATCGCGCTGGGCGGTCGTCTCCACGCCTTCTGCCACGACCTGCAACGACAGGCCCTGGGCCAGCGCAATGGTGGCCTGGGCAATGGCGGCGCTGCGCTGTTCGGTGGTGATGTTGCGCACGAAGGTCTGGTCGATCTTGAGTTTGTCGAGCGGGAACCGCGACAGGTAGCCGAGCGACGAATAGCCGGTGCCGAAGTCGTCGAGCGACAGCGACACACCCATGGCGCGCAACTCGCTCATCTGTGCCTCGGCGACGGCACTATCGCCCAGCATCACGCTTTCGGTGAGCTCAACCTCGAGATAACGCGGCGCCAGCGCGCTTTCGGCCAGCGCCGCACTTACGATGGTACTGACCGAACCCGACTTGAACTGGTCGGCCGACACATTGACCGCGACCCGCACCGGCGCCAGTCCGGCGTCCTGCCAGGCCTTGTTCTGGAGGCAGGCCTGCCGGATCACCCATTCGCCGATCGGGTGGATCAAGCCGGTATCTTCGGCCAGCGGGATAAAGTCGCATGGCGGTACTGTGCCGAATTCTTCGCTGTGCCAGCGCAGCAGGGCTTCGATGCCGACCACGCTGCCATCGAGGCGCGAAATCTGCGGCTGGTAATGCAAGGTCAGCTCGTTGCGCTCGATGGCGCGCCGCAAGCGCGTTTCCAACGCCAGCCAGCGCAGCGCCTGGGCGTTCATTTCACCCTTGAAGAAGCGAAAGCCATTGCGCCCGGAATCTTTCATGTCGCCCAGCGCCGCATCGGCCGACTTGAGCAGCTCGCCCGGCGCGTCGCCGTCGCGCGGGAATATGCTGATGCCAACGCTGCCGGTGACCACCACATCGTGCTCGCCGACCAGATGCGGCTGGGCGATAGCGTCGATCAGGCGGCGCGCGGCCAGGATGATGTCGTCGTTGTCGTGGCAAGCCGTCAGCAGCACGAACTCGTCGCCCGACAGGCGCGCCAGCGTATCGGTGGGACCGGCGATCTCGCCGACCCGGCGCGCCACCTCGCGCAGCACGGCGTCGCCCGCGGCGTGGCCGAGGCTGTCGTTAATGCGCGAGAGCCGGTCTACATTGAACAGTAACAACGCCAGCTGGCCATCGCACTGGCGCGCGGCTGCGATCGCCTGCTGCAGCCGGTCGTTGAACAGCGAGCGGTTCGGCAGCAGGGTCAACGCGTCATGATTGGTCAGGAAATTGAGCTGGTGGTAGGCCGCTTTCAGGGCCGACAAGTCGGTCGATACCGAGACATAGGCGGTCAGCTTGCCAGACTCGTCGCGCACGGCGCTGATGCTGGTGCGCTCGGGATAGACTTCACCGTTCTTGCGGCGGTTCCAGATTTCTCCGCGCCACTGGCCGTCGGTTTCCAGGCAGTGCCACATGCCGGCGTAGAACGCGGGATCATGCCGTCCAGAGCGCAGGACGCGCGGGTTCAAGCCGAGCACGTCTGCTTCGCGATAGCCGGTGATCTGTTCGAACGCCGGGTTGACCGCGACGATATTGGCGCAGGCATCGGTCATCAAGATGCCTTCCTGGGTGCTGCCGAACACCTGGCGGTTCAATTCCAGACGGTGCTGGCTTTCGCGCAGCGCCAGGTCGGCGTCGGCGCGGGCCAGCGCCTCGAGCTGGAGCTGGGCGGCGTGGCGCTGGATCACGTCGTACAGGTTCAGGTTCTCGTAGGCGACGGCCAGCTGTGCGGCCAGGATCGTGGCCCAGCGTTCTTCTTCTTCTGTAAAGGCAGGCGCGCCGGGGTGGCGCGCGCAGTACAGCCAGCCGTGCGGGTGCTGCAGGTCGTGCACCTGCAGCCCGAGGAAACTGCCCAGCCCCGGATGGCAGGATGGCAGGGTCGACAGGAAGCTGTCGCCTTCGACCAGGCGCAGTGGCGCGCGGGCCCGCAGCAGCATGCCCGGCAGTCGCGTTTCGTCCTGGGTATGGTTGCGCAGCAGGTCGGCATCGAGCGACCAGGTCTCGAGGTGGCGGACGTTGCGCTCGTCCCGGTCGAGCAGGCAGAGCGCGGCGCAGTCGGCATGCAGCACGCGCCGGGCGGCGTCGAGGAAAGAGGCGGCCAGCGTCTCGACGCGCCGTTCTCCGATCAGCCCCAGGCACATGCGCTCGAGTTCGGTCAGGCGTGCGCACAGGTCGAAGGGCAGGCCGCGGTCATGGTCGTGCATGACTGCCTGCGGCGGCAGCGGCGCGTCACCCTCGAGCACGCCGAGTTCGGTGTGGATGGCCTCGAGGATCTGGTGCGGGTCGGAAGGTTTGGGCAGCACCGTCGCCACGCCGCAGCGCGCCGCCATGGCCTGGGTCTCGCGTTCGGCATACACGGCCGAGAAGAAGATGATGCGGGTCGTGCACAGGTCGGCATCCTGGCGGATTCGCTGGACCAGCTCGTAGCCGTCCATGATCGGCATCAGGATGTCGGTAATGACCAGGTCGGGGTGGTGCTGCTGTGTCAAGGCCAATGCCTGGGCGCCGTCTTCGGCTTCGAGCAGGCGGTGCCCGGTGAATCCGAGCAGTGCACCAAGGAAGGCGCGGTTGCTGGGCCGGTCGTCGACGATCAGGATGGTCGCCATCAGTGGCGCCTTCGGAACAAGGCGTCACAGCGAGCGCAAGAAGGGGGAACCACCGCCATGGGTACTCCGTAGAGGTGGCCCATGATGCCGGAGAGGAAGCTCGGCGACACCACGGACCGCGATGTCTTAATCATAATCGAGGGGGGCGTCGGCACGCCATGTTGTTTCGTACAAGGAATGAGAAGCTTAACAATTAAGTTGGTGCAAATATACGCGGATTGTTGCATGTTGCATTTTGGCAACGGCTTTTCTGCGTACTTCTGCTTACTTGTATCGCCGCACAGATGGCCGAAGGGGCGAGGGAGTCAGGTTGAGTGGCGGTAAATCCTTTAAAATAACGGATTACGCAAAATCCCTCTCCCGTTTCAAGGAATCTGTATGTCTATCTCCAGCACCGAGGAAATCGTTGCCGAATTGCGCGCCGGGCGCATGGTCATTCTCGTCGACGAAGAAGACCGCGAAAACGAGGGCGACCTGGTGCTTGCCGCCGATTTCGTTACCCCGGAAGCAATCAACTTCATGATCCGCCACGCGCGCGGCCTGGTCTGCCTGACGCTGACCGAGGAGCGCTGCGATGAGCTGGCGCTGCCGATGATGACATCGAAGAACGGCACCTCGTTCGGCACCAACTTCACGGTCTCGATCGAAGCGGCCGAGGGAGTAACTACCGGGATTTCCGCGGCCGACCGCGCGCGCACGATCCAGGTCGCCGTGAACCAGGGCACCACGCCGGACGACCTGGTGCAGCCAGGCCATATCTTTCCGCTGCGCGCCCAGAACGGCGGCGTGCTGATGCGCGCCGGTCACACCGAAGCCGGTTGCGACCTGACCGCCATGGCCGGCCTGAGCCCGGCCTCGGTGATCTGCGAGATCATCAAGGAAGATGGCACCATGGCGCGTCTGCCCGACCTGATCGAATTCGCGCGGGAACACAGCTTAAAGATCGGCACCATCGCCGACCTGATCCATTACCGTAGCCAGAACGAAAGCCTGGTCGAACGCGTCGCCGAGCGCCAGCTCTCCACCGTACACGGCGAATTCAAGCTGGTCGCCTTCCGCGACAAGCCGAGCGGCGCGGCCCACCTGGCGCTGGTGCATGGCGAACTGTCGCCCGAGCGCGAAGCACTGGTGCGCGTGCACCAGCCGGTGTCGCTCCTCGACGTGCTTGGCAATTGCGCCTCGACCCACTCGTGGGACCTGGCCTCGGCCATGAAGGCGATCCAGGCCGGCGAGCGCGGCGCGATCGTGCTGCTCAACTGCGGCGAGACTGCCGACGAGCTGTTCGCGCAATTCGCGCCGCGCGATAGCGGCCCGCGCAGCGCGCGCGCGGCATCGATGGATCTGCGCACGTACGGCATCGGCGCGCAGATCCTGCGCAACCTTGGGGTTGGCAAGATGCAGTTGCTGGCCAATCCGCGCAAGATGCCTTCGATGACCGGCTTCGACCTGGAAGTGACAGGCTATCTGCCGCAGCCAGCGCCGCCCGCACCGAACACACACTAATATAGAACCAATCAAAGAGAAGAGGTCAGGCATGACGGTAGGAACATTTGAAAGCAATATGGCGGGCGAAGGCCTGCGCATCGGCATCGTGCAGGCACGCTTCAACGCCGATGTGGGCCACGGCCTGCTGTCGTCGTGCCTGGCTGAACTCAAGCGCCTTGGCGTGGCCGATGAGGATATCCTCCACATCACCGTGCCAGGCGCATTGGAAATTCCGCTGGCGCTGCAGAAAATGGCCGAAACCCAGCAGTTCGACGCACTGGTTGCTTTGGGCGCGGTGATCCGCGGCGAAACCTACCATTTCGAGCTGGTCTCGAACGAGTCGGGCGCCGGCATTACCCGCATCGGCCTGGACTACGGCATGCCGATCGCCAACGCCGTGCTCACCACTGAAAACGACGAGCAGGCCGAAGCCCGCATGGCCGAGAAGGGCCTGGAAGCGGCGCGTGTCGCGGTCGAGATGTCGAATCTGCTGTTCGCGCTGGAAGAACTGCAGGCTGAAGAAGAATAAGGAAGAAGCCCATGACTGAAAAGAACGCGCTCGCCAACCCGAGCAAGAACCGCACGCCGCGCCACCGCGCGCGCGAGTTTGCGCTGCAAGGGCTGTACCAATGGCTGCTCAACAACGAACCGGCACGCACGGTCGTCACCAATATCCGTGGTGCCCATGGTTTCGAGAAAGCGGACGGCGAATACTTCAGCGACCTGCTCAATGGCGCCATCAGCACCTCGGTCGAGCTGCGCGAATCGATCGCGCCGCTGATCGACCGCAATGTAGCTGAATTGTCGCCGATCGAACACGCCGTGCTGCTGCTCGGTGCCTACGAGCTCAAGAATCATCCGGAAATCCCATACCGCGTGGTCATCAACGAAGCGGTCGAGCTGACCAAGTCGTTTGGCGGCATCGATGGCCATAAATACGTCAACGGCGTACTCGACAAGCTGTCGTCGAAACTGCGCCCGGATGAAGTCGGGGCCGATACGCGCCGCTGATCTCTATATAGATAGATGCGACAAGCCACCTTGGCATGGCCGGGTGGCTTTTATGTTGCCGTTCAGCTGCAAACGACAAAAAAAGACCACCGCCGAAGCAGTGGTCTTTTGTCGAACAGGGCGCAGAAACTTACAGCGTCGCCAGCGTTTCCGCCGTGAGGCCCTCGGCCGGGGCCGGGGTTGGCGCAGGTGCCTGCTCGGGAACCGGGGCAGGCGCCGGGGCCGGGGCCCGCTTCACCACAATCGGCGCCGACGAGGGCGCGGTGCGGGTCGGCACCTTGTGGCCACGTGCAACCTGCTTGAGGCGGTGGTATTCGGCCAATACCTTGGAGCCATAGCCCTGGTCGGTAGCCATGTCGGCGGCGCCGACATAGGTCTTCAGGCCGCCTTCGACGGAACCGGTACGCTTGACGTAATCCTTCAGGATCAGGGCGCCGACACGGATGTTGGCGGCCGGGTCGAGGGCTGCTTTCTGGCCGCCGACTTTTTCGAACTTGTCGTGATGGACCTTGGCCATGACTTGCATCAAGCCCTTGGCACCCATCGCGCTTTCGGCAAATGGATTGAGTCCGGACTCGATGGCCATGACCGCCAGGATCAGGAGCGGATCGAGCTTGACCTCGTGGGCCGTCGTGTAGGCGGTCGAGACCAGCATGTTGGCGGCGTCGCTGGCCACCCGGTAGCGCTTGCTCAGCCAGGATGTGACGAATTGCTGTTGCTTGCTGTCGCCAGCCACTTGGCGGGTAACGACAGGCGCCGGTTCCGCAGCTACTACCTCGGCCACAGCAAGGGGCGCAGGCATGGCCGGGGCGATGGCAACGACGTCGGGCTGGGGGTCCAGCACATCCGAGACCTGCTTGGCGAGGTCGTCGTTGGTATAGAGCAGCCCAAGCATTGCGACTGCCGAGAAACCGAATACGGTCATGGTGTTACGTGCGGCATTTGCTGCGCCGCGTACTGCCTTGCCCATGGAAGACCAGCTCACCGGCTGGTTGGCCATGGATTGCACGAGCCTTGCGCCCGTGATGAAACGATGAATCATCGAATTCCCCTTGTCGCGGCAAAATAACTCCTGTCACAGCGTGTAAACAACGCGGTGTCGGGATTCGTCGCCGTGCATCAGAAATCGTAGGTCGCCGCGTTGCAGCTGACTAACGCCGTCATTGCCTTGCTTCAGCTGGCCGCCAGCCCAGTGGGGGGGGCAGGTCCAGTGGCTCAACAACTGTCTCGGGGAGCTTGGGCAGACGCCCAGTGAAAACACTCCTTAAAATGTCATGTGGGGCCCCGACCCCGTGAATGCATGAGAACAGGCTAAAATCATGTAGAAATACTGCCTGCCTCATCAAGTAGGTCGGATTGTATGGGCTCGCTTATACCAAGTCAACCCTAGCACGATCCGCGCTTATTACTTTTAGGTCTGATTGCCAAGTTGAAATGTTGAAAATGCTTGTCAAATCAGTCACTTGAGATGGTGCCTTGAACAACCTTCTACGGTCGAGATAACGATCAAAAACTTGATGAAATATTCAGATTTACGGGATTTTATGGCCCAGCTCGAGAAAATGGGCGAGCTCAAACGTGTTGGCCTACCGGTGTCGCCCCATCTCGAGATGACCGAAGTGTGCGACCGGACACTGCGCGCTGCCGGTCCGGCGCTGCTGTTCGAGCAGCCCACCGGGCATCGCATTCCGGTGCTGGCCAACCTGTTCGGTACACCGCGCCGGGTGGCGCTGGGCATGGGCGCTGACGACGTGAGCGAACTGCGCAAGATCGGACATGTCCTGGCGCGCCTGAAGGAACCCGAGCCGCCCAAGGGCTTCAAGGACATCATGGGCATGGGCTCGCTCGTGAAGGCGGTGTGGGACATGGCGCCGAAAGAAGTACGCGGCGCGCCCTGCCAGGAGATCGTCTGGGAAGGGCAGGACGTCGATCTCGGGCGTCTGCCGATCCAGCACTGCTGGCCGGGCGATATTGCGCCGCTCATTACCTGGGGCCTGGTAATCACCAAAGGGCCGAATAAAAAGCGCCAGAACCTGGGCATCTACCGCCAGCAGGTACTGGGACCGAACAAGGTGATCATGCGCTGGCTGGCGCACCGCGGGGGCGCGCTCGACTTCCGCGAACACGCCCTGGCCAATCCTGGCCAGCCTTATCCGGTTGCGGTGGCGCTCGGCGCCGACCCGGCGACGATCCTCGGCGCGGTCACGCCGGTGCCGGACAGTTTGTCCGAATACCAGTTTGCCGGCCTGCTGCGCGGCCAGCGCACCGTGCTGACCAAGGCCATCGGCAGCGAACTGCGGGTGCCCGCATCCGCCGAAATCGTATTAGAAGGAAATATCTATCCGGATGCAAACCATCCGTCCGGCTTCGAGCACGCGCTGGAAGGGCCGTACGGCGACCATACCGGCTACTACAACGAGCAGGACAGCTTCCCGGTGTTCACGATCGACCGCATCACGATGCGGCGCGACCCGGTCTACCACTCGACCTACACCGGCAAGCCGCCGGATGAACCGGCCGTGCTCGGGGTGGCGCTCAACGAGGTCTTCATCCCGCTGCTGCAAAAGCAGTTCAGCGAAATCACCGACTTTTATCTGCCGCCAGAAGGCTGCAGCTACCGGATGGCCGTGGTGCAAATGAAGAAGCAGTACGCCGGCCACGCCAAGCGCGTCATGTTCGGGGTGTGGAGCTTCCTGCGCCAGTTCATGTATACCAAGTTCATTGTGGTGGTGGACGAGGATGTTAATGTGCGCGACTGGAAAGAAGTCATCTGGGCCATCACGACCCGGGTCGATCCGACCCGCGATACGGTGATGGTCGACAACACGCCGATCGACTACCTCGACTTCGCTTCGCCGATCAGCGGCCTGGGCAGCAAGATGGGAATCGATGCCACCAACAAATGGCCGGGCGAGACCAACCGCGAGTGGGGTACGCCCATCGCGATGACGCCCGAGGTCAAGGCGCGGATCGATGGCTTGTGGGGGCAGCTGGGAATTTGAACCCACCCAGCGAAGGCGAGGACCCCATAACTGCCTGCGTGGGGTATAATTGTGGCTGGCGGGCCCCTGCGCATTGTGGCATGGTTAACCTGGTCAGGTCGGGAACGAAGCAGCCAAAGCCGTTCACCGCAAGTGCCGCAGATCAGGCTCGCCTCTTTCCTGTCTTCCGTTTTTCAGTTTCTTTTCTTCCCCTCCTGTTTTATCTGCGTGCCCTGTTTCGCCCGCACAGGCTGAATATTGCCTTCTGACAATCCGTCAATTCCGGTGATTTGTTGTCATGCGGACACATGACCCGCGCTTGTATCGATAAATCCGCCAATTTCCTTGGGGAAATTTTGTTTTGTGATTGAATATGCTCATTGCATTATTCATCGGGAGACAGGCGTGGAAAAGAAGAGTGTCGACGGGGTACTGAAGGCCAGCTACCGGCGGGCCGACCGTTTCATGTGCGCGGTGCTATGGGCGCTGTTCGTGATGGGGCTGGCGCTGTCTGGAATGCACGACACCATGGGGTGGGCGCTGGCAGTCGGCTTGCCGGCGGCGCTGGTGCCGACCCTGATTGCACTCGTCCATGGCGGCACCCGCTTGTCGCGCATGACGGTGGCGGTGGCGATGATGGTCTTCTGCGCACTGCATATCCATCAGGCGGCCGGGCTCACCGAGCTGCACTTCGGCATTTTCGTGCTGCTCGCCTTCTTGCTGTGTTACCGCGACTGGACGGTCATCGTCGCCGCGGCTGCGACCATCGCGCTGCACCACCTGTCCTTTAATTATCTGCAAGAACTCGGCTTCGGCGTGCGCTGCCTGACCAATGCTGGCCTGGTCATGGTGCTGGTGCACGCAGCCTATGTCGTCGCCGAAACGGTGGTGCTGTGTTTCCTGGCCCAGGTGCTGCGCCGCGATGCGCTGCAATCGGCCGAGCTCAGCGTAGGGGTGGCAACCATGGCCAACCAGGGCGGCCGGATCGACCTGCGGGCCGATGCACTGCCGTCCGGCAGCAGTAGCGGCCGCGCCCTGCGCGACATCGTGCGCCTGCTCGAAAAGGCGCTGGCAAGCGTGCAGCATAGCGTGCAGACGACCAGCGCAACCTCGGTCGAGATCGCCGCAGGCAATGCCGAGCTGGCCACCCGCACGAGCGCCCAGGCGGCATCGATCCAGGCCACGGTCCGCTCGATGGCCGACCTGACCGGCACCGTGCGCCAGAATGCCGACCGCGCAAGCGCGGCGAGCGAGCTGGCCGGTACTGCCGTCGAAGTCGCGGCGCGTGGCGGCGACGTGGTCAGCCGTGCGGTCGCCAGGATGGCGGCCATCGACGCGTCGTCGCGCAAGATCGCCGACATCATTGCCGTGATCGACGGCATTGCCTTCCAGACCAATATCCTGGCCCTGAACGCAGCGGTCGAGGCGGCCCGCGCCGGTGAGCAGGGGCGCGGATTTGCGGTAGTGGCGAGCGAAGTACGCAACCTGGCGCAGCGCTCGGCCACGGCGGCGCGCGAGATCAAGGCGCTGATCGGCGAATCCGTGTCCGAAGTCGAAGCCGGCAGCGCACTGGTGCGCCAGGCCGGCACCACGATGGAGCAGGTGGTGGACAGCGTGCGCCAGGTGTCGGCCTTGATTGCGGGCATCAGCAGTGCCAGCCGCGAGCAGGCCGGCGGCATCGCCGCGATCGGCGACGCGATCGAGGCGGTGGATGCCGCCACCCGCGACAATGCGCGCCTGGTGGAGCACGCGGCCAGCGCTGCCGACGACCTCGAAGGGCAGGCGCGCCACCTGGCCGAGGTGGTGGGCGTGTTCCAGGTGGGACAGCAGGCAGACCGTGCGGCGCTGGCGCTGCGTTGACGCCGCCTCGGCAATGGGGTGAGCAGATCGCGGGCGACTTGCCGGGCGCGCCGCGGTTTGTCCGCGGCGGCGGTCAACTGCGGTAAAATCGCGGCATGTCCTATCAAGTCCTCGCCCGCAAATACCGTCCCAAGAACTTCGAAACGCTGGTTGGCCAGGAGCACGTCGTGCGCGCCCTGACCCATGCGCTGAAAACCGGACGCCTGCATCACGCCTACTTGTTCACGGGCACGCGCGGGGTCGGCAAGACCACGCTGTCGCGCATCCTGGCCAAGTCGCTCAATTGCATCGGCCCGGACGGGCAGGGCGGTATCACGCCCGAGCCCTGTGGCGTTTGCGAAGCCTGCCGCGCGATCGATGCCGGGCGCTTTGTCGACTATATCGAAATGGACGCGGCGTCCAACCGCGGCGTCGACGAAATGGCACAGTTGCTGGAGCAGGCGGTGTATGCTCCGAGCAATGCGCGCTTCAAGGTCTACATGATCGACGAGGTGCACATGCTCACCAACCACGCGTTCAACGCGATGCTTAAAACGCTCGAAGAACCGCCGGCCCACGTCAAGTTCATCCTCGCCACCACCGACCCGCAAAAGATCCCGGTCACGGTGCTGTCGCGCTGCCTCCAGTTCAACCTCAAGCAAATGCCCCCTAGCCATATTGTGGGGCACCTCGACTACATCCTCGGGCAGGAAGGCGTGAGTTTCGAACAGCCCGCGCTGCGCCTGCTGGCGCAAGGCGCCCACGGCTCGATGCGCGACGCCCTGTCCCTCACCGACCAGGCAATCGCCTATGCTGCCGGCCAGGTCACGCTGGAAGCGGTGCAGGGCATGCTGGGCGCGCTCGACCAGTCCTACCTGGTACGCCTGCTCGATGCCCTGCTGGCACAAGACGGCGCCGACCTGATGGCGGTGGCCGACGACATGGCCAGCCGCAGCCTGTCGTACAACGCTGCGCTGCAAGACCTCGGCACCCTGCTGCACCGGATCGCACTGGCGCAGTCGGTCCCTGCGGCGGTGCCGCAAGACCTGCCCGAACTGGCCGATATCCTGCGCCTGGGCGCAGCGTTCGATCCGCAAGAGGTGCAGTTGTATTACCAGATCGCGGTCCACGGCCGCAACGAGATGGGCCTGGCACCCGACGAATACGCCGGCTTCACCATGACGCTACTGCGCATGCTGGCCTTCCGCCCGGGGCAGGGAGCTGCCGAGCCACCCGGCGCCGCCCGCCCTGACGCTGCGCCGGCACCGGCCGCGCGCGCCGCGGCAGTGGCTGCCGCCAGCCACGCCGCGGTAGCGCGTCCCGCGCCGCCGGCGCAACAGCGGCCGGCTCCTGCCTCGTTTGCACCATCGGCGGCGCCGGCAGCGGTTCGTGCGGCGCCATCGGCACCATCGCCGTCGGCCCCTGCGCCCGCCATGAGCTCGGCGCGCGCCGCGATCGATGCGGCGCTGGAAGCTGCCCGCGCGGCTTCCGGGCGCCCGGGCGGCGGGGGCGGCATGCGCCGTCCGGCGCCCGAGCCGTCTCGTGCGGCAGCTCCTGCGCCAGCCGTACCGGCGTCGGCTCCGCTGCCACCTGCGGCGCCTGGCCCGGCGGCCGCGCTGCCCCAGGTCCGGTCGCCAGCGGCGAGCCCGCCGTGGGATAACGGCCAGCCGCGCGCCCAGGACCGCATGGCAGGCGCCCCGGCCGATGATGAGCCGCCGTCCTGGGTGACCGGGTTTTCCGACGATACCGCGCTGGCTTCGGACGCGCCGGCCGTGGCCGCCGCCCCGGTGCAGGCCGCCAGCGCGCCGGTGCGGGCCCCGGCCGCGCCGCCGCATGCCTACGTGCTCACGCCGGTGCCGGCGCTCGGCTGGGATGGCAATTGGCCGGCCCTGGCCGCCGCTCTGCCGCTGCGTGGCGTGTCCCAGCAACTGGCGCTGCAGACCGAACTCATCGAATGCAAGATGCACGACCATGCCGCGACTTTCCGCCTGCGCGTGCCGGTCGATACGCTGCGTGCCAGCGGCAACAGCGAGAAGCTGACCGCTGCGCTGCAAGAACATTTCCCGCAGGTGCGGGTAAGCCTCGACACCGAGCTCGGCCCTACCTGGTACACGGCGGCGGCAGAAGCCAAGGCCAACCGCGAAGAGCGCCAGCGCCAGGCCGAGGCCGTGGTTGCGGGTGACCCCTTCGTGCAGGCCATGGAACAGGCATTCGGCGCGTTCGTCGTGCCCGGCTCGGTAAAGCCGTCCACACCGGCTGCCTGAGCTTATTGAACCCCCCATACAACCCATCCCGAACTTTTTGGAGACCCCAACCATGATGAAAAACCAGCTCGCAGGCTTGATGAAACAGGCGCAAGCCATGCAGGACAACATGAAGAAAGCCCAGGAGCAGTTGGCCCTGGTCGAAGTCGAAGGCCAATCGGGCGCTGGCCTGGTCAAGGTCGTCATGACCTGCAAGAACGACGTCAAGCGCGTCACCATCGACCCGTCGCTGCTGGGCGACGACCGCGACATGCTGGAAGACCTGGTGGCGGCCGCCTTCAACGACGCCGTGCGCAAGGCAGAGGCGACTTCGGCCGAGAAAATGAGCGGCCTGACTGCTGGCATGCCGATGCCGCCGGGCTTCAAGATGCCATTCTGAGCGAACGCGACATTTCATGTCCAAGTCGCTCGACTTCCTGACCGAGGCATTGCGGCGCCTGCCGGGCATCGGTCCGAAGTCGGCGCAGCGCATGGCCTTCCACCTGCTGCAGCATGACCGCGAAGGCGCGGCCATGCTCTCGCGCGCGCTCTACCAGGCCGTGGATACCGTGCACCACTGCGTCATGTGCAACACCTTTTCCGATACCGAAGTATGCGACCTGTGCGCCGACGATGCGCGCGAGCGCGCGCTGCTGTGCGTCGTCGAAACACCTGCCGATCAGCTCATGATCGAACAGACCATGACCTTCAAGGGCCTCTACTTCGTGCTGATGGGACGGCTTTCGCCGCTCGACGGCATCGGGCCACGCGACTTGCACCTCGATAAGCTGGTCGGGCGTGCCACCGATGGCGTCGTCGGAGAAGTGGTGCTAGCAACCAATTTCACCAACGAGGGTGAAGCCACCGCCCATTACATTAGCGAAATGCTCAAGGCGCGCGGCCTGAAAGTGAGCCGGCTGGCGCGCGGCGTGCCTGTCGGTGGCGAACTCGAGTACGTCGATGCCGGCACGATAGCGCGCGCCATGCTCGATCGCCGCAGCGCATAATTGTCCGCATGAAAAGCCGGTAGCAGGGGGCCACAGGTGCCTGTGCGTGCACGCAAGCCTGGTCCGCGGTCCGCTGCTATCGTGGCAGTTTCAGCGGACCGATCATGCATCTTGTCGACATCACGATGTTCTATGCGGCCGAAGGCGGCGGCGTCAGCACCTACCTCAATGCCAAGGCAGGCTGGCTGTCGCGTTATGGTTGGGCACGGCATACCATCCTCAGCCCCAATGTCGGCAGGCACGCCAGCCTTATTGCCGGGCTCGACTGCAGCGGCGCATGTGCCATGCCGCGCCTGGTGCGGGTACCGGCGGTGGCGCTGCCCGGCATGCACGGCTACCGCATGCCGGTGTCGGTGGCGGCGGCGGCTCGGCGCTTGTCCGCGGCCCGTCCCGACCTGATCGAAGCGGGCGACGCCGGCCACTGCGCATGGGCGGCGCTGCGCCTGCGCCAGCGGCTCGGCATTCCTGCGCTCGCCTTTTATCATTCCGACCTGCCGCGCCTGATCCTGAACCGCTTCGGCCGTACGGCGTCGCAGGGCAGCCGCAGCTACCTGGCCCACTTGTACCGCGAGTTCGACGCGGTACTGGCGCCAAGCCGGCTGATGGTGCGCGAGCTCAACGACATGGGCGTGACACAAGCCTTGCACCAGCCGCTCGGCATCGACAGCGACATCTTCCATCCCGGGCGGCGTCACGACACCCTGCGCGCCGCCCTCGGCCTGCCGCGACAGACGCGCTTGCTGGTGTACGCGGGGCGCTTTACCGCCGAAAAGAAACTGCCGCTGCTGCTGGCCGCCGTGCGCAAGCTCGGCCAACCCTACCACCTGCTGCTGGTCGGGGGTGGGGCTGCGCTGGCGCCGGATCGGCAGCTAAGCATCATGCCGTTCAAGCGCGACCAGCGCGAACTGGCGGGCGTGCTCGCCAGTTGCGACGTGCTGGTGCATCCGGGCGATTGCGAAACCTTCGGCCTGATCGTGCTCGAAGCCATGGCCTGCGGCCTGCCCGTGGTGGGCGCCGGCGCCGGCGGAGTGGCCGAACTGGTCGACGACGACACCGGCATCCTGGCCCGGCCCAACGATGTGGACAGTCTTTCGGGCGCGATCGAGGCACTCTACAGACGCGACCTGGCCAGGCTGGGCGCCAATGCGCGCCGCAAGGCCAGCGAACAGCATGACTGGAACCAGGTCTTTCCGCAGCTGATGGTTCGCTACGGCAGCTTGCTGAGCGCGCGCCCGGGAAGGGCGCGCGGCGTGGAGCGTGTCTGTGTCAGCGACTGACGACGCCCATGCAAATGCCGGAACGGGCCCGGTTGCTGGCTTGGATACGACTGTGCACCATGGGCCGGGGGCAGATGCGCATGCGCTGAGCGGTACCACCGGCAATGCCAGCGGCATGCGCGCGCTGTGCGTCTCGATCCACGATGTCGCGCCCGCTACCTGGGACGACTGCGCGCGCCTGGCCGATGCCATGCGCGACGTCGCCGGCGTTGCGCTGACCTGGCTGGTGGTGCCGCACTATCACCGCGCCGGGGGCGGGCTGGCACGGATGGAAGCCGGACTCGAACGGGCGCTGGCCGCCGGCGATGAACTGGCCCTGCACGGTTGGACGCATTTCGATACGGGGCCGCGCGCGCGCGGCATGGTCCAAGGTTTTCTGCGCGGCAGGTATAGTCACGAAGGCGAATTTGCCGCCCTGGACGCCGCTGAAGCGTCCCGGCGTATCGAGCTGGGGCTGGCGTGGTTCGCTGCGCGCGCCTGGCCGGTACGCGGCTTCGTGCCGCCGGCCTGGCTCATGGGTGAAGGCAGCTGGCAGGCCCTGCGCACTTTCGATTTCGATTACACCACGAGCTTTCGGCGCTTTTATTTGCTCGCTCATGCAGCGCAAGACGAGGCAGCGAGCGCACAAGCGCCGCCATTGCTGGCGGCGTCGCTGCGGCCCGCATCACTGCTCTCGCCTGCGTTGGTCTATGCCGCGCGCAACCGCAGTGGCCGACTGGCCTCGCCCTTGCTGGCCGATGTGCTGGCCCTGGCGCTGGCGGGGCAACCGCTCGTTCGCCTGGGCCTGCATCCGCCAGATGCGCACCATCGGCGCCTGCTGCGCCATGCACAGGCCATGCTTGAGCGGCTGCTGGTGGCGCGTACCGCCCTGACCAAGGCCGGGTTCGCGCAGGCTCTGCTTACCAGTACGGGCCCCAGTAACCGCCACCACGCCAGTGACGCGATCCGATTCCACCATAGAACGATGGACTGTTGCCGATCTGGCGCAGCTCTTCGCGGGTACTGAGCTGCAGCACGCACTGGCGCCACGGATCGCTGTTTGGCGCATACCCCAGGCCGGCACATGCAGGGCCATAGATCGCCATCATTTGTGCCATTTCTGCCTGCATGCGTTCAGCACGCTGTTGCGGCGTAGTACATGCCGCCAATGCCAGCGTCAATGCCAATACCGGAATGCTCGCTCGTCGCATGATTGCCTCCTTTGCCGCCGTGCTGGCAGCGCGACTCCAGTATAAAGCGGGCGCACGCAACCCGTGGCGGGTAAATCAATCGTGCACGGCCTCGGCGGGGGTGGCCAAGCTGTCCAGCAGCAAGATTTTCTGGCAAGATATTCCGCACAAAAACGAGGAGAACCGGCATGCGGCAGCGTCGATGGAGAACCTGGACCTTGCGTGCGCTGGCTGCCTTGCTGGCGCTGGCATTGCTGGCTGTGGGCGGCGCCTGGCTCTACCTGCGTGCCAGCCTGGCCCAGCTCGATGGCGAGCGGCGCGTCCCCGGCCTGGGGGCGCCGGTCACGATCGAGCGCGATGCCGTCGGCGTTCCCCTGATCAGTGGTGCCAGCCGCGCTGACGTGGCCTATGCCACCGGCTTCGTGCATGCGCAGGAGCGTTTCTTCCAGATGGACTTGTTGCGCCGCACGGCGGCCGGCGAACTGGCCGAGCTGTTCGGTCCGGGTGCCTTGCCGATGGATCGCCAGCACCGCCTGCATCGCTTCCGCGCCCGTGCCGGCGAGGTGCTGGCGCGCCTGCCGGTGGCCGAGCGTGAATTGCTGGAGCGCTATGTCGCCGGCGTCAATCATGGCGTGAAGGCCTTGCGCGCCAAGCCGTTCGAGTACGGCTTGAGCGGTACCGAAGCGCGCCCCTGGAGCGCGTCCGACTCGCTGCTGGTGATCTGGGCGATGTACCTCGACCTGCAGAACAACCAGGAACCGCGCGAGCTGGCCCGCGGCTGGCTGCGCGAGCACAGCGACGCGGCCCAGCTTGCCTTTTTGTTGCCGGAATCGAGCCGCTGGGACGCCCCCCTGGACGCCGCCAGTGCGCCAGCCCAGCCGGCGCCAGCCCTGCCGATCCCCGCCCGCGCACCGGCCTGGTGGGGCGCACCGTCCGGTGCGGGTGACGCGTCGCAGCACCGCGCCGGCGCCGACCATGTCGACGCGGTCGGCAGCAATAACACTGCAGTCGCCGGCAGCCGCAGCGCCAGCGGCGCGGCCATTGTGTCCGACGACATGCACCTGGGCCTGCAGCTGCCGAATATCTGGTACCGGGTCGCGCTGCGCTTCCCCGATGCGCAGGGCAGGCAGCGGCGCATCGTCGGTGTCAGCCTGGCGGGCGCGCCGCCCGCGATCATCGTCGGCAGCAACGGACAGGTGGCCTGGGCCTTCACCAACAGCTATGCCGACCTGGTCGACCTGGTGGCGCTCGGCAGCGACCCGGCGCGCCCCGGCCAGGTCCGTACTCCGGCCGGCTGGGAGACCCCGGCCAGCCATGTCGAGCTCATTGCGGTAAAGGGAGCGGCGCCGGAGCGCTTCGTGGTGCGCGACACTTCGCTTGGCCCGATCCGCACCATCGGCGGGCGCCAGTACGCGCTGCACTGGGTCGCGCACGACGCGGCGGCGATCAACCTCAAGCACCTGCAGCTGGAAACGGCGGCCACGCTCGAGCAGGCGCTCGCGATCGCGGCCATCGACGGCATTCCGGCCCAGAACTTCGTGGCGGGCGACGCCGCCGGCAACATCGGCTGGACGATCGCCGGCCCGCTGCCGCAGCGCACGGCCTCGCCCTGGGCCACCAGCTTCCCGATCGAGGCCGATGGCGCGGCGAGCACCTGGCAGGGCCTGCTGCCGGCCGAGCGCTACCCGCGCATCGTCAATCCCCAGGATGGCCAGATCACCACCGCCAACAGCCGCCAGCTATTGGGGAAAGACGCCGCGCTGCTAGGCGACGGCGGTTTCGACATCGGGGCCCGTAACAGCCAGCTGGCCGGGAGCCTGCGGGCGCTCGGGAACGGTACCGGCGTGCGCCAGGTGTACGAGGTGGCGCTCGACGACCGCGCGCTGTTCATGGCGCGCTGGCGTGAACGCGCGCTGGCGGCGCTTGACGCGCCAGCCCTGGCCGGCCATCCGCAGCGGGCCGACATGCGGCGCCTGCTTCAGTCAAGCTGGAATGGCCATGCCAGCGTCGATTCGGTCGGCTACCGGTTGGCGCGCGGCTATATGTGGGCGCTGCACGATTTGCTGTATGGCGGGGCGGGCAAGGCGATGCGGGAATTGGGCCCGCAGATCACGCCGGCCGGGGCATCGAGCCGCTGGCCGGAAGTGATCGCGCGCCTGCTCGACGAACGCCCGCCCGGCTGGCTGCCGCGCGGGTATGCCGACTGGCGCGCGCTGGAACTGGCGGCGTTGGACCGCGTCATCGGCGAGCTGACCCGCGACGGCAAGTCGCTGGCGCAGGCTAGCTGGGGTGCGCGCAACACCGCGGCCATCGCCCATCCGATCAGCATGGCGGTGCCGGCCTTGAAACCTTTCCTGGCTGCGCCCGCCGACCGCCTGCCGGGCGACGCCAACATGCCGCGCGTGGCTGGACCGGATTTTGGCCAGTCCGAGCGCATGACCGTCTCGCCGGGGCGCGAAGAGGAAGGCTTGTACAACATGCCGGGCGGGCAGAGCGGGCATCCGCTGTCGCCCTTCTTTCTGGCCGGGCATGCCGAATGGGCGGCGGGCGAGCCGGTGCCGCTGCTGCCGGGGGCGCCGCGCTACACGCTCAGGCTTGTTCCCTAGCGTGGACGCCAGCTGCGCCGTCCACGACCGCGTGCGAGCGACTTTGCCTGCTGCGCGAGCCAGCTATTTGACCGGCAGCGCCAGCCGCTCCGGCAGCACCAGCGGTGTGCGTAGCAGCCCGCTGATGTCGTCGGCGCTGGATGGGTGGCCCAGAAAATAACCTTGGACCATGTCGCACCCATACTGTTCGAGCATCAGCAGCTGCTCCCCGGTCTCGACACCCTCGGCCACCACCACCATCTTGAGCCCATGCGCCATCGCGATGATGGCACGCGTGATGGCGGCGTTCTCGGAGTCCTGCGGCAGGCCATTGATGAAGCTGCGGTCGATCTTCAGGGCCCGCACGTCGAAGCGCTTGAGGTAGTTCATCGACGAATAGCCGGTGCCGAAATCGTCGATCGACAGGTAGACGCCGATGCTGCGCAGCCGTTCCAGCGTGGCCAGGGTGGCGCGCGCATCGTCCATCAGCGTGCCTTCGGTCAGCTCCAGTTCCAGCAGGCGCGGTTCCAGTCCGGCCTCGAGCAGGGCCGAGTGCACCATCTGCGACAAATTCTCGTCCTTGAACTGGCGGGCCGAGAGATTCACCGCCATGCGCAGCGTGCGTAGCCCGTGGTGCTGCCAGGTGCGCGCCTGGCGGCAGGCGGTACGCAGCACCCATTCGCCGATCGGGACGATCAGGCCGGTCTCTTCGGCCAGCGGAATGAATTCGGTCGGCGGCACCAGCCCGCGTTCGGGATGGCGCCAGCGCACCAGTGCCTCGACTCCGACGATTTCCGAGGTGCGCACGTCGCGCTGCGGCTGGTAGACCAGGTACAGTTCGTCGTTCTGCAACGCCTTGCGCAGGCCGACTTCGAGCTTCACATGGCTCATGATCTGCATCGTCAGCGAAGAACTGTACAGCTTCGCATTATTCTTTCCGCAGTTCTTGGCGTGGTACATCGCGGTGTCGGCAAATTTCAGGAGCGAGCCGCAATCGTCGCCGTCTTCGGGGAACAGCGAGATACCGATGCTGGCGGTGACGAAAATCTCGTTGCTATCGATAAGGAAGGGCCTGCGCATGGCTTCCTTGACCCGGTGCGCCACGTTCAGCGCATGTTCGACCCGCTCCAGGTCGGGAATCAGGATAGTGAATTCGTCGCCACCCAGACGCGCCAGGTTGGCCGTGTTATCCGGGGCTTGGCTGGGCGGTGCGTTGGCGGCGCTGCTGCTTGCGCCGTCGCCGCGCGAAACCAGGTCGCTCGGACGGGTGGTCTCGCGCAGGCGATCGGACACCATCTTGAGCAGCGCGTCGCCAACGTCGTGGCCCAGCGTATCGTTGATGCGCTTGAAGGCGTCGAGGTCCATGAACAGCACCGCGAACTTGCGGTTGCCGACCTTGGAGCGCTGCAATTCACGCTCGAGCGTTTCCAAAAAGGCCTGGCGGTTCGGGATGCCGGTCAGGCTGTCGCAGTATGCGAGGCGCCGGATCTGCTCTTCGGCGCGCTTGCGTTCGCTGATGTCGCGTACCAGGCCGAGCACCTGCGAGGCGCTGGTGGCCACCAGCCTTGCCTCGAAGTGCTGGGTTTCGCCGCAGTGTTCCAGTGCATATTCGACCGAGCGCACCTGGCGGGTGGTGAGCACGGCGCGCATCTGTTCGAGCATGCGCGCGGCGATCTCGGTCGGCAGCACGTCGCCGATATGCTTGCCGACGCAGGCCTGGGGCTGCGAGCGCGCGGCCCTGCGGCCGCGGCCCGGCTTGTCCTGGCCCGGTTCGTAGTCGAGGTAGAAGCCGTCGCCATCGAGCCGGAAGAAAGTATCGGGAATTGCCGCCAGCACCGCGCGGTTCTGGGCGTCGGCGATGCGCAGGCGCGCGATCGCGTCGCTCGCGCGCAGCACGTACAGCACGCGGTGCCCAAGGATTGGCCAGTTGATCGGCTTGGAGATGAAATCGGTGGCGCCCATCTCGTAGGCGCGCGTCACCGCTTCCAGGTCGTCGCCGCCGGTGACCATCACGATTGGCACGCAGGCGCCATCGGCGGCCGCATTGCCCACCCCGGCCGCCTCGTTGCGGCGAATGGCCTCGCAGGCGGCGAAGCCGTCCATGCGCGGCATCTCGACGTCCATCAGGATCAGGTCGGGCGCGCGCTGCGCCGCCAGTTCGACCGCCGCCGCGCCATCGGCGGCCTCGATCGCATCGAGTCCGACCTGGGCCAGCATCTCGAGCATCAGCAAGCGCATCACCGGGTCGTCGTCCGCGACCAGCACCGTTCCACGCTTCATGGGAGAGGAGGTTCGCATCTCAGGTTTCCTTTTCAAGCATGGCGTGAAGCGAATGGCGTACCGACTGGAATTCGTGCTCCATGTCGGCCAGGATGCGGTCGGCGCCGATCACGGTATCGGCGCGCCCGAGCTGTTCGAGTTCTTTGCACAGCATCGCCAGGCGCGCCGCGCCAATGTTGGCGCTTGACGATTTCAGGCCGTGGGCAACGCGGCGCACGCTGCCGGCATCCATGCCCGTGACCGCGTGGCGCAGCCGCGCCAGGTGGCTCGGGGTGTCGCCGACATAGGCCGCAATCACCTTCTGCACCAGCGCGTCGCCGCCATCGCGGCTCAGGGCGCGGATGTTCTCGAGCGCCGCGCAATTGACCGCTTCGCGCTGGATCACCGCAACTGTCTCTGGCGGCAGCCGTGGCGCGACGTCCTTGTGGTGGGTGCTGGCCGCCAGCGGCACCGCGAGCCAGCGTCCGATGACGGCGGCTAGTTGCTGCTGGGTGAAGGGCTTGGACAGGTAGTCGTCCATGCCGGCGGCGAGGCAGGCCTCGCGGTCGCCCTGCAGGGCGTTGGCAGTGATCGCGATCACCGGCAACGTTCGCGCCCGGCCGGCTTCGCGTTCGTGGCGCCGGATCGCTGCGGTGGCGGCAAAGCCGTCCATGACCGGCATCTGGCAATCCATCAGCACCGCATCCCAGCTGCCGTCTTGCACGGCCCGCAACGCTTCCTGGCCGTTACGGGCGCAGTGCGCCTCCATGCCCAGGCTTTCCAGCATCGCTTTCGCCACTTCGACATTCACCGGGTTGTCCTCGGCCAGCAGCACGCGCCGTGCGCGTGCGCGCTGGAGCGGCGGCGCCGCCGCGCCGGCCTTGCCCGGGGCGTGGCAGGCAGCGGCCACGGCGCTGGCCCGCTCGGGTTGTGCGGCCGGCGCTGGTGCATTTGCCAGGGGCGGGGCCGCCGGCGCGTGCAGGCGTGCCGCGCAGGCGGCGAGGCAGGCATACAGGTCGGCGCCGCGCGCCGGCTTGACCAGCTGGTAAGCCACGCCGGCGGCGCGCCGCTGCACCGGGTCGGCCGCCAGCCGTTCGGGGCTGACCAGCACCAGGTGGGTGACGCGCGCCGCCGCATCGGCCTTGACCGAGGCCGCCAGTGCGAGGCCGCTGGTATGCGTCAGTTCCATGTCGAGCACCGCGGCGTCGTAGGGCCGGCCGGCCTTGGCCGCGCCGACCAGCAGCTCGTAGGCCGCCGCCGCGCTGGCCGCGCCTTCGGCCGTTGCGCGCCAGGCCTGCAGCTGCTGGACTACCTCGATGCGGCTGCTCGGATCTTCGTCGACGATCAGCACGCGCATGCTCTCCAGCGTATGCTGGCAATGGCCTGGGGCGTCGGGATCGACGCGGCGCTTGTCGAAGCTTAGCGAGAACCAGAAGATCGAGCCGCGCGTCGGCGCATTGTCGACGCCGATGGCGCCTTTCATGAGCTCTACCAGCTGCTTGGAAATGGCCAGGCCCAGGCCGGTACCGCCATAGCGCCGGGTGGTCGAGTCGTCGGCCTGCGAGAAAGCTTCGAACAGGCGCGCGCGCGCTTCGCGCGAGATGCCGATGCCGGTATCGTGCACTTCAAAGCGCAGCATGACCGACTGCGCATCTTCGCTGGCCACGCGCACCCGCGCCAGGATGCGGCCCTGGTCGGTGAACTTGATGGCATTGCCCAGCAGGTTGGCCATGATCTGGCGCAGCCGGTTCGGGTCGCCGCAGATCGCCACCGGAATATCGTTGGCGATGTCGAAGTCGAAGCCGATTCCCTTGGTGGCCGCCTGCGGGGTATAGACGTTATGGATGTCGTCCAGCAGGTCCCACAGGTTGAAGTTGATGTACTCGATGGTCAGCTTGCCCGCTTCGATCTTTGAAAAGTCGAGAATGTCGTTGATGATCACCAGCAGGTGCTCGCCCGAGCGCTTGACCAGTGTGGTGTAGTTGCGCTGGGTCTCGCTGAGGCCGGTCGCCAGCAGCATTTCGGTCATCCCCAGCACTCCGTTCATCGGGGTGCGGATCTCGTGGCTCATGGTGGCCAGAAAAGCGCTCTTGGCACGGCTGGCGGCTTCGGCGGCGTTCTTGGCTTTTTCCAGCTGCTCGGTGCGCACGCCGACCTGGCGTTCCAGCTCGTCACGGTGGTGCAGCAGCGCCGCGCCGCGGTCTTCGATCTGGGCCATCATGGTATTGAAGCTGTCGATCAGCTGCCCCAGCTCGTCGGTGCGCTGGTGGGCGATGCGCAGGCTGTAGTTCTGGCTGGTGGAGACCTTCTGCGCGGCCTGGATCAGCTTTGTCACCGGCTCGGCGATGGCGCGCTTGAAGCGGCCCGCCATCGCGATCGACACCAGCAGCGAGGCCAGCATGGCCAGGCCCATCACCGCCAGTCCTGCCAGGAGATCGATCCAGGCGGCGACCAGGTCGGTCTCGATCATGATCACGCCAACCTGCAGTTCGCCGTCGAGCACCGGCTGGTACAGGCGCATGGTGCGCGACACCGGGCGCTGGCGCTGGCTCTGGGTGGCGGCGGCCAGCGCGGCGTCGTCGATGCCAGATAGCGCCTCCGGCTCGGAGGCACCGTTCGCCGGGTGCCAGGCGAAGGGCTGGCCGTGCCGGTCGTACAGGACGGCCGACGAGATATCGCGCTTGGCCCCGAGCGCGGCGAGGGCCGCCGCTGCGCGCTTGCGATCGCGCAGCACCAGGTCGTCGGCGCTGGTAGCTCCGATTACCTTGGCAAAGGTGGCCATCTGCATGGCCTCGTCCTTCCGATGCTTGGCCACCGAGGTGCCGGCAAACGCGACGAACACGCACAGCAGCGCGGTCGCGGTCGAGAGCAGCGAGATGATGGTCAGCTTCTGGTTCAGGCTGGAGCGCTCGAAGTTCGGCATACTGATCCCGCAGGCACGGCGGAGCGGTCCTGCTTCGGACGAAACAGAACCTCCTTTGCGGAATGCAAATTCCCGCAAGAAAAAAATATACGGACAAGGGAGGAGGGGGGCGTTGAGGGAGGTCAAGGCGCAGGGATGCGGGGGAGTCCAGGCCTTGAAGACCTCAACAGCAAGTCGCCCGACTGCCCCCATACCTGGCCTCTTGCCGCTCGCGGAAGAACTCGTGGTAGCTCATCGGCGTCTGGTCTGGATGGGTATGTTCCATATGGGCCAGGTAGGTGTCGTATTCGGGCAGCCCGACCATCAGGCGCATGCTTTGTCCGAGATATTTGCCGGCCTGCACGCCGGCGTCGAGCAAGTCGCTGAACATCACGGCACCTGCGGCTTGGACATGGCGACGTAGGGGGTTTCCTTGGCGGTCGGGCCCAGGGTCGAGCGCGAAGCCAGCACGGTACGGATGCCGTAGAACAGTACCGCCAGCACCACGAACATGAACAAGCCTGCCAGCGTCGCGTTGACATAGTCGTTGAAAATAACGCGTTCCATCTGGCCGAGCGAGGTGGCCGGTGCCAGCAAGGTGCCGGCGTCGTGCGCCTCGCGGAACCGGTCGGCGTGCGCCAGGAAGCCGACCTTCGGGTTGTCGTCAAAGATCTTGAGCCAGCCAGCGCTCAGGGTGCAGGCAAGCAGCCACAAGGTCGGCACGACCGTGACCCAGGCATATTTCTCTCGCTTCATTTTGTAGAGCACGCAGGTGCCCAGCATCAGCGCGATACCGGCCAGCATCTGGTTGGCGATGCCGAACAGCGGCCACAAGGTGTTGATGCCACCGAGCGGATCGATCACGCCCTGATACAAGAAATAACCCCAGGCCGCAACGCACAGGCCGGTGGCCAGCAAGTTGGCCGGCAATGATTCGGTGCGCTTGAGCGAAGGGGAAAACGCACCCAGCAGGTCTTGCAGCATGAAGCGGCCGGCGCGGGTGCCGGCATCCACGGCGGTCAGGATGAACAGCGCCTCGAACAGGATCGCGAAGTGATACCAGAAGGCCATCATGGCCTGGCCGCCAATTACGTTCGACAGGATGTGGGCCATGCCCACGGCCAGGGTCGGTGCGCCGCCGGCGCGCGAGATGATGGTGTGCTCGCCGACGTCCCGGGCCATCTGCTCCAGCGTAGCGGGGGTGATCACGAAGCCCATCTGCGACACGGCCGCGGCGGCCGACTGCGCCGTGCTGCCCAGCACGGCGGCCGGACTGTTCATGGCGAAGTAGATGCCCGGGTCGATGGTCGCTGCGGCCACCAGTGCCATGATGGCGACGAACGATTCCATCAGCATGCCACCATAGCCGATCAGCCGGGCATGGATTTCGTTCTCGATCATCTTGGGCGTCGTGCCCGAGGAGATCAGCGCGTGGAAGCCCGACACGGCGCCGCAGGCAATGGTGATGAACAGGAAGGGGAACATGCTGCCCGACCAGACCGGGCCGGAGCCGTCGATGAACTTGGTAATGGCCGGCATGCGCAGGTCCGGGGCGACGATCAGGATGCCGATCGCCAGCGCCATGATGGTGCCGATCTTCAGGAAGGTGGACAGGTAGTCGCGCGGCGCCAGCAGCAGCCACACCGGGATCACCGAGGCCACGAAGCCGTAACCGATCAGCATCCAGGTCAGTTCGGTGCCGGTAAAGGTGAACATCGGACCCAGGGTGGGCGAGTCGTGCACCCACTGGCCGCCGACGATGGCCAGCATCAGCAGCACGAAGCCGATGATCGAAATTTCACCGATGCGTCCGACCCGTACGAAGCGGGAATACAGGCCCATGAACAGCGCGATCGGGATGGTCGCCATGACGGTGAAGGTGCCCCAGGGCGAGCCGGTGAGCGCCTTTACCACGATCAGCGCCAGCACCGCCAGGATGATTACCATGATCATGAAGGCGCCAAGCAGCGCAATCAGGCCCGGGACCTCGCCCATCTCTGACTTGATCAGGTCGCCGAGCGAACGGCCGTCGCGGCGCGTGGACATGAACAGCACGATGAAGTCCTGGACGGCGCCGGCGAACACGACGCCAGCCAGGATCCACATCATACTCGGCAGATAGCCCATCTGCGCCGCCAGCACGGGGCCGACCAGGGGGCCAGCCCCGGCAATGGCGGCGAAATGGTGGCCGAACAGCACATACTTGTTGGTCGGAACATAATCGAGGCCATCGTTGTACTTGTAGGCCGGGGTCTGGCGCGTAGCATCCAGCCCGAGCGCCCGGTAGGCAATGAAACGGCTGTAGAAACGGTAGGCAATCAGGTACACGCAGACGGCGGCGGCAACGATCCAGATCGCGTTGATGGTCTCACCGCGCTTGACCGCGATGTAACCGAGCGAAAAGGCGCCGGCAACCGCCAGCGCAAGCCAGCCGAGCATGCTCGAGATTCGTTTCATGGTGCGCCTCCGGCGATCGATGGTTAGCCGCTTGGCACCGGCATCGCGGTGCATCTGCTTGCCATGCGGCCCAGCGATTTTTTGACAGCGTCGCGCGACGCTTGGTGCCGGAGTAACACCATGTACGCATCAATACGCGAACGCTGCGTCGTGGTATCCACGCTGTCAGCGGCGTTACCGACGTACAGAAGGTGCTCGCCAGCCAGGGCGAACGAGGGATCGGGAGCCGAGGCAAACGCTCTTCGTGCTGGCGGCGGGCCCATAAAATTGATGAATTCGAACAAATATCTGGCGGCAACACCCAAAAGTGTGTCCGCATGGAAACAAAAGGTGTTGCTTTCCGATAAACGGTGCAATAAGATTGACTGAATATTACAGAGAGTCGCAACGATGTCCGAGCTGGACCCCCACCCATTTCCGCTGGTAGCAGTCGATCCGGTCGCCAATGGGCAGAACGAATGGGTCGCCCTGTGCCTGCGCATACAAGACAGCGAACCCGGTTTGTCCCATTGCCTGCCGCAGTCGCTCCAGGCCGTATTTGGCACCCCCGACATGCTCGCTGCGATCGCACCGCTCGACGCTCTCCTGATGCTCGACGATCCGTCGCCATTGACCCCCCCGGTGCTGGCAATGTTGCCGCCCGGCCGCATCGGCTTTGTCGTGGCGGCCAGCGCGCTGGGCGAGGACGGCGTGCGGCGCCGCCTGGCCGAGCTGCACGAAACCGGTTACCGTATCTGGCTCGACGGGGCGATGTCGCCTGACGTGATCCTGCCGACCGCACTGCGCAGCAGTGCCCGCGACTGCGGCCTGGACGCGCCGGCGGCCGGCCGCCTGGTGGCGCTGTTCGGACCGCACCTGGCGCGCCGCGTCGACAGTGCGCGACGCTTGAGCGACTGTGCAGCCGCCGGCTTCGACTGGTTCAGCGGCGACTATCCGTACGATCCGGCGCTGGCCGGCAACGACACGCAAGATGGCAGCTCGCGCCGCCGCATCCTGGCACTGCTTGGCCTGCTTTCGCGCGACGCCGATTCGCGCGAGCTCGAACTGCAGCTCAAGCAAGACCCGACCCTGTCGTTCCACCTGCTCAAGCTGGTCAATTCGGCCGCGTTCGCCGTCAATACCCAGATCACCAGTTTTAACCAGGCCATTACGCTGCTCGGGCGCCGCCAGTTGCAGCGCTGGCTGCAACTGCTGCTCTACGCACGCCAGCAGCCGGACGGCTTGCCGAACCTGCTGCTGCCGCTGGCCGCGCGCCGTGGCGCGCAGCTCGAAGCACTGAGCAGAATCGATGGCGGCCAACGCGACGATGGCGACCTGGCCTTCATGACCGGCGTCTTCTCGCTGCTCGACCGGCTGCTGCACATGCCGATGGACGAGATCGTCGCCGACCTGAACTTGCCGCCGCATGTCGCCGGCGCGCTGCTCGCGCGCAGCGGCAAGCTCGGCGCCTGGCTGCGCATGACCGAATCCCATCCCTCGGGGGGCGATCTGGCCGCGGCCGGCATCGCCCCCGCCGACTGGTGGAGCAGCCAGCTCAATGCCTATCAATGGGCGATCCAGGTGGGCCGCAATGTCTGAGCTGCACGCGCTCGCTCCGGTCGACGAACCGGTCGCCGAACCAGTGGCTGAACCGGTCGACTTTGTCGGCGCGTCGAACGCCGTTTGCGATGCGGTGCTGCGCCTGCGCGGTCCTGTGCTGCACGAGGCGCTGGGGCGCATTGCGTCGGCCATGCTGGCGAGCCCCCATGGACGCTTTTTGCCGGACGCCGGCGCGGCCGAACCAGACAGCGCCATCCCGGCGCTGCGCCAGGTGGTCGCTGGCGTGTCGGAGCAGTTCGGCGTCTACGAAGTGGCCGGGCGCCCCGGTTATTCGGCCCGCGACGCCCAGCTGCTGGCCGGACTGGCCCAGCTGACCGCGTCGCTGATGCAGGTGCATGCGCTGGCCCAGCGCTCTACCCACGCCTATGCACAGATGGAGGCGCAGCTGGCGCACCAGTCGCAGATCCTCGACCAGATTCACGAGTCGGTGCTGACGATGGACCAGATGGGCTATATCACCAGCTGGAACCAGGGCGCCGAAACCCTGTTCGGCTATACCGCGCTGGAAGCGGTCGGCCGCAATATCCTGTTCTTGTACGCCGACGAAGACGAAGGCTTTCAGGATGTGTTCGCCGAGCAGGGCGGGCGCATGATGGAAGTAAAGCGCCGCAAGAAGTCGGGCGAGGTATTCTGGGCCAGCCTGTCGCTGTCGCTGCTGCGCGACCTGGCCGAGCGCCCGATCGGCCTGATTGCCTATCTCACCGACATTACCGAACGCAAGCAGGCCGAAGAACAGTTGCATCACCTGGCCTATTACGACGAACTGACCGGCCTGCCGAACCGCACCCTGTTCGCACGCCTGGTCGACCAGGCCCTGATGGTCGCCCAGCGCAACGAAGCCGCCGGCTGCGTGCTGTTCGTCGACCTGAACCGCTTCAAGCGCATCAACGACACCCTGGGCCGCCGCATCGGCGACGAGCTGCTGCGCGAAGTGGCCCAGCGCCTGCGCGGCACGCTGCGCGACGAGGACGTGGTGGCGCGCCTGTCCGGCGACGAATTCGCGGTCGGCCTGTTCGACATCCGCCAGCACTTCGAGGCCACCACGGTGGCGCAAAAACTGCAAGCTTCGCTCGACGCACCCTTCATGATCGGCGGCCACGACCTGCGCGTGGGCGCCAGCATCGGCATCAGCGTCTATCCGCAGGACGGCAGCGATGCCGAGGCCCTGCTTGGCCTGGCCGACATCGCGATGGAACGCGCCAAGCAGGCCGCCGACAATCCGGACCGCAGCGTAGCCTTCTACAGCCAGGACATGAACCAGGGCATGCAGGAGCGCATGCGCATCGAGTCCGACCTGCGCCATGGGTTGGGTAACGGTGAACTGATCCTGTACTACCAGCCGAAGTTCGAGATCGGCAGCGGGCGCATCGTCGGCGCCGAAGCGCTGGTGCGCTGGCTGCACCCGGTGCGCGGCCTGGTGCCCCCGGGCGAATTCATTCCGCTGGCCGAATCCACGGGCCTGATCGTGCAGGTGGGCGAGTGGGTGCTGGAGCAGGCCTGCGCCCAGGCCGCGATCTGGCAACGCGCCGGCGTGCCGCCGCTGCGTCTGGCCGTGAACGTATCGGCGCGCGAATTCACCCCCACGCTACCGGCCCGCGTGGCCGACACGCTGATGCGCTACCAGCTCGACGCTTCCTGGCTCGAGCTCGAGATCACCGAAAGCACGCTGATGCACGACTTCGAGCGCGTGACCACCATCATGGACCGCATCACGGAGCTGGGCGTGTCGCTGTCGCTGGACGATTTCGGCACCGGTTACTCGAGCCTGTCGTACCTGAAGCGCTTCCCGATCCACACCCTGAAGATCGACCGCTCGTTCACCACCGGCATTCCGTCGGACCCGAGCGACTGCGCCATTGCCGGTACCATCATCAGCATGGCGCGCCAGCTGAATCTGCGGGTGATCGCGGAAGGGGTCGAGACGCTGGCGCAACTGGACTTTCTGCGCGCGGCCGGCTGCGACGAGGTGCAGGGCTATTTGTACAGCAAGCCGGTACCGGCGTTTGATTTCGAGCGCAGCCTGCGCGAGAACTGGTTGCTGGTGGTCTAAGGCCTGGAGACGCGCCCGCGGATTTGTCCTGCTTCGTGATGGTTTATGTATAATGCCGGTTCTGCAAGGAAGCGTGGCCGAGTGGTTGAAGGCAGCAGTCTTGAAAACTGCCGACGGGGGAACCCGTTCGTGAGTTCGAATCTCACCGCTTCCGCCAGGAAACAAAATAACCGCCCACGAGGCGGTTTTTTGTTTCCTGGCGGAAGCGAGCAGGGCGCCTGCGCGCCCTGCGTGTGAGATTCGAAGGGCTGGGCGTACCCGCCCAGCCCTCTCCGAATCGCCCATCTGCTGCCCGCCACGCGGGCAGCATGCGCGCCAGGGGCGCGCTGCGTCCATACTAATCAGCCTTTACCGATTTTCCGCAACAAGGCGATCAGCAGGGCGCCTGCGCGCCCTACGTGTGAGATTCAAAGGGCTGGGCGATTTCTTCAAGCCCAACCCTCTCCGACTCTGCCTTCTCAGTAGTAATAACAGCAGGAGAGCATAATCAACTCGTCCTCCCTCACCTCATAGACAAGACGGTTGGTCTCGTCGATCCGCCTCGACCAGCAGCCACTGAGGCTGTGCTTCAAGGCTTCAGGCTTGCCAATCCCGGCGAACGGATCTCGTTTGGCATCCTTGATCAGATCGTTAATGCGTCTGAGCGTCTTTTTGTCTTGCGTTAGCCAATAGACGTAGCTTTCCCAAGCCTCATCCGTGAACGTCAAGTTGCGCATGTTGCGGGTCCCCAGCGTCGGAAACGTCGATTAACTCGCGGTGCTTGGCCTGACCCGAGCGAGCCTGCGCGATGGATTTCGCCAAATGCGCCGCGTTTGCCGGCGAACTCAACAGGTGGACAGTCTCCATCAGGCCGCTGTAGTAATCGAAGGACATGACCACCGCATCTGGTGCATCGCGGCGCGAGATAACGGTGACGTCGGCATCCGCGACTACCTGGTCGATGACGGTCCGAAGGCTGTTGCGAGCATCAGAAAAGTTGATGATTCTCATTCGTCACTCCGGTTTGAATTACAAATTCAGGTGCATGGGCGTGTTGCGACTCGAAAACTGCAACCTGTACGATAAATTGTACATGTGTAGTGTGGTGTTGTCTGGGTACGGCGCAAGCGAGCCTGCAATACATACATGATTCTTTCGAATCGTCGTTGAGCCAAGTTCAACAAGCGCGATATTTCCACCCCGAGAATACCTATCAGAAACGCTGGATTGTCAAAATTCAGTTGCCCTATCTACACTAGCTGAGCCTTCGGGAAGCTGGCCAGCGCTCAAGGACCGGGTGCACGCGACAGGACAAAGCGCGGCATTTCCATATGTTCTATTTTTCGGAGAATCAGATGACCAAGCAAGTTGCGAATCATCTTCGCATGGGGGTAATTGCCGCCGCTGCCAGTATCCTGTGCAGCACGGCCAGCGCCGCGCCCGCCGACACTACCCGTGTCATCGTGGCGTTCAAGCCGGGTGCGAAAATGGCGCTGAAGTCGGTCGCTGCGGGCGCGAACGCCACGGTGAAAAAGGAGATCTTCGGCACCGATGCCGTCGCGATGGAAGTGCCACGGTCGGCTTTAAAGGGTCTGGAGAACAACCCGAACGTCGATTACATCGAAGAAGACCACAAACGCTATGCGATTGCCCTGACCACGCCATCGACCGGCAATCCTTACGCCACCGGCCAGGCCGTACCCTACGGCATCAAGCAAGTCCAGGCCGACCTGCTCAGCGATATCAACACCGGCAACCGCAAGGTCTGCATTATCGATTCCGGCTACGACCGCGCGCACGAAGACTTGTCGGGCAATGTCCACACCGGCGACTACGATGCGGGCACCGGCAACTGGTACACCGATGAAAACAGCCATGGTACCCACGTGGCCGGTACCATCGCCGCCATCAATAACAGCGGCGTGGGCGTGGTGGGCGTCAATGCCAATCGCCGCCTTCAGTTGCACATCGTAAAAGTGTTCAGCGCCAGCGGCTGGGCCTATTCGTCCGACCTGGCCAGCGCGGCCAACAAGTGCCGGGCGGCGGGGGCCAACATCATCAGCATGTCGCTTGGCGGCTCGGGCTCGAGCACGACTGAATCGAATGCCTTTGCCACCCTGGCCAGCGCCAACATCTTGAGCATTGCCGCGGCTGGCAATGCGGGCAATTCGTCGCTGTCCTATCCGGCCAGCTACAGCAGCGTGGTGTCGGTAGGCGCCGTCGACGAGTACAAGCAACGGGCCAGCTTCTCGCAGTACAACAGCCAGGTCGAACTGGTCGGGCCTGGCGTCAGCGTCTATTCGACCATTCCGGTGAGCAAGGGTAAGTACGGTTACAAGAGCGGCACTTCGATGGCGACCCCGCACGTGGCGGCCGTCGCGGCTCTGGTCTGGAGCTATTACCCGTCCTGTAGCGCCGCGCAGATCCGCAGCACGCTCGGCAAGAGCGCGCAAGACCTCGGCAGCGCCGGCCGCGATACCAGGTATGGTTACGGCCTGGTCCAGGCAAAAGCTGCGCGCGACCGGATCGCCTCGCTCGGCTGCGGTAATTAACCGCCGTTTGGGCGGCAGGAAAGGGCGCTTCGGCGTCCTTTTCTTGTTGCATCCTGCTATGCTGGGTTCGTCATTCTCTGCGACTGCCCCCGCACATGATCATTTCGTCCGCCACCGATTTTCGCGAAGCCGCGCGCCGCAGGCTTCCGCCATTCCTGTTTCACTACCTGGACGGCGGGGCGGGCGCCGAGCAGACGCTGCGCGCCAATGTCGACGACCTCCAGCAAGTCAAGCTGCGCCAGAAGGTATTGCGCGGATCCTCGCAACTGGACCTCACCACCTGCTGGTTCGGCCGGCATAGCGCGCTCCCGATCGCGCTCGCGCCGATCGGCCTGACCGGTATGTTCGCCCGCCGCGGCGAGGTGCAGGCCGTGCGCGCCGCCTGCAACAAGGGGATTCCCTTCATCCAGTCCACCGTCTCGGTCTGCTCCTTGGGCGAGGTCGCTGCCCAGGCATCGGCGCCGATCTGGTTCCAGCTATATGTCTTGAAAGACCGCGCGTTCATGCGCGACGTGATGCGGCGCGCCTGGGAACTCGGCGCCACCACCCTGGTGTTTACGGTCGACATGCCGGTGCCCGGCAACCGCTACCGCGACGCCCATAGCGGCATGAGCGGTCCGAACGGCCCGCTGCGGCGCATGGGGCAGGCGATGCGGCACCCGCGCTGGGCCTGGGATGTCGGCCTGCACGGGCGTCCCCACGATCTCGGCAATATCTCGGCCTACCGCGGCCATGCCACCG
Organism: Massilia sp. H6; assembly: GCF_024802625.1. Taxonomy (NCBI): domain Bacteria; kingdom Pseudomonadati; phylum Pseudomonadota; class Betaproteobacteria; order Burkholderiales; family Oxalobacteraceae; genus Massilia; species Massilia sp. H6. The sequence continues at coordinate 1,882,383 of NZ_CP103371.1, forward strand.
GCCTCGAAGACTACATCGGGTGGCTGGGTGCGAACTTCGACCCCGACATCGGCTGGCAAGACCTGCAATGGATCCGCGACGAGTGGCAGGGCACGCTCATCCTCAAGGGCATCCTCGACGCCGACGATGCCAACGCGGCGCTCGGATTTGGCGCCGACGGCATCGTGGTGTCCAACCACGGCGGCCGCCAGCTCGACGGCGCCTTGTCGAGCGCGCAGGCACTGCCTTCGATTGCCGATGCGGTCAAGGGCAAGATGACGATCTTCGCCGACGGCGGCGTTCGCACCGGCACCGACGTATTTCGCATGCTCGCGCTGGGCGCCGACGGGGTGCTGCTGGGACGGGCCTTCGTGTACGCGCTGGCGGCGCAGGGGCAGGCCGGGGTGGAGCGCCTGCTGGACATCCTCGAAAAGGACTTGCGTACCAACATGGTGCTCACCGGCGTGAAGTCGGTAGCGCAGATCGGACCGCATCTGCTGGCCTGACCGCCTTCATGCCACGAGAACCTGTCCCGCTTTTCTTGATGACTCATCACGTAAGCAATCCGTAAGGAAACAAGCACATTCTTCAGACGGATGTGTGGCGTCGTCTCGAGGAGCGTTATTTCTCGAAGCCAAAATTTATGCGCGGTTTGATTCAGTCGATGTAATTAAAACTAGACAGGAGACATAGCATGAAGAAGGGTGACAAGGAGTCGAATCAATCTCTACCTAATCGTCGCAAGTTCCTCGGAAGCGCGGCCGCCGGTACTGCCGGCGCCACGCTGGCTTTCCCCATGATTGCCAGTGCGCAAACGCCCAAGCAGATGCGCTTCCAGAGTACCTGGCCGAGCAAGGACATCTTCCACGAATACGCGCTTGATTTCGCCAAGAAGGTCAATGACATGACCGGCGGCGAACTCAAGATCGACGTACTGCCGGCCGGCGCCGTGGTGCCGGCCTTCGGCTTGCTCGATGCGGTCTCCAAGGGCACGCTCGACGGCGGCCATGGCGTGATGGGCTACAACTACGGCAAGCAGGCCGCGATCGCACTCTGGACCTCGGGCCCGGCCTATGGCATGGACGCCAACATGGTGCTGGCATGGCACAAGTACGGGGGCGGCAAGGAGTTGCTGGCCGAACTGTATAACGGCATCGGCGCGAATGTCGTTTCCTTCCTCACCGGACCGATGCCCACCCAGCCGCTGGGCTGGTTCAAGAAGCCGATCAGCAAGAAAGAAGACCTGAAGGGCATGAAGTTCCGCACCAACGGACTGGCGATCGACCTGTTCACAGCCATGGGCGCTGCGGTCAATGCGCTGCCGGGCGGCGAGATCGTGCCGGCCATGGATCGCGGCCTGCTCGATGGCGCCGAGTTCAACAACGCCAGCTCCGACCGGCTGCTCGGTTTCCCCGACGTATCCAAGATCTGCATGCTGCAAAGCTTCCACCAGAGCTCAGAGACCTTCGAGATCACCTTCAACAAGTCCAAGTACAACGCGCTGCCCGCCAAGCTCAAGGCGATCATCGAGAACGCGGTCGAGGCGGCGTCGTCCGACATGTCGTGGAAGGCGGTCGACCGCTATTCCAAGGACTACCGCGACATGCAGGCCAAGGATGGCGTCAAGTTCTACAAGACACCTGACTCGCTGCTGCAGGCGCAGCTGGCGCTCTGGGACGAGGTGGTCGCCAAGAAGGGCGCCGGCAATCCGCTGTTCAAGAAGGTCGAGGCGTCGATGCGCAGCTTCGCCGAGCGTGCGATGAAGTGGGACATGGACACCAACAATCCGCGCCGCATGGCCTACAACCACTACTTCGGTCGCAAGGCGCCGCCCAAGAAGGCATAAGCCTCGTCTTGAGCTTCATGCGCGCCACCCCCGTTCGAAAACGAGGGTGGCGCTTTTTTGGCGACCGGGAGCAGCTACATGCAGAACGTTTTGTTTTTCGTCGACCGGCTCAGCAGCCTGGTGGGCCAGGCTTTCTCCTGGCTGATCGTGGCGCTGACCTTCCTCATCAGTTGGGAAGTGTTTGCGCGCTATGCCCTGAATTCGCCCAACCCCTGGGCCTTCGACCTGATGATCATGATGTACGGCGCCGCCTTCATGATGGCCGGCGCCTATACCCTGGCCAAGAACGGCCACGTGCGCGGCGATGTGCTGTACAGCTTCTTCCCGCCGCGCCTCCAGGCCGGGCTCGACCTGCTGCTGTACTTCGTGTTCTTTATTCCCGGCGTGGTGGCATTGTGCTGGGCCGGCTACACCTACGCTGCCGAATCGTTCGCCATCCGCGAGCATTCCACGCTCACCGCCAACGGCCCGCCGCTCTATCCGTTCAAGATGGTCATTCCGTTCGCCGGCATCCTGCTGCTGCTGCAGGGCTGCGTGGAAATCGTGCGCTGCGTGATCTGCCTGCGCAATGGCGCATGGCCGGCGCGCGAAGCCGACGTCGAAGAAGTCGACGTCGACAAACTCAAGGCCATGGTGCACGCGGACGGAGGACCGGCAAAATGAGAAAAGAAATCTGGTTTGGCCTGTCGATCCTGCTGGCCATCGTCGTCAGCCTGTTCGTGCTGATGCCGGCCCCCGCCGACATGAGCAACGGCCACCTGGGCCTGTTGATGCTGGCGCTGGTGGTGGTGGCCATCATGCTCGGCTTCCCGACCGCCTTTACCCTGATGGGCATGGGCATGATGTTCGCCTGGTTCGCCTTTTATAGCAGCGACCCCGACCAGGCGGTGCAACTCACGCTCGACCTGATGGTGCAGCGCGCCTATTCGGTGATGGCCAACGACGTGCTGATCTCGATCCCGCTGTTCATCTTCATGGGCTACCTAGTCGAACGCGCCAACCTGATCGAGCGACTGTTCAAGAGCCTGCACCTCGCCATGGCGCGCATTCCGGGTTCGCTGGCGGTGGCCACCATCGTCACCTGCGCCATTTTTGCCACGGCTACCGGCATCGTGGGCGCGGTCGTTACGCTGATGGGGCTGCTCGCGCTGCCGGCCATGCTCAAGGCTGGCTACAGCACCCAGCTCTCGGCCGGTTGTATTACCGCAGGTGGCTGCCTGGGCATCCTGATTCCGCCCTCGGTGCTACTGATCGTGTATGGAGCGACGGCCGGCGTCTCGGTGGTGCAATTGTATGCGGGGGCCTTCTTCCCCGGAATCATGCTCGCCAGCCTGTATGTGGGCTATGTGCTGCTGATCGCCAAGCTCAAACCGTCCTGGGCGCCGCCGCTGCCGGCTGCCGAACGCGTCGTCGCGCTGCCGGCCTTCACCAAGGCGATTCCGGGAGCCTACAACAAGGGTGCGGTACCCGGCCTGGTGCGCGCGATCAAGGGCCCACTGGCCACGCAGGTCTCAAACCGTACCCTGTTGTCGAACCTGTTCGTGGCCTTGCTGCCGGCCCTGGCCTTTGCTGCCGTCATGGGAGTGAGCTACCGCATCGTCACCGCGCCCGATGCCGCGCCGACCGAGCTGGTCGAGATGGGCATGCAGCAGAATGTCGACAGCTACGCCAGCAGCAACGGCGGTGGCCTGGAAGAGCCGCCCGCCGAGGACACGCTGGCCGAGCCGCCGGTGGAGGGCGGCGCGCCAGCGCCTGCGCCGGCCGCGCCGGCCAACCCTGCCAGCCCCGAGACCATCCAGGCTGATTCTGCGACCCCCGGGCAGGTGCAACTTGCCAAGCCCGCTTCCGATACGTTCTGGACCGTATTCGCGGTTGGCGCGGCCGCCATGCTGCTCTTTTACGTGTTCTTCAGCTTTGCGCGGCTGGAAATTTTCAAGATGTTGCTCGGCTCACTGTTTCCACTGGCCTTCATGATCCTGGCGGTGCTCGGCAGCATCGTGTTTGGGCTGGCCACGCCGACCGAGGCAGCGGCGATGGGTGCGTTCGGGGGACTGATCCTGGCGATCGCCTACCGCCGGTTCAACTTCAACCTGCTGCGCGACTCGGCCCACCTGGCCACCAAGACCACGGCGATGGTGTGCTGGCTGTTCGTCGGCTCGAGTATCTTTTCGGCCGCATTCGCGCTGCTGGGCGGGCAGGAAATCATCAACGCCTGGGTGCTGGGAATGGACTTGACCCCGGTGCAGTTCATGATCCTGGCGCAGGTGGTGATTTTCCTGCTCGGCTGGCCGCTCGAATGGACCGAGATCATCGTCATCTTCATGCCAATCTTCGTGCCGCTGTTGGCGCACTTCAATATCGATCCGCTGTTCTTCGGCTTGCTGGTGGCCATGAACCTGCAGACCGCTTTCCTGTCGCCGCCGGTGGCAATGTCGGCCTTTTACCTGAAGGGAGTGGCGCCGCCGCACGTTACCCTGAACCAGATCTTCATGGGGATGCTGCCCTTCATGGGCATCCAGGTGCTGGGCATCGTGCTGCTGTATTCCTTCCCAGCAATCGGGCTGTGGCTGCCAAACGTATTGTATAAATAAGTCAATCAACCACCCGTAGGCGGCCATCTAACTGGCCTCCTGCGGGGTCCAGCTATGCCCAAGCCATGAATCCCCGCGACCTTGGCGTTGCTCGTTATTCGAATCATGAATGACTGACATATGGATTCGTCGTCTTACATTGCGCTGCAACATCGGTAATAATACGCAGCGTTACCCGGTAGTACCATCCACGTTCCCGTATGTTGTCGTCAACAGCGCCTGGTGTGGCACTGCGACGACCAGTTTTCGTTCCGAACCCCGAGGAAAATGACCCAAGATCTCCCGCCCGGCTTGCTGTCCCTCCCATGCGCCACGCATACCGTGCCTGCGCCTGTCTACGTGCGTGCAGGGGCATGGCAATGATGCAGGGAACGATGCCGTCCTCCGGCGTGCAGGCGAACGGCCCGGCCTCTGTCAAGCCGCATTCGATGCTGGACGATCTGTACGGAATCTGCGTGGGCGTGCTGTTTGTCGTCATGGGAGTGCTGCTGTTGCAGGCAGCTGGCTTGATCACGGGCGGCGTGGCGGGTATCTCGCTGCTGCTGTCGTACACCACCAGCTATTCGGTCGGCATGTTGTTCATGCTCATTAATCTGCCGTTCTTCCTGTTCGGCTACCTGTTCATGGGGGCGCGCTTTACCATCAAGTCGCTGGCCGTCAGTGTGCTGGTCATGGCCATGCTCAAGCTCGTGCCATACGGGCTGGTCATCGGGCATGTAAAGCCGATGCTGGCGGCGCTCGGTGGCGGCACCTTTTGCGGCATGGGTATTCTGGCGCTGGCGCGCCATGGCGCCGGCGTCGGCGGCACCGGTATCGTCACACTCTGGCTGCAAAAGCAGTATGGCATCAATGCCGGCCGCACCCAGGTACTGATTGACGCCGTGATCCTGCTGGCGGCGCTGCTGCTGGTCTCGCCGCAACTGGTGGGCTGGTCGTCGCTGAGCGCGATCGCCATGAGCAGCATGGTCATGGCCTGGCACCGTCCGGGTCGCTACTTCGGTAACTGAGCGCTACCGGCTCGATCGAGCCGGCAAGCGCGGTCTCATCCCGCTGTTTCCCCATCGTCATCGCCTCGGTTTCGCCCGGTAACGGGCGAGGCCCCACGGCTCGACCGCATCCCGTCTGCGGTTGCCTTCACATTCGCGCCTTGACGCGAATATCTTGTCGTTGCCCGTCTTGGCAGCTCTGCCATCCCAAGTAACTCCAACGCATCATGCCCAGCCACGGCGCGTCCCGGGTCCCCTGCACGGTTGATTAGTCCTTGTGTCCGATCGCTCTACGGTGTAGAACAAGTCATGGACGTAATCGTCGGGCACGCTCGCCAGGCAGCCCCGATTTTGGTCAGGCTGCAGATTTGTGTGCGGTATGAGACGGAACGGTTCGCCAAAGAAGCGGATAACTCTGTTTCAGAGAGGGAAGAACGCCATGAAGATGACTATCCTTGCATGTGCCGTGCTCGCATCAAGCGCGGTTTGTGCTTCGGCCCACGCTGGAGCGATTGACGCCGGCGGCGCGACCGTGCCCGAGCCGGGCAGGGCCGGTGCTGCGAAGCTTCCAAGCGACGCGCCGGCGATCTTCATGCTCGAAACCGTGGATGAAGCCGCGGCGCGCCAGCAAGCCGAAGCGGCCGCGCTGACGGTCGGGCGCCAGTACAACCTCGACTTCCAGGCCTTGAACGACGTCGGCGACCCTTTCCATGGCGGCATGGCCGGCAACGCCATCGGTGCCGCTGGCGCTACGCTGCAGGCCGACGACAGCGTCAGCTATCAGGGCCGGCACAACAATTTCATGGCGGGTTCGTCGTGGGGCAAGGGCGACATCGACGGTTCGCCGTCCGGGCGCGCCTGGGGCATGACGGTCGGTGTCAGCGCCGGCCTGTTCACATTGCGCGCCGCGCACCAGAACCGCAACGTGGCCAAGATCACCCGCTATAACCAGACTGGGATCACCATGGCGGCCAAGAACTCGATCATCGCCGCCAACCTGCGGCTCGGCTGGGGCACGGCGTACGCTGCCTACAGCGCCAATCGCGGCTGGGGCAGTTCGCCACTGTTCAATCCGGATAATCCTTATGGCGCTGGGGTCATCTCGACGACCCAGTCGACCAATAGCCGCGACGTGCTGGGCGGGGTGGCGGTGCCGCTCGGGCGTGCCACCACGCTGCTGGCGTCCTTTATCCGCAAGAACGACCGCGAAGTGGCCAACCGCGATGCGCGCCAGATCGCCATCGGCGCCACCTATGCGGTGTCGCGGCGGATGGATTTCTACGCCGCCTATTCGCATATCCGGCAAACCAACGGTTTTCCGAACACTGGCATGCGCCCGGGCGGCAGCGGCGCGATCAACGTCGGGATGCGGCGCGGTTTCTAGCGCGTGCCGGGCGTGCGCGGCGACGCGCTGTTGCAAAAAACGGTAGCCTGTCTTCATGGCATTTCAGCCCGGCTAATCAACGTTTTGGAGGCAACATGACAGGCATCAGCACACTTGATCCGGATAACTTCCCGGAAGGTCCGGACCGCAGTCTCGGCAAGGGCCATGGTATTGACGCCCTCGGCCCGAGCGATATCTCGGACACCGGCAGCGACGTCGTAGGCGGCCCTGGCTTTGCCGATGCGCTCGACCCCGACCAGATTCTCGACTTCGACGGCGGCACCACCTCCGACCTCGAAGCGAGCCACGCCGACGGCACCGCCGGTCCGGACGTTGGCGACGCCAATTTTTCGAGCGACAGCGACATGGGCGGCACCGGCGAACGCGCCACGGCTGGCCGCGATACGGTGTCCAGGGACGGTGCCGATATCGATACCGACCGCATCATTTCGATCCCCGATCTGCCGCTGACCGAAGACGACACCGACTTTCTCTCGAGCCAGCCTCCGGGCCAGACCAAGGGCGGCAAATAGGGTGTGATCGTCGACCAGCACGGCTATCAAAGAAGGCAATCGCAGCATTGGCATGGTTCAATGCTGCTCAAGCTGCCGGCCTGCGCGGCGGACATCGGTGAACCCAAGGCCGGCTTACTTTCCGGGTGCGTAGATCTGATCGAACAAGCCGCCATCGGCGAAGTGCAGCTTCTGTGCCTGCCGCCAACCGCCGAGTTCGGTGATTGGGAATAGCTTTATATTCGGGAACTGCGACGCAGGTTTCTGTGCCTGCCCATGCATCACGGGGCGGTAGTAGTTTCTGGCGATGATATGCTGGCCCTGGTCGCTGTACAGAAAGTCAAGATAGGCCTGCGCCAGCTGGCGAGTTCCGCGCTTGTCGACCGTTTTGTCGACGAGGGCGACTGGGGGCTCGGCCAGGATGCTCAGCGAAGGCGCGACGATGTGAAACTTGTCCGCTCCCAGCGCGCGCAGGGCGAGCAGGGCTTCATTCTCCCAGGCCAGCAAAACGTCGCCGATGCCGCGTTCGACGAAGGTAGTGGTGGCGCCGCGCGCGCCCGAATCGAGCACCGGAACATTCTTGTACAGCTTGCCAAGGAACTCCCGGGCACTCGCTGGCGAGCCAGCTGGCTGGCGCAGGGCGTAGCCATATGCCGCCAGATGGTTCCAGCGCGCGCCGCCAGAGGTTTTCGGGTTGGGCGTAATGACAGATACACCTGGCTTGACCAGGTCGCCCCAGTCACGGATATTTTTCGGGTTGCCCTTGCGGACCAGGAAAACAACGGTCGAGGTGTAAGGCGCGCTGCGGTGCGCCAGACGCCCCTGCCAGTTCGGCGCGATTAGCCCCTTTTCGCTGATGGCATCGATGTCGTAGGCAAGCGCTAACGTGACCACATCGGCCGGCAGGCCGTCGATGACTGCGCGCGCCTGCTTGCCGGAGCCGCCGTGCGACTGTTTAATCGTGACGCTGTCGCCGGTCTTGGCTTTCCAGTGGCGGGCAAATGCGGCATCGATGTCCTGATACAGTTCACGGGTCGGATCGTAGGACACGTTCAGCAGCGTGAGGTCTGCCGCAAACGCCGGCGCAGCTGCCAGGGGTGGAACCAGCAGCGCAGCTGCGGCTAGTACGGTCAAAAAATTTCTTCGAAACATATCGTTCTTTCAAGGGGCGAAGTCGAAGCCTTAGGCTACGACACGGGCTCCCCCTGAAGGAACGAATTAATTCGCCTAACGATATGTGTTTTTTTGCATAACGACAGCTTGCCGCGTGTCGGGCTCAGTGCGCCTTCGACAGGATCAGCAGCCAACGGCGGAATAAAAGGATTTCAACGTGGCCCGCTTCGACGCCGGTATCGCATTCGATGACCGGGTTGACCGCATAATAGCGCTTGCGGAAATCACGGGTGACGAGGAGTTCACGCTGGCCAATGCGCAGCATAAAAGGGACAGGGGCATATTCCAGGCCGAAGGAGCTGTTCAGGGTGGTCATGATGTGTTTTCCTTTTATTAAATTCGTTGGAGTAACTAAAGGATAGCACAACCACTGTATAAATCTACAGTTACTGTTCGGATGTACAGTGAAAATTTAATTCTGTAGTTTTTTCGCCAACTGCCCCCACCTTCATCTTCATGCCCAAGAAAACGCGTTCCCGGTTGCAACGTTTCACCGCCGAGCGCTTGTCTCCCGAGAGCGAATACGGACTGCACCTGACGCTGGGCGTGGCCATGCTCGTCATCGCCACCGCCGTGTTCGCCCACCTGGCCGGTGCCATGGTCGCCGGCGCCCCGATCACCCGACTCGACCTGGAACTGGCCCACTGGCTGCACGCGCATGCACGCGTCAACGGCGGTCTGCGTCAGTTCCTGATGGCCGTAACGCACCTCCATAGCACCCCAGGAATACTGGGGCTGGCGGCGCTGGCCGCTGGCTGCCTGTACCGGCGTGGCCAGCGTTACTGGTTGGTCGCACTGGCCAGCGCGGTCCCGGGCGGTCTGATATTGAACGTGCTTCTAAAGCATACGTTCGAGCGCGCCCGCCCGCATTTCGACGAACCCTTGCTGCAGCTGAGCACCTACAGTTTCCCGAGCGGACACACGATGGCCGCCACGGTGCTGTATGGTTTCATTGCCTGCTATGCCGCGCGCCATGCACGGTCGTGGCCGGGCAGGGTGCTGCCCCTGGTGCTGGCGCTGGCGATGGTGGCGACGGTCGCCTTCTCAAGGATGTATCTTGGAGTACATTATTTATCCGATGTGCTGGCGGCGGCCGTGGAAGGCTGCGGCTGGCTGGCTATCTGCATCGCCGGGGCCACCACGCTGGACCGCCGCGCGCGGGCGCGCGCACGGCGCGCAGGCGCTGCGGTCGCACCACAAGATAAGTGAATCCGATCACCATGGAACCGATTGACTAGGAATTATCGATGCGCACTCTTGTACACCTGTCGGACCTGCATTTCGGCCGCGTCGACCACACGTTGCTGGCGCCCTTGCGCGAGCGGATCGAGCACATCGCCCCGGATGTGGTGGTGGTGTCGGGCGACCTGACCCAGCGTGCCAAGTCGGAACAGTTCGAGCAAGCCCGGGCCTTCCTCGATACCCTGCCGGGGCCGCAGATCATCGTGCCCGGCAACCATGACATTTCACTGTACAACGTGTTCCGGCGCTTCGTGAAGCCGCTGGCGCGCTACAAGCGCTATATTACCGACGAGCTTGCACCGTTCTACCTGGACGACGAGATCGCGGTCGTCGGCGTGAATACGGCGCGTTCGCTGACCATCAAGGATGGCCGCGTCAGCCGTGAGCAGCTGGCGGCGATCCGGGCGCAGCTGGCAGCGGTGCCCGCCTCGGTCACGCGTATCGTGGTCGGCCACCATCCGTTCGACCTGCCCGACCATTTCGAGGACGGCGACCTGGTCAACCGTGCGCCGCGCGCGATGCAGTCTTTTGCGCAGAGCGGCGTGGATATCCTGATGGGAGGGCATATGCATGCCAGCCACACCGGCAGCACTGCGCAGCGTTACCAGATCTGCGAATACGCGGCACTGGTGGTGCAGGCCGGAACCGCCACCTCGACCCGCGGGCGCGGCGAGGTCAATTCATTCAACGTGGTCCGGGTCGAGTCGCAGAAAGTCGAGATCGACCGCTATGGGTGGGACGCGGTGCACCACCATTTCGAACTGGTCGCCACCGAAAAGTTCATCCGCGCGGGGAATATATGGACGGCGCAAAACGAGGGACTGATGGCGGCGATCTGATCGTGCGCTACGCACAGCGGCGCACGACCAGATCGTCTAGATCCAGTATTCAGCCAAACGGCCGGCCAGTTCCTTCAGGCGGTCTTTCCACGGGCGCTGGCGCCACTGCTCCAGCGTCACCTGCCTGGAGTGGCGCAAGTCCTCGTTGAAGGCACTCTCCATCTCGCGTGCGAAGGCCGGGTCCAGTACGACCACGTTGAGCTCGTAGTTGTGAATAAAGCTGCGGCGGTCGATGTTGGCCGAACCTATCGTCGACCAGATGCCGTCGATCACGGCCGTCTTGGCGTGCAGCACGGCCACCTGCAACTGGAAGATCTTGACGCCGCCGGCGAGCAGCTGCTCGTAGAAGGCATGGCCTGCATACTTGATCAGCTGGTGATCGGAGACGCCCGGCAGTACCAGCTTGACGTCGACACCGCGTTTGGCCGCCGCGATCAGGGAGTCGACGATCTGCTGGTCCGGGACGAAATAGGCCGAGGTAATGTGGATTGACTTGCTGGACTCGTTCATCGCGATCATCAGCGACTTGTAGATTTCCGAATCGCGGTCGGGCGAGGTGGCCAGTACGCGCATGACCTTGTCGCCGGCCGGGGCCAGGCGCGGGAAATAATCGACGCGCGGCAAATCGCCCGCATCCTGGCGCACCCAGTTGTCGATGAAGGCCCATTGCAGCGTCGCCACCGCCGGACCCTCGATGCGGATATGGGTGTCGCGCCAGCCGATTTTCGAGTGGTCGGCGGTGCTGGCCCGCTTCTTCGAGCGAAACAGCGAGCTGTTGGCATAGGTCTCGCTGATGTTGATGCCGCCAGTGAAGCCGATCTTGCCGTCCACGATCATGATCTTGCGGTGGTCCCGGTTGTTGAGCTGCCATTTTCCGGGACGCTTGGTGGGATCGACCGGATTAAAGATCAGCACATTGACGCCGGCCGCGCGCAGGCGCTCGAAGAATTCCTTGGGCGTGGCCAGGGTGCCGACGCCGTCGGCCATGATGTTGACCACCACGCCCTCGCGCCGCTTGGCAATCAGGACGTCGGCGAACTCGAGGCCGACCGGATCCTGGTCGAAAATATACGTTTCGAGGTTGATCGAGGTGGTGGCCGCGCGCGCCGCGTTCATCATGTCGCGCATCGTGGCGGGCCCGTCGAACAGCAGCGTCACCTTGTTGCCGGGGATGAGCGGTACACCAGTGGCCTGCTCCTCGAGCACCGCCAGCCCCTTGAGGTCGGCCGTTGCGTTCGACCAGCGCTTAGACAGCAGCTGCGAAGCCTGCTTGACGTCGAGCATGCCGCGCTGCGTCGCTACCGTGGGCGTGCGCTTGATGGGCGTATCGGGCAGCGATCCGGCATCGGGCAGGCTCTTGCAAGAGGCCACCACGCAAACGAAAGCCAGAAAGCCGATGAAGCTGGTCAGGCGCTTGTTGTTCATTTGGTTTCTCTCACGATGAGGTCGCTGCAGTGTTCGCTGCCAGGCAGCACGTGGTCCTTGGGAGTGTCTTTCGGACCGAGGAAGAAATCAATTGGCGCGGCAAGGAAACGGCGGCCCAGGGCCCGCATCAGCAGGATACCGCGCTTGAACTGGACTTTGCGCGAGCGCATCGCCACCCACAAGGCCAGGCCGAAGCTGACGAACAGGTTGACGGCGCCGATCAGCGCCACCCCGGCCGCGCCGTTGAGCACGGCTTCAAGTGGCAGCTGCTGGTCGAGCGCAACCAGTGCGGTGGCCAGGTTGGCGGTCGAGAAGGTGACATGGCGGATATCGAGCGGCAGGCCAAGCAGGTAGCCGACGGTGCCGGTCAGCCCGAGCATGAGGCCGAAAAAGAAGTTACCGGCCAGGCCGCCGAGGTTGTCTTCGATGTAGTTGGCAAAGCGGCCCAGGCGCTCGGTTCCCAGCAGACGCCGCAAACTGCGCAGCTGGCGTACGCGCTGGCCCATGCGGGTGTACAGGGCCTTGTTGTCGTAATAGCCCGAGATCAAGCCTGCCACGAACAGCCAGACGCCGGCGATGGCGGCGTAGAACAGTGCCAATCCATGGAAGGGGTCGATGTCCGCCAGCAGGTGGTAGGCCTTGACCGGGTCGACCATGTGGTTGCCGTTGATCGCCTTGTAGCCGACCGCAATCGCCCACGCCACCGGGAAGGCCAGCGCCATATTGCCCAGCACGGCGACGATCTGGGTCCGGAATACCTTGTTCACCAGCGTCGCCAGGCTGTCGACGTCGAGCCCGCGACCGTTGTCGGCCTTGTGCAACGACGCTGCGATATGCTGCGCCGTCATGGCCGGCTGCTTGGTGGCGACCGTGAAATGCAGCACGTAGATCAGGATGAAGCCGAGCGAGTAGTTCATGCTGAACAAGAAGGCTTCGACCAGCGGTGCGGTGCGCAGGTAGCCGAGCATGATCTTGAACATGGCCATGAAGCCAACGATGAAACCAGCGCCGGCGGCCGACAGGAACATGTGGCGCAGCGCGCGCCGGGTGTCCGCGACATAGTGCTCGCCGGTGCGGCTGGCGTTTTCGGTCACGTTACGCGCCAGCAGGTCGACGTTGTCGCGCAACAGGCCGCGTACCTTGTATTTGGTGTTGTGCGCCTCGATCAGTTCCTCGGCCAGCGCCACCGCCGCCAAGCGGCGTTCGCTCTCTACCGTCCCGGCAGGGGTGGCGACCGGGCTGGCCACGGCGTTACCGGTGGACGCGGACGGCAGCGCGCCGCTGACGTCCACCAGGTAGAGCAGCTTATGCAGGCGGTCGATACTCTGCTGCAGCGCCACCAGCAGATAGGTCAGGGCCACGCTGGTGCCGGTGCTGGCTCCGCCCCGGCGTATCTTGAGCACCACGTCCTGGCATTGATCCAGCATCACCAGCAGGTGGCGCGCCGGCTCCGGCGAGTCGAGCTTGCCTTCGAGATAGCGTCCGTACTCGTCGAGGTAGTGGTTGACCTCGATGTTCTGCATCAAGAAGGGCGAGTCGAAGTTTTCGATCTCGCTATAGCTATGCACCAGGCGCGGTTCCAGGCCCAGCGCGCAGATGCGGCACGACAGCGTGCGAATCGCGTCGAGGATGCCCATGACAGTGACATAGCGCGCACGTTCGGATGGAATCGGTGCGTCGATGTTCTCCAGCGGGGGCGGGGCATTGGCGATCACGTCGAACAGTTCCATCCATTCGGCCTTGGGCACCGCGCGGATCCATTCGTAGTCGGTTTCCGCGTATAGCACCTGGTTCAGCGCATCGGACAGATAGAGGTCGTTGAGTGCCGGCGGCAGGAAGCGGTAGCTGATACGGCGTTTGAGTTCGGTAACGAAGCCGTCGTTCGACAGGATGCCGATGTCGCTGTACAGGCTGGTATGGCGGCGACTCTCCAGCAGGGTCGTGATGTAGTGGTGCAGTTTCCACGCCTGGAGCGGGTTACCCTTCAGGAGCTGGGTCAGGGTGCGTACTGCCTGGAGCGGATCGTCCGATTTTTGCCACACCCAGCGGTGACGCGGGCGCAGGCAATCGACCAGGTCGACCAGCAGGTCGATGCGGTCGCTGTCGGGATCGATCCGTTCTAGAATGTCGAGCATGGGCAATGAAGGTGTTGAAAGCCGTAGTGTACGCGAGTCATCAGGGAAACATAGTTCGCCACCGAACAATAGATTGGTCGCTCGGTTACACTGGCGTGCTGCGTGATACACGAACCGACGGGAAATCCATGTACCTGACTTATTTCAACGGCAACTGGAACGAAGGCAATGTGCCGCTCTATGGCGCAATGGACCACAGCCTCTGGCTGGGCTCGTCGGTATTCGATGGCGCCCGCGCCCTTGGCGGCAAGCTGCCCGATCTGCGCCCGCACCTGGAACGCGTGATCGTGTCGGCCGAGAAGCTGGGCCTGCGTTGCCCGCTGTCGGTGGACGAGATGGAAGCGCTGGTGCGCGAAGGCGTGGCCAGGTTCCCGGCCGATGCCGAACTGTATATCCGCCCGCTGGTGTTCGGGACCGACGGCTTCCTGATCCCGGTGCCCGAGGGGAGCCGGTTCGCGCTGACCCTGTTCGACGCGCCGCTGCCGGCCTTTGCCGGGTTTTCGGCCTGCCTGTCGACCTTGCTACGCCCGCAGCCGAGCATGGCGCCGACCGATGCCAAGGCGTCAGCCTTGTACGCCAACTCGACGCGTGCCATGCGCGAGGCCAGCGCGCGCGGTTTCGACCAGGCGATCGTGCTCGATGCCGAAGGCATGGTGGCGGAATTCGCCACCTCGAACCTGTTCTTGGTGGCGCGCGACGGCGCCGTCGTCACGCCCAAGCTCAATGGCACCTTCTTGGCTGGCATTACCCGCGCCCGCGTGATTGCGCTGCTGGCGGCGCAAGGCGTGCCAGTACACGAACGCAGTGTGGCACCGGAAGAACTGTTGAGTGCGCGCGAGATCTTTAGCACCGGGAACTACGGCAAGGTGATGCCATGCACGCGCTTCGAAAGCTACGCCATGGAGGCAGGACCGGTGGCGCGCCGCGCGCGCGAACTGTACCTGGCGTTTACTGAGAAAAGCTGAGCGAGACGCGTAAGGGCATCGCGGGCCGGCCGCTAGGGCACGAACCCTTCGTCCACGAAAAAGGCCGGCAAAGCCGGCCTTTCAGTTACCACGTACGGTGCGGTTCGGGATCAGCCGCGCTCGGCGACGTAGATTTCGACGCGGCGGTTGCGTGCACGGCTCGATGCATCGTTGTTCGAGGCGATCGGCTCGCGTTCGCCGCGGCCTTCGATGGTGATGCGGTTCGGATTGACGCCGCGGTTCGCCAGGTAGTCACGGGTGCGCGCCGCGCGGTCCACCGACAGGGGCTGGTTGATGTCCGGCGAGCCGGTGCTGTCGGTGTGGCCGATGATGGTCACGGTGGTGGACGGATTCTCGTTGAGCGTGGTGGCAAAGCGCTGCAGCACCGGCTGGAAGTTGGACTTGATGTCCGAGCGGCCGGTATCGAACGACACGTCGCTTGGAATTTCCAGTTTCAGGCGGTTGTCGGAGGTTTGGCTGACCTGCACGCCGGTACCCCGGGTAGCTTGCTCCATGGCCTGCTTCTGGGCTTCCATGCGGTTGGACCAGATGTTGCCGGCGACTGCACCGAGCGCACCGCCGATGACGGCGCCGCGCGTGGCACGGCCACCGCCACCGCCGCTGGTGGTGGCGCCCAGGATGGCGCCCAGGCCGGCGCCGATACCGGCACCTTGCGCGGTGCCGCGCTGGGTGGCGCTCATATCGGCACAACCGGTGGCGGTCATCAGGACGATGGTGGCGGCGATGACCGATTTGCTCAGTTTGCTGATTTTCTTTTGCATGGTAAATCTCCTTGATTCAGAATCCGTTTCGCCGTCATACCCCCATGGGTAAGACCGCGAAACGGATCGGTTTTAACAAAAATACTGCGAAATTCTATATGCTTCGGCCGCTGATGAGGCGAACCAGGATCATGACGACGGCGACCACCAGCAGAATATGGATGAAGCCGCCGATGGTATATGACGTCACCAGGCCAAGCAGCCACAGGACGATCAGGATGACAGCGATTGTATAAAGCATGGGTGTCCTCGGTAGAAACACGCGCTCCGGCGTTGTCAAACCAGTATGGCAGGCCTGGCTATCGGCCTCTGTACGATGGCGAACGCACCGGCTATCAGGCGCAGTGCTTGTCTTTGCGCATGCCCGGGATCCAGCCCATGAAGCCGAACAGGCCAGTGATGCCGATCAGGCAGGTGATGATGCCGCCTGCCACCAGGAACACGACGTCGTGCGGCTGTACGGCGCCTGCCTGGACGTCGCTAGGGGCTGGGGCCGATAGCAAGCCAAAGCTTGCCAGGAGTAGTCCCCAGATGATGATGCCGATCCACGCCAGGCTGTTCATGATGCGTCCCTCCCAATGGTTATTGTCTGCACCGCACGCATTGTTCGCGTGATTCCATTGTCGGGTTAGCTCATCAATAAATCCGTGCGATGGCGCACATTGCTTCAAAGAAAACTATTCAGCTGCAATAAAGGCCGGGATGCTTGCGCAATCCCGGCCTTTCAGTCCATTACGACCTGGATCAGGCAACCGAGCGCAGACGACCCTTGACAATGCGGATGCGGTCGCCGCTACGCCACGCTGGCGGGTTGGTCTGGTTGAAGGTACGCACGGTACCGTCGTCCAGGCGCACCCGGATTTCGTACGTGGTGGTGGCCTTCATGTTGCCTTCGACCTGGTTGCCGACCACGGCGCCGCCGATGGCGCCGGCAGCGGTGGCGAGGGTGCGGCCGGTGCCGCCGCCGACCTGGTTGCCCAGCAGGCCGCCCAGCACGGCGCCGCCGGCGGCGCCAAGGCCGCTGCCCTCGGCGCGTTGCTTGATGGTGCGCACCGATTCCACGTTGCCGCAGTTCGAGCACCAGTTGCGGCCGGTATCGGCTGCCGCGACCTGCACGGCCTGCTTGCGCTCACGTGCCGGCTCTTCATAGTTACGTACCGCTGCCGGCAGCGTTTCACGTTGCTGGGCAGCAGGATAGGTGGGCGCCGGTGCGTAGGCTTGCGGCTGCACGGCTGCCCCTGCGGGGTAGCCAGCGGGCGCCTGCAGATAGCCAGACGCAGGCTGGCCACCCGGCGGCAGTGTCGACGCCAGTGCCATGCGGTCGGCATCGCTGAGCTGGCGTTCGCCGGTGCCGCCCACCGACGATGGAAGCCAGCCCAGGATGGCAGCTGTGCCTACCAGGCTGAACAATAGGACCGCAATTGCGGCCAGGATCATCAGGGGATGCAGGCGACCCCGTGCTGGAGGGGTAGGGGAGGTATTCATGTGGCGTCCTTTCGGGTTGGTCTTGTATGGGCCCTGCGTTGGTACGCCGGGCAGCCTGGTCATGACCCGATTGTCCTCAGGAACAACAAGGGGTTCCGTGCGTCACCGTACATACTCGCGCGTAGCGCCACGGTTACGCTGCCTAAAATTGTTTGCAAATGTATCCGATAACCGCCCCGCGGTTTGCATCCTGCACTCCACTACGAGAATCCAATGAATTTTGCCGTACCGCCGCCGTTTGCCGAGCACAACAGCAATCTGCTGCTGGCTGCGCTGCCGCCGCAAGAACTCGCCCAGGTATTGCCGCTACTGGACCCGGTTACCGTCGAGGTTGGCGATATCCTGTGCGAGGCGGGCGACCCGCTGCGCTACATTTATTTTCCCCACGACTGCCTGATCTCCCTGATGGGCGTGGCCGAAGGCCGCATGACGCTCGAAGTTGGCCTGGTCGGCCGCGAAGGCATGGTTGGCGCTACCGTCGCGCTTGGTCATGAAACTACCCAGGTGCGCGCCGTGGTGCAGCGCGCAGGCAGCGCCAGCCGGATGGATAGCGCCTGTTTCCGGACCGAAGTGGCGCGCAACGCGGCGCTGCAGCGGGTGTTGTACCGCTATACCGATACCCAGCTGGCGCAGGCCATCCAGATCGCGGTCTGCAGCCGATTCCATGTGCTCGAAGCGCGGCTGGCGCGCTCGCTGCTGGTCACCCGTGACCGGCTGCAATCGGACAAGTTTCACCTGACGCACGAGTTCCTCGCGCACGCCCTCGGCGTACGGCGCGTCGGCGTCACCAAGGCTGCCAGTGCGCTACAGCATCAAGGATTGATCATCTACAGCCGCGGCAACATCGAGATCCTCGATCCGGAAGGCCTGGCGGCGGCGTCGTGCACCTGCTATGAAATTGTCAGGGAGGTCGGCGCCCAGCCGGCGCTGAGCGTCATGTAGCCGGCAGATGGTGGGGGCGCAGGAGCTCGCCGCTTCGGAATCGGGCCAGGCGATGGGCTCCCCAAAACAAGAAAGCCCGGCTAGCCGGGCTTTCTTGTATCGCTCTCGAACAGCTTAGTTGGTCTTGTTGACCTGGTTGCCGATCACGCCGCCGACAGCTGCGCCGCCCACGGTGCCCACTGGGCTGCCACCGGTCAGGACGCCGCCGACGACCGCGCCGGCGCCAGCGCCGATCGCGGTGTTCTTGTCTTGCTGCGACATGCCGGCGCAGCCGGTCAGGCCGAGGGCCAGGGTTGCCAGCGAAGCGGTAACGACGAATTGTTTGATGGTTTTCATGTGTAAATCTCCTAAACGGTGGGTTATTTCAAGCGCAGGTCATTCCTGACCGATCGTACGCCTTTTACGGTCCGGGCAACCGATGCCACGGCCGCCACGCTATCTGCCGAGCCAACGAAGCCACTCAGCTTTACTACGCCCTGCTCGGTACCGACATCAATCTCGGTGGCCTTGAGTGCAGGATCGCGCACGATGGCGGCCTTGACACCTGCGGTAATGGTGGCGTCGTCCACGGCTTGCGCCGTTGGTCCGACGCTACCGGACATCGCACATCCTGCAAGCTGCCCCAGGAACAGCGCGGCGAGCAGGGCGGTTGTACCTAGTTGTTTCATCTTGCGAAGATGTTTGTCGAATCCATGAGACAAGAATATTTTTTTCGCTTCATCTGATCTGTTCGGCAACACACAGTAGTGCAAAATATACTTTCGTCTGGCTGCAGCCTGGAACGCGCCGGCCGTGGGCTCATGGCCGCCGGGTCTGGCCAGGGGGCGGTGCCTGAGGCTTCTCGCGTGCCTGCGCCAGCAGGCGGGCGCAGTCGGCGCTATCGCCAGGCCCGGTATTGATCAGGGGCAGCAGTGCCGCAAGTGGTGCCGCAATCGCGGCCAGCACGGCAGCGCCGCCAGCCTTCATCGCCAGCACGCCCTTGTCGACCGACACATCCGGATCGCTGAACGGCCCCCGCACATATAGCGGCGAACGCAGGGAGAACAGGCGCAGGGACTTGGTCTTGGGATCGATGCGCAGGTCCATCTGCTCGTCGGCCAGGTTAATGGCGCCCGCCACGGTAATCAGGGCTTCCTGCGTATCGACGACGAAGATGCGGGTCTTTGCGATGCCGTTGGTAACCGCGAAATCAGTGGCCAGGCAGTTGAGCTGCACCTGTTTATCGCCGAACAGCTTGGTAATGACGATATTCGCCACGTTCAATCCCATCGTTTCTAGCAGCATCTTGCTGACCTGGCCCTGGCTGATCAGCGTCTTGAACTCGCCGTTGGAGCCGGCCAGCAGGCTCGCGACCGAATTGCCCTGCGCAGTCAGGTTGGCTTCGCCATTCATCTTGCCGACGGTGGCTTTCATCTGTTCGATCTTGGGGAACAGCTTGGCGATGTCGATATTGCGCGCGGCCACCTTGGCCTGGGCCTTGATCGCCTCCGGACCTTTGCGGCCACGCCCGTCGAGGCGGATGTTCGAACGCACCGTGCCACCGGCCATGGCGAATTCGAGCGGTGCGAGCGTGAGCACGGCGTTGTGCATCTTCAGGTGGGTCGACAGCTTGCTGATCGGGAAGGCGGTATCGCGAATGATGCGGTCGGCGGCAAAGCGCACATCGGCATCGAGCTTGTTCCAGCGCTCGGTCTTGAACTGTTCAACCGGCAGCACCTTGCCCGACGGCTGGAGCACATCGGCATTGCGCTCGCGCTTGGCGGCATTGGAATCGGCACCGATCAGCGGCGCCAGGTCCTTGAAGACCAGTTGCTTCGAGCGCACATTGCCCGACAATCTTGGGCGCGGCGCGCCGGTCGCGTATTCGAGACGTCCGCGGATGTCGCTCGCGCCTACTTGCCCCTTGAAGTCGTCGTAGACCCAGTGGCTTTCTTCTCCGAGCGTTCCGGTCAGGCGGCCCGAGGTGGAGTAGGGGCCGGTGGTTGGCAGCACCACGCCGCTGAAATTGTATAGCTGGTCCATGCTGGGACCTGCGAGCTCGAGCTTGAGGTCGATCGCAGCCAGTTTCGACGGACGCGTCACCGTGCCTTCGACGGCAATGCGGGTGCGGCCCGAGCGCATCTCGGCCTGCACCGGATAAGGCGTGCCTTGCTGCTCCAGCGACAACACCGCGCCGCCCTTGCCGCCGCCGGTGACTTTGGCGCCGTTATAACTGCCATCGAGCGTCCAGCCGATGCCGTAACGCGGGTCCTGGTCGAGCGTGCGCACCAGCGCGGTGACGTCGGCCTTGGTGAGCGCATCCTTGATGTGCACCACCCCCTCGGTCAGTACCACGCGTTGGAGGTCGAGATTCCAGCGTGATCTCTCTTGGTTGCGCGTGAAGGTCCAGTTGTTGCGCTCGGTATCGAGGCGCAGCAGGTCGACGCGCGGGCCGTCGACACGCAGCAGCGGGATGCCGACCGTGCGCTGCAGCAGTGCGAACGGGTTGAGCGAGAACGAGAACTGGCGCACGCTGGCCATGTCCTGGGCCGGAAGGCCGGCCGGGTTGCCGACGTGGACATCATTGGCAATCAGGTGTGGCCAGGGAAGTTGGTCGCGCCAGGTGCGCTCGGCCGCGGTCATCGCCTGGGCGGGGCGCTCCCACTCGACGTCCAGGTTGCCGCGGATCGCGAACGGGCGGTCGATTGCGTCACTCACCCTGGCGTTGATCCAGGGCCGTGCGCGGTTCCAGTCGAAGCTCAGCACGAGCACGATCGCAATGACCGGCAGCGCTACCAGCAATCCGAGAAGGCTGAAGATGATCTTCTTGCGGCGCGCCGAATTCCCGGCCTGCGCCGCCGGCGGATTGGTGTCGGGCATGGCGGTCCTTCCCAGTATGAATGGTGATGTCGTTTAGTCTAGCTTAGCGCAGTGCACGGGATGATTGATGTGCGTTGCCGAACGCTCTGCGGTTGAGTATCAATCGTTCCGCGAACAATGTGCGGCAGCGAACCGAAGGAAGACGATAACAGGTTTATAACGTTATCTGGAACATTGCCTTGACCATAGAGCGTCATTTCACTTGATTTAATTGCAAGGAATGACGACATGGATTCTAGAACTCATCACAGGAGGAACGCGATGAAACAGAAACACCCGATGACCCACCTGGCGGCCGCTGCCGTCGCCCTGCTGGTCCTGGCCGGCTGCACCAGCCCGCAAAGAGCCCCGGCGACTGCCGATGTGGCCGTTTCGCGCAATGCCGTCGAAAACGCTGTCTCTGCCGGCGCTGCCGAACTGGCGCCAGCCGAGATCAACCTGGCGCGCGACAAAATGATCCGCGCCAACCAGGCGCTCGCCGCCAAGGACTACAAGCTGGCGCGCGAACTGGCGATCCAGGCCCAGGCCGATGCCAAGCTGGCGCAGAGCAAGGCAGCTACCGCCAAGTCTACCGCCGCGTCGAACGCCCTGAACGAAGACCTGCGCGTGCTGCAGCTGGAAGTTGACCGCGCCAATTCGCAGAACTGAGCGTTCACAAGCGCTAGCAGGGTAGCGGCGCCAAGCTGGCGGCTGCCTGTAGAAAAATAACACTCCATCACCGAAGGTCGCAACTTGCGGCATTCCCGGAAGAAAAGGACAAGCACATGAAAACACGTTCAACAATGTCGCTACTGGCCGCCGCCGTGCTCGCCACAGCCTGCGCTACCGCCCCGATGAGCACGCCGACGCTCGACCAGGCGCGTGCCGATTTTGTCTCTGCCAACAACAACCCGCTGGTGTCGCAATACGCGCCGCTCGAATTCAAGCAGGCCAGCGATGCGCTGAACCAGGCTAATGCCGCTGCCGCGCGCCGCGAAAGCCTGGGTGATGTCGACCGCCTGGCCTATCTGGCCAAGCAGCGCATTGCGACCGCGATGGAAGTTGCCAAAGGCAAGGCCGCGGAAGCCAATATCGCCGACGCCGGACGCCAGCGCACCGAAATGCGCCTGGAGGCGCGCACCGCCGAAGCCGACCGCGCCAAGCGCGAGGCCGAAGCCGCCCAGGCCCAGGCCGCCCAGGCCCAGATGCAGGCGCAGTCGGCCCAGCAACAGGCCGAAGCCGCGCGCCAGCAAGCCGCCAGCGCCCAGCAGCAAAATGCGGCGCTGCTCCAGCGCGCCGCCATGCTCGAAGCCACGCTGGTCGAACTGCAAGCCGTCAAGACCGAGCGCGGCTACGTCGTGACGATCGGCGACGTGCTGTTCGCCACCAACCAGGCGACCATGACGCCGAACGCCATGTCGACCTTGCGCAAGCTGGCCGACGTCATGACGCAGAACCCGAACCGCACCGTATTGGTCGAAGGGTTTACCGATAGCGTTGGCAGCTCTGCCTACAACATGGAACTGTCGCAGCGCAGGGCCGAGGCCGTGGCATCGGCACTGCACGGCATGGGCGTAGCGCGTGACCGCATCGCCATGAAGGCATACGGCGAAGCATTCCCTGTCGCCGCTAACGATACCGCCGGCAACCGCCAGCAAAACCGCCGTGTCGAGATCGTGTTGTCGAACGAGGGCGCGCAGATTCCGCCGCGCGCAGGCGCGCGCTGAGCGGATTCATTCAAGCTATAAGGAAACATCATGGAAGAAACAAAAAACCTGGCGCATGGCTTTGATATCGCGGCGATCCGCCGCGCGGCGGCCAACCTCGACGACGGCGCCGTCACCGAGGGCTACCAGGCCGACCGCGAAGCGGTCATCGCCATGCTCAACGATGCGCTCGCCACCGAGTTGCTGTGCGTGCTGCGCTACAAGCGCCACTACTTCACGGTGAGCGGCCCGAACACCGGCCATATCAAGGCCGAATTCCTCGAGCACGCGCAGCAAGAGCAAGACCATGCCGACCGCATTGCCGAACGCATCGTGCAGCTCAACGGCTCGCCGAACTTCAATCCGGCCACGCTGACCGCGCGCAGCCATGCCGAATACGACGATTCGGACGATGTGCAGGCGATGGTCCGTGCCGACCTGATCGCCGAACGCGTGGCGATTGAATCCTATCGCCAGATGATTCTGGCGATAGGCGACAAGGATCCAACCACGCGCGCCATGCTGGTCGACATCATGGCGGTCGAAGAAGAGCATGCCGACGACATGGCAGACCTGATGTCCTGACGGCCCGGCCGGTGTGCGGCCAACTGCCTGCGCAAACCGGCACCGCGTTTTTCCATGTATTTTGACTCATCCATTAATAACAACGGAGTAAACCATGTTCGATACCACCCGCACCATGAAATCCCAAGCCCACGCCCAATCGTTCGATAGCCATCTGTCGGATGCCCAGAGCGACACCAAGGCACTGGTACGCGACGCCCAGGCAATGCTGACCGCGGCCGCTTCGCTCACCGGCGTGAAAGCCGACGAACTGCGCGAGCGCGGCATGGAAATGCTTGACCGCGCGCTGGGTCGTGCCGGCCAGTATCAGGGCCAGGCCATGGCCAAGGGCCGCGAACTGGCGCACGAGGCCGACGTCTATGTCCAGGACAATCCATGGCGCACCGTGGCGGTCGCCGCCGGTGTCGGCGTGCTGCTCGGTGTGCTGCTGAGCCGTAAGCAATAATCGGCGCCGGGGGTTACCATGGAAAAAGACGAGAATCTCATGCATAACCCCGGCCTCATGGGCGGGATCTCCAGCCTGATGAAGAGCCTGTTCGGCCTGGTCGTGTCGCGGGTCGAACTGGCATCGCTCGAGCTGGCCGATGTGCGCAACCATGTCATCGAACTGGTCGCAATCTTCGGGGCTGCTCTGCTTGCCATCTGGTTCGCCATCGCCTACGGCACCGCGACCATCGTCGCGCTGGCCTGGGACGAGATGGGCTGGAAGATCCTGTTGATCCTGTTTCTCGTGTTTCTCGTCATTACCGGCGTGCTCGTGGCCAAGGGCCTGGCGCTGATCAAGCAGGATAAACTTGGTTTCCCTGCGACGATGAAAGAACTCAAGAACGACCGCGACATGCTGCGTTGAGCAGCGCCATGAAGGAGGGGAACGATGCACAAACATGAAGAAGGTACGACCGGTCTTGCCGGCCACAAGCACAGCACGGATCCAGTCATCCGCAAACAGGAACTGCTGCGCGAAGGCGAATTCTTTCGCAACAACGTGGCTCGTGCCAAGGCCCAGATCCGGCACAGCGCCCACCCCGAGGTGATGCTGCATGGCGTCATGGACCACGCGACCTCGGCGCTGCGGGAGCGCGCCGACGCCATGCTCAGGCCAACCGGCACGAGCGTGTCGGCCCTGATGCCCTACGCAATGGCAGCATACAACTTTGTCCGCCATCGCCGCATGGGCAGGCAGGTAGCGGGCGGCGCCCTGGTCCTGGGCGCCATCGGGTATTACCTGAACAAGCGCCGGAATCAGGCAGCGCAATAATCGTTTGGAGACGGCGGGATGACACCGCCGGCAAAGATATGGTGGGGCTTGAGCGGCGTCGCAGTTACTGGACGCCGTTTTTTTATGCCTGGGCTTGCGGGTCTGGTGGGCGCCGTGGTTCCGGGCATTACGGCGTCGGGTGCTGCTCGTCCAGACGTTGTTTCGCCTGCGCCAGATCGTTCTGATAGATCGTGCGGGCCCGCTTCATGCAGGCACTACGCTCGGCAGCAGGCCCCCGCTTGCAGGCATTGCTTGCTTCTCTGAGTGCCGCACCCATTTCCTTGTGTATGGTACGCAGCCGTGCTTCACGGGTCGCGTCCTCGCGGTACCAGCGCTGTGGGTCGCCCTGGGCGATTTCCCGTGCTTGCTGGCGTGCGGCAACTGGGTCGACAAGGGCGTCGCCATGGGGGTGGGCATGGGTCTGGGCGTGGGCAGCCAGGCTCCAGCCCAGCAGGCAGGCGCAGGCGCAGGCCGCGCGTAAAAGTTGAGTGTGGTATCGCATGCTATTCCTCCAACCAGATGAGCTACTGATAGGGCTGCTCGATGCAGCCAGGAGACTTGCTGGATAACCATGGCGCCCGGCCGGCATGCGGGCCGGAGGGGCCAGGGACCGGTTCCGGGGAGGGCCCCATGGGGGCGTTACCCCGGTCCGGACAACGAATCAATAACGGTAGACGCGGCCGTCGACGATACGCACGCGGTTGCCCACGCGCAGGTCGTACACGCTGTCCTGGGTTACGGCGCGGTATTCACCGTTATCCATGCGTACATTGATCTGATACTGCTCCTGGTCGCCGGCATTGCGGTTGCGCTCGACATTGTTTCCGATGGCCGCGCCGGCTACACCGCCTGCCACGGTCGCTGCCGTGCGGCCGCTGCCGCTGCCGACCTGGCTACCCGCCAGTGCGCCGACCACGCCGCCCAGGATGGCACCGGCGCCGCTGGTGCGGTTGGCGCCCTGGGTGACCTGGATCGATTCGATTGTGCCGTAGCCCATCGATGCGTTGTTATAACCACTGTTATAACCGCTGTTATATGGCTGCGAAGTGCTGGCGCAACCGGTGAGCAGGGCCGAAGCTGCGAGTACCGCAGCAGCAAAGGTACGGGATGCTTTCATGTTGTTCTCCTGACAAAAGTGTGAGTCCAGCATAGTCATCGCCACTGCCGGGGTCTGTGCGTTGCCTAACCGTCCTTGCTTGTCGTTCTACTTATAGGCAAACGCTTTTGGCGGACGTTCATTGTTGTGTAAAAGCTCATGTGTTCGCCAGCGAACAGAAGAGACGCGGCAGCCCGTGTAAAACGTCATTAGTGTGTTGACAAACGGAGAACAAAAAATGAGAACGACCCATGCATCCCTGCTGATCGGTGCTGTGCTGGCCTGGTCTGGCGCGGCGCAAGCCCAGGTCGCACCGGATTCGAAAGCGGTCTATAAACAGGCACGTGCCACCGCCGAGGCGAACTTCAAGGGCGCCCGTGCCCGCTGCGATTTAATAGCCGGCAATCCGCACGACCTGTGCATGGCTGAAGCCAATGCCGAGCGCGTCCGGGTCGACGAAGAAGCCCGGGCCGCCCACAAGAATACCCTGTCGGCGTATACCAAGGCGCGCATGCGGATTGCGTCGGCCAATTTCAAGCGCGACAAGGTCCGCTGCGCAGCCGTCACCGGCAACGACCGCGATGTGTGCCTGGAGCAGGCCAAGGCGACCCTGGTTGCCGCACAGGCTGATGCCAAGGCCGACCGCAAGAGCATCGAAGCGCGCCTCGATGCGCGCGAGGACAAGCTCGCCGCCGAATACCGTGTCGCGCTTGAAAAATGCGATGCCTACGCCGGTGCAGTCAAGGACCAGTGCGTCAGCTCTGCCAAGACGGCCTTCCGGAAATGAATTGCGGGCCGGCGTGCCGGCCCGCACCGCCCTCACGGGCTTGCTTTAGTAGTATTACCAGTAGTTATCATCCGCACGTAAAATCGCGGTTACCATTATCCTAGGAGCTATCATGAAAATTGCACAACACCTCGTTACCGCCTCTTTCGCTGCCGTCATCGCCATCACTTCGGTTGGTTGCGCTTCGACCCCGACCAGCACCAGCGCCGGCGAATACGTCGACGACGCCGTCATCACCACCAAGGTGAAGGCTGCCTTCGCTGCCGACCCAACCGTCAAGGCTACCGAAATCAACGTCGAAACCTTCAAAGGCGACGTCCAGCTGTCGGGCTTCGTCGCCCAGCCAGGCGATGCCCAGCGCGCTGTTGAAATTGCGCGTGGCGTCAAAGGTGTAAGCTCGGTCAAGAACGACATCCGCGTCAAGTAATTTAATGTCCCGGGGCGGCCCGGCTCCATTGTCAAGGTACCATCCATGCAGCTTGCACCATCCGATCCGGCACCATCTGCTGCGTTAGCGCCTGACAATACCGCCCCGGCGGCGCCGGCCCCTGGTGGGCCTGGCGTGGAGCCCCGCCCTGCGGGCGATGAGCTCACCATGCACGCAGGCGGCCTGCGGCTGCCGCTGCACGTCAATGCGCGTGGCCTGTCGCTCGGCATCCTCGCTACCATCGCCACCATCTTCGCACTGCAATGGGCGCAAAAGTTCTTTGTCCCGCTGCTGCTCGGCATCTTCATCGCGTATACCCTCAACCCGGTCGTCAGATGGCTTGAGCGCAGGCGTGTCAAGCGCGTCATCGGCGCGACCATGGTCACCGTGCTCATCCTTACTGCGATGGGTGGCACCCTGTACCGCCTGCAAGACGAATTCTTCAATATCATCGACGAGCTGCCCACGCTCACACACAAGGTCACGCGCATCCTGACCAGTAGCGGGCAGGCCGGCGAACGCTCGACCATCCGGCAAGTGCAGGCAGCCGCGGCCGAGATCGAGCGCGCGGCATCGGACGCCGGCGGCGGCGAAGAACGCCGCACCATCCAGAAGCGCACCCAGTCGGTGCCGCCGGTGCCAGACAGCGGCGCCCCGGGCATCCGCGTCATGGACTGGGTGCTTGCCGGATCGGTGAGCCTGGCGACCTTCCTGTCGCAGGCCACCATGGTGATCTTCCTGGTGTTCTTCCTGCTGCTGGCAGGCGATACCTTCAAGCGCAAGCTGGTCAAGCTGACCGGCCCTTCGCTCACGCGCAAGAAAGTCACCGTTCACATCCTGGACGACATCAATAGCTCGATCCAGAACTACATGTTCATGCTGCTGGTGACAAATACCATCCTGGCGCTGCTGACCTGGGCGGCGCTGCGCGCCATCGGCCTGGAAAACGCCGGCGCCTGGGCGGCATTTGCCGGTGTGGCCCACGTCATTCCTTACTTCGGCCCGCTCCTGATCACCATCGCCACCGGCGCCGTGGCCTTCTTCCAGTTCGAATCGCTGCGTATGGTGATCCTGGTCGCCGGCTCTTCGCTGGGCATCGCCACACTGGTCGGCATGGTCGTCACCACCTGGATGACTGGCAAGATCGCCAAGATGAATCCGGCTGCCGTATTCGTCAGCCTGCTGTTCTGGGGCTGGCTGTGGGGAATGTGGGGCTTGCTGCTCGGTATTCCTGTGGTAGTGGTGCTGAAAGTGATCTCGGAGCGGGTCGAGGGAATGGAAGTCGTCACAGAACTGCTGGGCGAGTAGGGGGGCTTCGTATGCCAGGCAGCCCGATCTGATATCGGGCCTGCCGGAATTGCCTGGCCCGGTTCCCTAAGCCCAGCTGGCACCATCGAGGTGCCTGAGGTGCCAGCTGAGGTGTCAGTTGATAAAGCGGGCCGATCGCGCCCAGCCTGCTGGCCTAACTGGCGCGACCATCCTTCCATTTCTTGGTCGGCAGCGGTGCTTTCTTCCCTGGCTTGTCGCGCGGAAGGTCGCCGGTTTCTTCCTTCGGCTTGTGCTTGAGGCTTCCCATCTTGAGCGCATACTGGCGCGCAAACTCGGCCCCAAGAAAGAAGATCTGGGCCGAGTAATACACCCACAGCAGCAAGGCAATCAAGGAGCCGGCCGCGCCGAAGCTGTCGGCGGCGCCACTGTTGCCGATGTACAGGCCAATCAGGAACTTTCCGAGAGAGAACATGGCTGCGGTGCCGAGTGCACCGATGATCACGTCATGCCATGACAGCCTGATCCGCGGCAGCAGCTTGTAGATCACGCCGAACAATACCGCGATGACCACGAAGCTGATGCCCCTGGCTACCCAGCCCATCACGAATGCCGCATCCTTCCACATGTCGCCGATATAGTTTTCGATCACGGCCAGGCCGGCACTGACCGCCAGCGAGACCAACAGCAGGAAACCCAGCACCAGGATCAGGCCGAACGACAGCAGGCGGGTACGTATCAGGTCCCAGAAGCCGGCGTCTTTCGGTGGCGGGACGCCCCAGATTTCGTCCAGGCTGTCCTTGAGTTCCGCGAACACAGTAGTGGCACCGATCAGCAGCAATACGCCGGCGACGATGGTCGCGAAGCGACCGTCCTCCTGGTTGCGTGCACCCGCCAGGATGGTCTGGATGGTCTCTGCGCCCTGGGCGCCGACCAGGCCGCGCAATTCGTCGAGCAATTGTCCTTGCGCTGCATCGTGTCCGTAGAACATGCCGGCGACGGCAATGACCAGCACCAGGATCGGCGCCAGCGAAAACAGCGTGTAGAAGGCCAGTGCGGCCCCCTTGCTGGCAGCGCGGTGCGCCAGCCATTCGGTGAAGGCGCAGCGCACGACGCCGATCAGGCCACGCGAATAGAGCTGCCACTTTTTTACATCCATCGTACTTCCTCCAAATGAAAAAGGGGGCCGAAGCCCCCTGTCAGCACAGCTGCAATGCCTGCTCTGGTAGCGCCGCGCGCGGCCCTGCCGAACGGGCATGCCAGCCGTTGATTACTGGACGCGCTTTTCGACGGTGATCTGCTCGACTTCGACGCGACGGTTAGGTTCGAGGCAATCGATCAGCGCCTTGCGGTTGGTCTCGCTGCACTGGACCAGTGGATTGGCTTCGCCCTTGCCATAGGCCTTCAGACGGTTGCCGTCGATGCCCTTGCTGACCAGGTAGTCACGCACGGCGTTGGCGCGGCGCTCGGACAGCGCCAGGTTGTATTGCTCGGAACCGAGGCGGTCGGTGTAGCCCACGATGTCGACGTCGGTGACGCTTGGATCGGCCTGCAGGGCGGCAGCGATTTCATCGAGCTTGGGCGACGGCATGATGATGTCGGCCTTGTCGAATTCGAACAGCTTGGTTGCTTCGAGCGTTACTTTCTCGAATCGCGCCTGCGGTGGTGCGACCGGTGCCGGTGCCGGTGCCGGGGCCGGTGCTTCAGCCATGGGCGCTGGGGCGGGGGCCGGTGCGGCGGCGACCGGCGGCGGATTGAACGCGTAGTTCAGGCCCAGGGTGAAGTATTTATTGTTGCTGCGCTCGAAACCGAACTGCTCGTCGTCGCGCAGGAAGCCGCGCACGCTGCGCAGGTCGGCCTGGAGCGACCATTGTGGGCTCAGCGACGCCTGGAAGCCGATACCCGCGGTCAGGTAGGGAGAGTTCTTGCCAACGTTACGCAGGAGATTCTGTACCTTGTCGCGCTCGAGGCCGAGACCGAACAGCACGAACGGGCGGAAGCGGTCGCGTGAGAACATCAGCAGGGCGTCGGCGCCCAGCAGCGTCTGGCGATAGCGCGCCGGACCCTCTTCGAAGCGTACCTGGCTCGCACCGAACTGGATGTCCCACATTGGCGACACGGCCTTGCCAAACTTGAGGCCGCCGCCCCATTCGCGGTCGCGCACGCCGAAGTCGACATCTGGTTTGACATGGATAACGTTAGGCTGGATGTACCACGATGGATTGATTTCCTGGGCCAGGGCGGTGCTAGCCGAGCACAGCATGGCTACGGCGAGGGCGATCTTCTTCGAATTAATCACAGGTAACTCCCATAAGGTGAAGGGTGGTTGACATCGCAAGCTGTACGGCAGATGTTGGATAAAGAATAACAGTGCAGGCTCCACCACCTCAGTGCGGTATCGCACTAATTAGTATAGTCGTGTGCGAAATTACAACAGTGACGAGAATACAACAGAATGTTCAGTCGTGCGCTCTTTGTCCGGGCATGCGTGTACCGTTGGGTCGCGTTGAAAGATAGTGGAGCGAGTACGCTCGTGAGAAATGCTTGTGGGAATGACTCCGAATGTTGGATGGCGCACAGACCATAAAGGCTGACGCAGGCAATCTTGAGGCTAGTTAAGCGGAACCGAGGTGTTGTCAGGGTGTCAAACGACACACAGCGACCCGGACCACACAGTCTCACTCTTTTATTGGAGCTCACCAATATGCATGCAACGACTCACCACAACGCGGTGCAAGGCGACATCGGCGTAGTACACACTTCCAGCAATTCGGCGCTGATCGAACGCGTTCCCCCGCAACCAACCGAACGTGCGCCGATTTCGCTGGCACCGATCGAACGTGTGCGTTCGACTTCGGCCACCCAGCGTCGGATCGAGAACATGCAAAAGCTGATCAACGAGCTCTCGACCCATGAAATGCTGGCGGACGAAATCGCCTGGTTCCTGAAGTTCTCGCCCTCCGGCGCCCGCAAATACATCCGCGACCTGCGCGAAGCCGGCGTGATCGAACTGGCCCGTTATATCGAAGGCACCGCTACCTACCTGGGCAAGGCCGTGTACCAGATCTGCCCTGACCAGGACCGCGTTAAGGCTTTCCTGGCTGCTATTTGCCAGCCAAAGCGCGAAGGAGCCGCCCCGCGCAAGGAACGTCCCGGGCTGCGCGAGCAGAACATGGCTGGCAGCGGCCGCCACTTCCACATCCTGGCCGACGATACCCACTATGCGATCCGTGTGAACCGTAATCCGGTTACCCGTGATCCACTGGTTGCCGCTCTGTTTGGTCCGCCGCCAGTGCAGAACGCCAAGTAAGCCGATCGAGCAACGCGCCGCCGTGCGCGCCCGGTCCACGCGGAAGAGACCCGCGCGGCAACCGGTCCGACGATCGCTGTCGTCCTTTATGCCGCGCCTTGTGCGCGGCTTTGTTTTACGTGCGTCGTTAATAACGGTTTATTTTTCAATTGCACAATTATTTACGGTCGGCGAATTGAAATTCCGTCAATAAGCCCGATGTCCGTTTCACCACGGCAGTGCAGGCCGTTCACAGTGAAGGAAATTCGATGTCGCAGACCGCCAACGCAGCCCCCCAACTTCCCAGCCCCGATACTCTCCAGGGCAGGCCTGTTCCGAGCGTTACCTTCAAGACGCGCTCCGGCGCAGAATGGAAAGACTTGAGCTCGGATGAGTTATTCAGTGGCAAGACCGTGGTGGTGTTCTCGCTGCCCGGCGCATTCACGCCGACGTGCTCTTCGAACCATTTGCCGCGATACAACGAACTGGCGCCGGTGCTGCGCGCAAACGGGGTCGACGATATCCTGTGCATGTCGGTCAATGACGCCTTCGTCATGAACCAGTGGAAGGCCGGTCAGGACGCCACCAATATCACCGTGATCCCGGATGGGAACGGTGATTTCACGAAAGGCATGAACATGCTGGTCGACAAGCGCGATCTCGGCTTCGGGCAGCGTTCCTGGCGCTATGCGATGCTGGTCAAGAATGGCGTGATCGACAAGATCTTCATCGAGCCCGAGCGCGAAGGCGACCCGTTCGAGGTGTCCGATGCCGATACCATGCTTCACTATATCAACCCTGAGGCACGGATTCCCGACGCAGTCGTGGTGTTCTCACGCCCGGGGTGCCCGCACTGTGCGCGTGCCAAAGCGGCATTGAAGGAGAATGACATCACGTTCACCGAAGTGTTGGAAGACCAGAAAATAACGGCCAATGTACTGCGTGCCATCACTGGCAGCATGACATGGCCCCAGGTCTTCGTCGGCGGCAAGCTCATCGGCGGGGCCGACGAGGTGCTCGATTACGTCAACCAGCAAGGACGCTAAATGGAAGGCATCATCGCCGGCCTCCTGGCAACTGGCCTGCTGGCGGCATGGCTGCTGCCGAAATGGCGCCTGCGCCGGGCGCTGGCGCGTCCACTCGCTCCGGCACTGGTTACTATTCTTGCGCGCAATGTCACCCAATACCCCGGCATGGACCAGGCCGGGCAGCTGCGGCTGCAAGCCCTGGTCCAGCAATTCCTGCATGAAAAAACCTTCGTCGGCTGCGCCGGACTGGACATGACCGACGAGATGCGCGTCACCATTGCCGGCCAGGCCTGCCTGCTGGTGCTGGGACGGGCCGGGGATGCGACCCCGGCCGAGGTCTATCCTTCGCTGCATGCGGTGCTAGTCTATCCCGGGGCGTTTCTGGCGCGGCGGCGCGAGGTCGATGCCGCCGGGGTAGTGTCCGAGCAGCCGCAGGACTTGCTGGGCGAGTCCTGGGGCGATGGCCGGGTAATCCTGTCCTGGGACCATGTGCGCCGTGCCGGCGTAGACGAGCCGGCCGGAAGCCATAATGTCGTGCTGCACGAATTTGCCCACCAGCTCGACAGCGAATCAGGCAGCACCAATGGGGCGCCTTACCTTGGCAGTACTGCGCGCTACCGCAGCTGGTCCGAAGTGTTGTCGCGCGACTTTGACCAACTGCGCCATGAAGCAATGTGGGGACACCAGGGCGTGCTCGACCATTACGGCGCAAGCAGCCCGGCCGAATTCTTCGCGGTGGCCACCGAAAGCTTTTTTGAACAGCCGCACCGGCTGGCGCGCCGCCATCCCGAGCTGTTCGGGGAGTTTCTTAAGTATTACCGGCTCGACCCGCGCGTGTGGATGGCGGAACCGGCCGACTCCCTGGACGAACCCGCCGACGGGCAGTTGGTCTACGGGCAATGGCGGTAAATTGCGTGCGTCTGCGTACAGAGGGCGCGCGGCGCAAGGCGCATAGTTGAGTTACAACGATCAAGGAGAAATCGCTATGTCCACCATTATTGCAGGGCGCTTCCAGCTTCAGGACGAGGTCGACCGTGCCCGCGAGGAGCTTGCCGCCGCTGGCTTCGACACCGACCGCATCAGCGCCTTCTACCTGAGCCAGCCAGGCCAGCACGACCAGACGCCGATTGGCGGCGACCACCTGTTGTCCCCGGGGGCCAAGGAAACGCCGGAAGGCGTGGTCAAGGGTGTGGCTGCCGGCGGCGCGGTGGGTGTTGCGATCGGCGCGGCTACCTCGCCGGTCACCGGGCCGCTCGGTCCAATCGTCGGCGGCCTGGTCGGCGGTCACGTCGGATCGCTGTTCAGCTTTACCAAGATGAAAGAACGCGGCGAGCCGGAAGAGGGCGGCGAGAATCGGATTCCCCCGCGCGAGGCGGGCATGCTGGTGGCGGTCGCCTTCGATGATGCGGACCAGGCCGATCGTGCCATCGATGTGTTGCGCCAGCTCGGCGCCCACCGCCTCGAACGGGCCGAGGGCAATATCGTCGACGGCGACTGGGCCGACTTCGATCCAGACAGCAATCCCCAGTACATCGCCTGAGTGCTGTCAGCCAGCCTTGGCGGGCGGCTTCGGTGCAAGCGCTTCGATCGCCTTGACTTGCTTGTGGATCTTCTCAAGGGCCAATAATACCGGAACCGCCTGCCCGGTAGCGGCGGCGCCTGCCAACGACAGCAAGCCCGCCACCAGGCCGCTCACTTCGCCGATCACGCCGATCCGGCGAATTTTCTCGGCAACGTCGGCGGTAAGCTTGACCAGTTGCGATTGAGGCTTGCCGAGTGCCTTGACAATAAAGCTGGCGGCATCGGCGTACAGCCCGTTGGCGCGCTGGCGCAGCAGTACTTCGTCTTCGAACAGGGCGCGGGCCGTGGCCTGTACCTGCTCGGGCACCGGAGCGCCGGCATGGGCGCGAATTTCGCGCATGACGCGTTCATGGATCTGGTCTGCACAGGCCGACAACTGGTCGGCCAGTTCGACGATCTGTGCGGGCGTGGCCAAGCCGCCTGGCGTGGGCGATGCCACGGGCGATGCCACGGGCGAGGCCACGGGCGATGCCACGGGTGGCGGCACGGTGTCGTCGAGGGCCGGTGCGCGGCGATCGGCGCCGGCAAGATTTCCGGGTGGGCGGGGTAGTTCGTTTGCCATGTGCACTCCTGTCATTCGCCGGACAACCCGTCGCGGATGGTACGCAGGTCGCGGCCATAATTTTCCAGCAGGCGCCGGAATTCGGCAGTAGACAGCTTGCCGAGGTTTTCGCGCATCTTCTGGTGCCCGAGCGCGACCTTGGTCAAGCCTTGCAGTGCCAGCTCGTAGCGACGGTCGATCAGTTTGTATTCACTGGCTTTGTTCAGGTAATGCACCTTGGCCAGCGTGACGAGCATGCGGTCGGAATTGCGGGTAGAGAACGGAATTTCTACATCGAAAATGCCGAGGATCGTTTTCTTTTCATTTTCATTGGTTTTGTAATACAACCGTGTCAGCCCAATCATTGCCTCGAGCAGCACCTGCACGTCGGCGTCGCCGTCGCGCACCATGGTTTCGACGCTGCGGTTCTGGTAGCCAGAGGCGATGACCCGCGTCAACAGCCGCGTCATCCCGGTGTAGGCGCTGATGTGGCGTTGCTGCAAGCCCGATTCGGTATTCGCCTTCAGTCCATTGCCAAGATCGTCGATACGGGCCGACAGGTCATAGCGCGTGTCCCCGGCCAGCAGGCTCAGGGTCTGCATGTAGAGCACCAGGGTCTTCTGGATGGCAATGAAGTCCTCGAACACGGCCTTGCGCTTGGCGTCGTTCTCGCGGCCCAGCCTGTCGGTGGAGGGGGAAAGGTAGGGCTGTTCGCGCTCATAGGTATCGCGATAGCGACGCGCCAGTTCGGCGTATCCGCCCAGCCTGGCCGAGGCGTCGGCGAATTCGCGCACTTCCTGCAGGCTGACCGGCCCGCCGGTAGAGGCGCAGCCGCCCAGCCAGCAGGCGCACAGCAAGATCAGGCAATTGGAGAAATGTCGGAGCATGGGGTCCTTCCTGGCCGCAGAGCAGCCCGAAAGGTCCATTGTTTCAAACTCCGCGCAGTGCAGTCTTGCTTATGGTCAATTACCTGACCTTGGATGGATCGAAGTGTGGATTCTGGATCACGCCGAACAAGTTACCGAAAGGATCACGCACGGTGGCAACGCGGATGCCGCCTCCGACATCGGTGACGGGCGCTTCGACAGCTGCTCCCAGACCAATCAGGCGCGCCAGCTCGGCATCGGCATCCTGGGTGCCCCAATAGGCGGTTGCGCCGCTCGTGCCCGGTTCGCCATCCGGGACCAGGCCAAGTTCAAATCCGCCCACCTCGAAGCCGACATAGAAGGCTTCATTGAAATAGGGCGCCTGGCCGACGACCTGTTGGTACCAGGCGGTGGCTGCGTGCAGATCGGTAACGGGGTAGACAACGGTGCGCATTCCCTGAATCATTGTGGCTCTCGGTCGGTGAAAGTCCCGATCTTGCCTCAAGGCTCAGGCGCTGTCCAGCTGACCGGCGCCTGCCTGCGCCGCGACTGAGCTGGCAGCCTTGCGCGCGGCGGCAAGCCAGTCGAGCGAATCGCACGTTGCGCCCTGTGGCTGGTACTCGCAGCCGATCCAGCCCGCATAGCCCAGCTCATCGATGAGGCGGAATAGGTAGGGGAAATTGATTTCTCCGGTACCGGGCTGGTGGCGGCCGGGAACGTCGGCCAGCTGCATGTGGCGGATCAGGGGCAGGAATTGGCGCAGGGTGCCGGCCAGCTCGCCTTCGCTGCGCTGTGCGTGGTAGATATCGTACTGCAGGAACAGGTTGTCGGCACCGCATTCGGCGATGATGGCTGCGGCCTGGCGTGTCCCGGTCAAGAAATAGCCCGGAATGTCGCGCGGATTGATCGGCTCGATCAGTAAATCGATGCCGTGCTGCGCGCATTGCGCGGCGGCATAGCGCAGGTTCTCGACGTAGGCGGCGTGGGCGCGCTCCGGCGCAGCGTTGGGCGCAAGCTTGCCGGCCGGGCAGTGCAACCGGCGCACACCAAGCTCAAGCGCGTATTCGAGGGCCAGGGCGACGCTGTCCCGGAACTGCGCCACACGGCGCGGGTCGCAGGCCATGCCGCGCTCGCCGGCTGCCCAGTCGCCGCCGGGCAAGTTGTGCAGAACCAGTTCCAGGCCGTAGCGCTGCAGGCGCTGGACAATCTGGCGCGGCTCGAAGGCATACGGAAACTGGAACTCGACAGCGTCGAAACCGGCCGCGCGGGCGAGGCCGAAGCGCTCCAGAAAAGCAGCTTCGGTAAACATCGTGCTGAGGTTGGCGGCAAACTTGGGCATCGCTGGTCGGGAAAGCAAACGGGCCCCCATCCTAAACCAAACCGCGACCCTCTGCCGACGCCATCTTCGGCGGCACGGCCGGCCACCGCTCAGATGCTGGCGCCCGGATTGGCCGCCATCTGTGCCAGCGCGACGTTAAGCGCGCCCAGTTCCGCGCGCACGCTGCCTACCAGGTTGCTGCTGACGATGTCCACCACCGACTCCGCATTACCGACCAGCTCGCTGCCGGCAGGCGTGATGATGGCGAACCCCACCCGCGCATCGCGCGGATCGCTCTCGCGGCCGACCAGCCCGATTTTCTCGAGCGGCAGCAGCGCCCGGGTCACGGCCGATGCAGTCAGGCCAAGACATTCAGCCAGGTCGACACGCCGCAGCCGGCCGCCGGGCGCCAGGTTCAGGTGCCGCAAAATCTGGTAATCGGAAAAACTGATTCCGTGGTGGCTACCGAGCGCCGAATCGAACCGGCGCACCAAGGCCGTCGTCACGCGCGCCATGCGCAGGCAGAATTCAGTCGCAGGAGGCAAGTTAGCAGTGCTCATCAACATCCTTTCGATGTACTATACAAATCATTGACCTTGCAACTATATCGCAGGATGCGCGCCACAGCTAGGGTCAGAGTGCAATTATTGGGAAACATCGCAATCTTTCCCAATAATTGCACTCTGACCCTCTTTAGTTTGTTGCAGGGGCAGTTGCAAAACAATGAGGGTCAGAGTCGAATTGCAGGAAACATTTGAAAGTTTCCGGCTAATTCGACTCTGACCCTAATGACGGGGTTCTGGTGAGAGCCTCGGGGAAGTGTTTAGCGGTCGCGGC
This sequence comes from Massilia sp. H6, assembly GCF_024802625.1. Classification (NCBI taxonomy): domain Bacteria; kingdom Pseudomonadati; phylum Pseudomonadota; class Betaproteobacteria; order Burkholderiales; family Oxalobacteraceae; genus Massilia; species Massilia sp. H6. Next base: position 1,920,092 of record NZ_CP103371.1, read on the forward strand.
CTGGGCGCGATGCGCTGGCTGGACGGGGTCCGCCGGGGCGCTTGGCGCCGGCTGCGGCGGGGGCGCCGCCTGGGGCGCGTGGCTTGCTGCCGCCACCGCTGCCGGCGCTGCGGTTGCCGCCACCGCCACCACCACCACCGGCACCGCGGTTGCCGGCCGGACGGCCGCCACCGCCGCCGCCACGGCCACCGTGACCGGGGGCGCCGCTACGCAGCTGGATCGGCTGGGCCTTGGCATTGAGGTCGGGCTCGAAGCCAGGGATGACCTGGCGTGGGAGGGTCTGCTTGATCAGCTTTTCGATGTCTTTCAACATCTGGTGCTCGTCCACGCAGACCAGCGAGACCGCTTCGCCGGTCGCGCCGGCACGGCCTGTACGGCCAATGCGGTGTACGTAGTCTTCCGGGATGTTCGGCAAGTCGTAGTTCACCACGTGCGGCAGCTGATCGATGTCGATGCCGCGCGCCGCGATGTCGGTGGCGACCAGCACTTGCAGGCTGCCGTCCTTGAATTCGGCCAGCGCCTTGGTACGCGCCGTCTGGCTCTTGTTGCCATGGATCGCCATCGCGCCGATGCCGTCCTTGCCCAGCTGTTCCACCAGTTTGTTGGCGCCGTGCTTGGTGCGCGTAAACACCAGCACCTGCTGCCAGTCGTTTTCCTTGATCAGGTGCGACAGCATCGGATGCTTCTTGTCGCGGTCGACCGGATGGATCTTCTGGGCGATGACTTCCACCGTCGAGTTGCGGCGGGCCACTTCGATCGAAGCCGGGTTGTCCAGCAGCTTGTCGGCCAGGGCCTTGATGTCGTCCGAGAAGGTGGCCGAGAACAGCAGGTTCTGGCGCTTTGGCGGCAGCAGCGCCAGCACTTTCTTGATGTCGTGGATGAAGCCCATGTCGAGCATGCGGTCGGCTTCGTCAAGAATCAGGATCTCGACCTTGCTCAGGTCGACAGTGCGCTGGCCGGCGTGGTCCAGCAGGCGGCCAGGCGTGGCGACCAGCACATCGACGCCATGCTTGAGCAGCTTGATCTGCGGGTTGATGCCGACGCCGCCGAAGATCACGGCCGAGTTCAGGTTGGTGTATTTGCCGTACAGGCGCACGCTTTCCTCGACCTGGGCCGCCAGTTCGCGGGTTGGAGTCAGTACCAGTGCGCGAATGGCGCGCGGGGCGGTCTTGCTGGCAAGCGCGGCGCCGACCTTGTCGCTCGACAGGCGCTGCAGGATAGGCAGGGTGAAGCCAGCGGTCTTGCCGGTGCCGGTCTGGGCGCCGGCCAGCAGGTCGCCGCCGTTGAGCACGGCGGGAATCGCCTGTGCCTGGATCGGGGTAGGCGTGGTGTAGCCTTGTTCAGTGACGGCGCGAACAATCGCGTCGGACAAACCGAGAGTAGAAAATGACATGAATTCTTTATGAAGAGTGGGCCGCATCCGCATGGCATTGCCAGCCGGTGAGATCCAGGAAAATCGGATTAGTCATTGCAGGCGGGACGCGATATACACCGCGGGAACGCCGGACGCTGCCGCACCTGTTAGCCAGGGGCGGTCAGCCGGGATTATAGAGAAATTGTTTCTCAGTGGAAAGTTTCTGACCGGGACTTTCCGTCCGGTGAAGCGGGGCATGCCCCGGAAGCACAGCGGGTATTTTACGCGAAAGGCGCGAGGTGCGGGATCATGGCGCCGAAAACCTTCGGCCCGGCAGCGATCACGTCGCCCTTGTGCAGGTAGTCCGACTCGCCGCTGAACTCGCCGACGATGCCGCCAGCTTCGGTCACCAGCAGGGCGCCAGCGGCGATATCCCACACTTTCAGGCCTTTTTCATAGAAACCGTCGATGCGGCCGGCGGCCACGTTGGCCAGCTCCAGCGCGGCCGAGCCGCTGCTGCGCACGCCATGGCAGCGCGAGGCGATCACTTCGTACATGCGCAAGTATTCGGCCAGCGCGCGCGGATCGGGGCCGTGGCCCGAGGCCAGGAGGGCCTTGCCGAGACGGTCGTTGTTGCGCACGCGGATGCGCTTGTCGTTCAGGTAGGAGCCGGCACCCTTGGTGGCGGTAAACAAGTCGTTGCGCACCGGGTCGTAGACGACGGCATTGGTGGTCACGCCGCGCTGTTGCAGGGCGATCGAGATGCAGTAGTTGGGGTAGCCGTGCAGGAAGTTGGTGGTGCCGTCGAGCGGGTCGATGATCCACACGAATTCTGACTCGTCGTTCAGGTTGCTCGAGGCGCCGCTTTCTTCCGCCAGGATGGCGTGGCCCGGATAGGCCTTGAGCAGCGTTTCCACGATCGCCTGCTCGGCGGCCTGGTCGATATCGGTGACAAAATCGTTATGTTGTTTTTCAGAAACGGTGATGCGGTCGATGTCGAAAGACGCCCGGTTGATGACGGTGGCGGCGCGGCGGGCGGCCTTGATGGCCGTGTTGAGCATGGGATGCATGGAGGCTTTCCGTGAAAAAACGCGAACGCCCACCACGCATGCAAGCGCCGTGAACGGTCAGCTAATTAGAGGGTAACAAAGAGCAAAGCGGTGTCGAACCCGTTAAAATCCATGACTTGAAGTCCATGTATTCCAACCGTCCGCACCGCGCGTTAGCGCTATTTTAAATGAACCCGACCGAAATCAACACGTCTCTTTTCAAACGACTGCGCATTGTGCTGGTCGAAACTAGCCGCGCCGGCAATCTCGGATCGGTGGCGCGGGCCATGAAGACCATGGGGTTCAGCGACCTGGTATTGGTCACGCCGCGCTGCGCGGATCCCCTGAACGACCCGGAAGCGGTGGCCTTCGCCAGCGGCGCGCTCGACGTGCTGCAAGGCGCGCGCATCGTCGGCAGCCTGCAGCAAGCCCTGGAAGGCTGCAATTTCGCCGCTGCGGTGTCGGCCCGCCTGCGTGAATTCTCGCCGCCGATCTGGACTCCGCGCGCCTTCGCCAGCCATGCGGCAGGGCAGCAAGACCTGCGCCCGGCCCTGATCCTCGGCAACGAGCGGGTCGGCCTGCCCAATACGATCGTCGAAGGCTGCAATGTGCTGATCAACATTCCGGCCAACCCTGAGTATTCGTCACTGAACCTGGCGCAGGCGGCGCAGGTGTTGGCCTATGAATGCCGGATGGCGGCCATTGGCGAGATGGGCGAGGCCGGCGGCGCGGTGCCCGAGCGCGGCGTGGGTTTCCATGGCGACGCCGCCAGCGTGGTCCAGGTCGACGGCATGTACGCGCACCTCGAACAGGCGCTGGTGGCGATTGGCTTCCTGGATGCGAATAATCCAAAGAAACTGATGCCGCGCCTGAAGCGCCTGTTTGCGCGCACCGGCCTCGAAACCGAAGAAGTCAACATTTTGCGCGGCATCGCCAGCGAGATCATCAAGCGCGTGCCGCCCGCGTAAGCCCGCATGGGAGCATCCCGACCACTATTTTCGAACGCCGCTGGCGTGAGCGCGCGCGGGCTGCTGCGCCTGGTCCTGGTGTTGCAGGCGCTGGCCGCGCTCGGGATCGGCGTGGCGGCCATCTCGGTATTCGGGGCCACGCGCTGGCAGGCTTTCGGCGCTGGCCTGGGGGGCGTGCTGCTGGTGCGCCTGCTCATCAATGCCAACAATTTCTTCATGAGCGCGCGCCATGCCAGCCCCACCCCGGCCGAGTTCGAGCTCGGCATCGCGGCGCGCCTGCGCATGTTCCTTGAGGAGTTTGCGGCCAGCATGCTGCAGTCGTCCTGGACCATGCCGCTGGCGCGCCCCCTGACACGCATTTATCGCGGCTCGGGCGCGCCGCCGGTATTGCTGCTGCATGGCTACGGCTGCAACAGCGGCTACTGGTCGCGCCTGACGCCCTTGCTCGATGCGGCGCGGATCAGCCATGCGGCGGTCGACCTCGAGCCACTGACGGGCGACATCGATGCCTATGCACCGCTGGTCGAGCAGGCAGTGGACGCGCTGCGGGCCGCGACCGGGGCGCAGCAAGTGGCGATCGTCGCCCACAGCATGGGCGGGCTGGTGGCGCGCGCCTGGATGCGGGCGTGCGGCACCGGCAAGGTGGCGCGCGTGATCACGCTTGGCACGCCGCACCATGGCACCTGCCTGGCCGCCTTCGGAATCGGCCTGAACGCCGCCCAGATGCGGCGCGCGCGACAGGACGAATTGCCCGAATGCGCCTGGCTGCGCGCGCTGGCCGCCAGCGAGGATGGCCCTAAACGCGCGCTGCTCACCTCGATCTACAGCCACCAAGACAACATCATCTCGCCGCAGACCTCGAGCGAACTGCCCGGCGCGCGCAATATTGCCTTCGGCGGAGTGGGCCATGTGGCGCTCGGACGCAACCGGCAGGTGCTCGAGCGCGTGATGCATGAACTCTCGGCCATGGGAGAAGGATAGGCATTCCTGTCCCTGCAGCGGCCATGCTACAGTGAGCACAACGCCGTAACCGGAGCGCCGACTTGGCCCGTATCCTGATCATCGAAGACAATCGCGCCAACGTCGAGCTGATGGCGTTTTTGCTCACCGCCTACGGCCATAGCGCGCAATCGGAACCCGACGGGGCACGCGGCATTGCCGCCGCCCGCGCCCGGCGCCCCGACCTGATCGCCTGCGACGTCAACCTGCCCGGCATGAATGGCTTCGCCGTGGTCGCGGCGCTCAAGGCCGACGCTGCACTGGCCGACGTGCCGGTACTGGCCGTGACTGCGCTGGCCATGGCCGGCGACCGCGAAAAAGTGCTGGCCGCCGGCTTCGACGGCTATATCGGCAAGCCCATCGAACCGGACAGTTTCGTGACCGAGCTCGAAGCCTTCCTGCCTGCCAGCGCTCCTGCGGCACCGCTGCCGCCGCCCGCACCGCATGCCGCACAGTACCCCACGCCGGCCCTGCAGCAAGAGTCGACCCCAACACCAGCTGCGCAACCGACCATCCTGCTGGTGGACGACGATCCTTTCATGCTGGCGGTGCTGGCCGAGATGCTCACGGACGAACCCTGGCGCGTACTGAGCGCGGCATCGGGTCCGGAGGCGCTGGCCCTGCTCGGGCGCGAGCCGGTCGAGGTAATCCTGTGTGATCAATCGATGCCTGGCATGAGCGGCACCGAGGTGCTGGCGCAGGTGGCGCGCGACTATCCGCGCACCGCGCGCCTGATGCTCACCGGCCAGCAAGACCTGGCCGACATCGACGCCGCCCTGCGCGCCGGCTTCGCCGATGCGCACTACGCCAAGCCGGTGTCGGCGAGCACGCTGCGAGCGAGCCTGCGCAAGGGGGTGGCCTTGCAGCGTGCTCGCGCAGCCGACTGAAAACGCGTGCGCAGGCAGGTTTAGAAGCCGGTTTCTATTGTGCGTGCCTACAATGGATGCACCAGCTACCAGAGAACACCGCCATGACCAAGAAACTCCCCGCGCCCGACGACGACGAGGCGCTGGCGCGCGCCGTGCGCGATTCGGCCCAGCAAATCTGGCAGGCCGGGCTTGGGGCCTTTGCCCGCGCACAAGAAGAAGGCGGCAGCGCGTTCACCCGCCTGGTACGCGACGGCAGTGTGCTGGCCAAGAGGGCGCGCGAAGTAGAAGACGCTACCGGCACCGTGGCGCGGGCGGCCGAGCGCGCCAGCCGGCGCAGCGGCGGCTCCTGGGGCAAGCTCGAACAGGTGTTCGAAGAGCGCGTGGCGCGGGCGCTGGCCACCATCGGAGTGCCGGCCGCCAGCGAGGTCGCCGCATTGCGCCGCCGGATCGACGATCTCGAAACAATGCTGGCCGAAATGGCCAGGCGCCTGCCTGCTGCGCAAGCCGCGCCGCGCACCCGGCGCAGCAAAAAAGGCACGAGCGTACCGGAAGATGCCAACGGCGCTTGAAAGGCGGACTCTTGTCATGCCGCAATGGCATCATTTGGTGTTATCCTCCGGGCTGGCACCTTAAACTTCGCCCTTCATGCAACAAAAAGCTCCGCGCCGGACCCGTGAACGCATCCTTGAGCTATCGCTCAGGCTGTTCAACGAGTTCGGCGAGCCGAACATCACGACCACGGTCATTGCCGAAGAGATGAATATCTCTCCCGGCAACCTCTACTATCACTTCCGTAACAAGGACGACATCGTCAATTCGATCTTCGTCCAGTTTGAAACCGAGATCGAGCGCATCCTGACGGTGCCGGCCGGACGCCGCTCGAACATGGAAGACGTCTGGCTCTACCTGCACCTGATGTTCGAACTGATCTGGCGCTACCGCTTCTTCTACCGCGACCTCAACGACCTGCTCTCGCGCAACCGCAAGCTCGAGCTGCACTTCAAGGCCATCCTGGCCCACAAGATCAAGGTCGCGCGCCAGTTGTGCGAAGACCTGCGCAGCGAAGGCTCGCTCGAGGCGCACGACCAGCAGATCGGCGCCATGGCGACCAATATGGTGGTGGTGGCGACGTATTGGCTGTCGTACGAATACGTGCGCAACCCGCGCAAGTACAGCGAGCAGCAAGCCATCGCCGACGCCCTGGCGCGCGGCTGCTACCAGGTGCTGTCGATGCTCGGCCCCTACCTGCGCGGCGACACCCGCCTGCTGTTCGAGAAGCTGTCCGAGGAATACCTCAAGAAACTGTCGGCCGAAGCCCGGCCCGGCGCCGATTTCCTGTAACCACAGAGCTACCCCGATGAAAACCCTGGCCGTCTACTGCGGCGCCTCGCCTGGCGTCAACCCCGTCTACGCCGACAGCGCGCGCCTGCTTGCGGGCGCGCTGGTCGAGCACAATATTGGTCTGGTCTACGGCGGCGGCAAGGTCGGGCTGATGGGTGTGATCGCCGACGAGGTGCTGCGCCTGGGCGGCGAAGCCACCGGCGTGATTCCCAAGGCGCTGCTCGAGCGCGAAGTCGGCCACGCCGGCCTGACCCGGCTGTTCGTGGTCAAGGACATGCACGAGCGTAAAGCCATGATGGCCGAGCTATCCGAAGGCTTCATCGCCATGCCGGGCGGGATGGGTACGCTCGAAGAGCTGTTCGAGATGCTCACCTGGTCCCAGCTCGGCATCCACGCCAAGCCGATCGGCCTGTTCAACACCAACGGCTTCTGGGACGGCCTGGTGCGCTTCGTGCGCCACCAGAGCGAGGAGGGCTTCGTCCGGCCCGAACACCTGGAACTGATGCAGGTCGACGCCGATGCCGATGGCCTGATCCGGCGCCTGCGCACGGCGGTGCTGCCGTCCGGATCGGGCGGTGCAGTCAGCGCGCCGGCAGAAACGCCGACACCTCGGCCCGGAAGCGCTGCGGCTGGTCCCACATGATGAAGTGGGCGCTGTCCGGAATGCGCTTGAGGGTCAGCTGCTTGAGCGGAGCGTAGGCGCTCTTGTAGACGCCATCGAACTGTTCCGGCGCCAGCGGTACGCTCTTGGGCTGCACGTACAGCACGGTCACCGGCACGCTGATCTTCTGCAGTTCGGGGATCATGTTGGTCACCAGCAGTTCGCGGAAGGCGCGGCTGCTGACATCGGCGTCGCTGGCCATGGAATCCTTGATGGCGACCGGGCGCATCGCCTCGGTATTGACCATGCCGGCGATGGTATCGTTGGCATTCCTGGTGCGCTGCTCCGGGGTGGCGGCGCGGATGCCGGCGCTGATCTGGTCGGCGACGGCTTGTACCCGGCTCGGGGTAGCGCCTGGGCCGGCGAAGAAGGTGCCGAGGTAGGGAAACATATCCACCACCATCAAGCGCGACAGGCGCTCGGGATGGCGGCTGGCCAGCATCAGGCCGATGGTACCGCCCAGCGAGTGACCGATCACGGACGGCTGCTTCAGTTTTTCTTGCGCGATGTAGCGGGCAATTTCGTCGGCCACCGGGGCGGCGATCGTTCCCTCCTTGTTCGCGCCGGCCGGTTGCCCGGCAAATCCGGCCACTTGCACCAGGTGGTAGCGGTAGCCCGGCAGCGCCTCGACGGTCGAGGCCCAGGTGCGCGGCGACGAATTCAAACCCGGAATCAAGACCACATCCGGGCCGCTCCCCTCGGTGCGCACGCTGATGCGCTCCGACGAAAAGGGCGCTGCCATCGCGCAGCTCAAGGGGAGGGCTGCCAACAGCGCTGCTGCGCGCAGCGAGAACATGCGGCGCGAGGTGGTAGTCGAATTCATCGTGGCTCCTGGAGTGGAAACCGATGAGTATAGTGAACAATGCGCGCCGCAGGCTTACCGAAAATCACCTCAGGCCAGGACAATCCGGTTGCGTCCGGCCTGTTTTGCCTGGTAGAGCGCCTTGTCGGCGCGGCTGATGGCGTCGGCAAAGGTCTCACCCGGGCCGCGCGTGGCCAGGCCGGCCGAAAAGCTGATGCGGCGGCCGTCAAGGCCCGGCATCGGCATCGCGTGCACGCTTTCGGCCATCCGTTCCAGCACGGCCCGCGCGGCGCCCGGCGCGGTAGCCGGCAGCAGCAGCAAAAATTCCTCGCCGCCCCAGCGCGCCAGCACGTCGCTGGCGCGCAGCGGCGCGCGCGCGGCCGCCGAGAAGCAGCGCAGCACGGCGTCGCCGGTGGCGTGGCCGTGCTGGTCGTTGACCTGCTTGAAAAAGTCGATATCGAGCAGCGCAATGCAGGTCGCCGGGCCGCTAAACGTCGCAGCCGTATGGCGTCGCTCTTCTTCCTCGAGCAATGCGTTCATGTGGCGGCGGTTTACCAGCGAGGTGAGTTCATCGACGGTGGCGAGAACGCGGATGGTGTCGAGGGCGTCGGTCAGCTCGCGCTTCTGGCGCTTCAGGCGCGAGCGCAGCTTGCTCATCTCGCCGCTCAGGACCGCGGTCGACAGCAGCGCCCCGGCCAGGTAGCCGAAGGTCAGTGCCTCGGTCACCGGTGGATAGCGGACCGGATCGTGCGCCTGGAGCCACCACATGGTCGCTCCCATGCCGGCAATGGCGCTGGCCGACAACAGCAGGGTCTGGCGAGGGCGCAGGGCGAACATGCAGAACACGATAATCACAACCGTCATGGTCAGCATGGCCGCGCGCAGCGGCCCGGAAATGGCATAGGCCCACATGCCGCAGACCAGCGAGAACACCGCCTGCGCGACCGCCAACTGGTCCGGCGCCAGTCTGAGCGTAGCGTGGGCGCGGATCAGGAAATAGAAAAGCAGGGCGCCACACCCGCCGAACATCATCAGGCCGCGCGCCGCGCCGGCCTGGCTCACGCCGGTATCTACCTGAACCTGCAGCAGCATGATGCACACGATGTAGAGCAGGCATGTGCCGGCCCAGTACTGGAGCGAGCGGCGCAGGCCGGGATCGGTGCCGCGCGCCAGGGCGGCGAGGCGGCGCAGCATGCTCATGCCAGTTGCGCGGCTGGTACCAGCATTGCCCCCGCGCCACCATCCGGGGCAAGCATGCCAGGGTCCGATGCCGTCGCCAGCATGGCGGTAATGTGGTCGGCCGGCACCGGGCGGCTGAACAGGTAGCCCTGCATCTCGTCGCAGTCATTGGCGCGCAGGAAGTCGCGCTGCTGTTCGGTTTCGACGCCTTCGGCGATCACCCGCAAATTGAGCTTGTGGCCAAGCGAGATCACGGCCATCGCGATGGCCTGGTCGTCAAGGTTGTCGGCCAGGTCGGACACGAAGCTCTTGTCGATCTTCAGACGGCTGATCGGGAACGACTTGAGTGCCGACAGGCTCGAGTAGCCGGTGCCGAAGTCGTCGATCGACAGCGACACTCCCATTGCCTCGATCTCGCGCATCTTTTCCACCGCGCGTGCCAGGTCGCGCATGATCGAGCTTTCGGTGACTTCGACTTCGAGCGCCTCGGGCGGCAGGCCGGTGTCGCGCAGGGCGCCGGCGATGCGCTCGACCAGGCGTTTCTCTTCGAACTGGCGGGCCGACACATTGACCGACACCACCAGGGGCGGCAGGCCAGCCGCGCGCCAGGCCATGGCCTGGGCGCAGGCTGTGCGCACAACCCATTCGCCGAGCGGCACGATCAAGCCGCTTTCCTCGGCCAGGCCGATGAAGCGCAGCGGCGAGATCAGGCCGTGTTCCGGGTGGTTCCATCGAATCAGCGCCTCGACACCGAATATCACGCCGGTGCGCAGGTCGACCTTGGGCTGGTACAGCAACTGGAACTGGCAATCTTGCGGACGGTCGCGGTGGATGATGCAGGCATCGAGCGCGCTGCGCAGGCCTTCGAGCAGCACCAGCTTTTCCTCGACGCAGGCGTTCATTTCGCTGGCATAGAACTGGAAGCTGTCCTTGTTTTCCTTGGCGCGGTACATGGCTGCGTCGGCATTCATCATCAAGGTGTTCGCATCGACTCCGTCGCGCGGATAGAGCACCACGCCCATGCTGCAGCTGACCTGTACTTCCTGGCCTTCGACCTCGACCGGCTCGGTGACGGCCTGGCGTACCTTTTCCAGCAGCGGCGTGATCGCCATCGGGTCACCCGACAGGTCGGGCAGCAGGATTACGAACTCGTCGCCGCCAAAGCGTGCCAGCGTGTCGTTGCGGCGCAGGCAGCGGCCCATGCGCGCGCCGACCACTTTCAGCAGTTCGTCGCCGGCATTGTGACCAAGACCATCGTTGATCAGCTTGAAACCGTCGAGATCGATGAAGGCCAGGCCTACGCTGCCACCCTTGCGCTGCGCGTCGCGGATGGCCTGGCCGAGTCGGTCGCGCAGCAGGCTGCGGTTGGGCAGGCCGGTCAGGTCGTCGTGGTGGGCCAGGTGGCGGATGCGCTGCTCGGTAAGCTTGCGTTCGGTGATGTCGCGCACGATGGCGACCACGCCGCCTTCAACCGGCACCATTTGGCGGTGCAGCCAGCGGTCCGGTCTTGGCGGGGGCTGCTGCGCCAGCCATTCGGCCTCGCGCGCGGTGCCATCGGTTGCCACGGCCGACAGGTCTTCGAAGATTCCGCCTCCAAGGTGAGCTGGCAGCAGCCTGGTCATCGACAGGCCTTGCATGCGATGCTTGGTCAAGCCGGTGAGTTCCTCGGCGCGGGAATTGGTGGTCTCGATGACGAAGTCGGCGGCCTTGCCGCCCAAGCCCGGCACGGTGCGCAGTACGAAGAACGCATCCAGGCTGGCCTCGGACGCGGCGGCATAGGTTTCCTGCGCCAGCCGCTCGCGCCGGCGCGACTTGGCCAGTTGCCACGACCACACACTGACCAGGAGGACCACGACCGCCAGCAGCGCGGTGATGCCGCTGGCCGCCAGCAGCCAGGTGCGGCGCTGCTGCCGGAACGGCGCCATCTGTTCCGACTCGGACAGGCCGACCATGGTCACCAGCGGGAAGCCGCTGAGCGGGCGCATGCTGCGGTAGCGCAGCTCGCCATCGGGCGCGCTGGCAGCGAGCACGATGGTGTCGGGTTCGTCGCTGGCCATGCGCTGGCCCCAGCTGACCGTGTCGCCAATGCGCAGCGCACGCACCACGCCGTCGCTGCCGGCCATGCCGAGCATGCCGCGCTGGCCCTGGCGTGAATATTCGTAGGAGCTGGTGAAGAAAGCAGGATCGACCGCTACCGTCGCCACCCCGGCGAAGCGGCCGTTGGCATGGTTGATGCGGCGCGAGAACACCACGTGCGGCTCATGCTGGCCGACGGCCTGGCTGACGTAGGGCGCATTGCCGCGATGGTCGCGGTGGAAGGTGAACCAGGAGTCGCGCGAGGCGTCGGTGCCGGCGTGCTCCGGCGGGTTGCTGGCCACGATGCGTCCGGCGTCGTTGGTGATGGCGACCCGGAAGACCAGCCCCGGTGGCAACAGGCCCTTGGCGCTCATCGTGCCCAGGGCCGCGTCGGCACCGTTCATGGCCACGGCGTACTGGACAACGCGCAGGGTCTGGTCAATGGCGCTCAGGCTGCGCGCAAGCTGCGCTTCGTAGGTGTCGACCAGTTCGCGGGTGGCTTCGCGCGCGGCCTCGCGCACGGCGCGCTCTTCGGTGCGGATCACATGGAAGGTGGCGAGCCACAAGGCCAACACCAGCAGCAGCGCAAACAGCGGCAGCGCAATATGGGTTTCCAGCCCACGCCCGAGCAGGCGCGCAAGGTTCCGGCGGCGCGCACGCTGCGGCGGCGTTGCCGGCGCTGGCGAAGCATTCGCTTGCCGGATCAGGGTGTCCATGGCATCAGCGCAACACCAGGACCGGACGCACGCTGGCATCGAGCGCGGCGCGGTCGATATAGCCGATCATCGCGGGGTTGTCGGCCACCATGCGGCGCACGGCGCCGTTGTCGGCCACCTCGCGCGGCGGCTGGCCGCGGCCGGTGAAGATCATCTTCGACCAGTGCGCCTTGAGCAGGGCCGGGGTCTTGCCCGTGACCTGCTGGTAGAACTGGATGCGTTCGTTCGAACCGATGCGCTGGTCGAGCGCGGCTACCTCGACGCCGTCGGGAAGGCTGCCCGCCTGGCCCAGGAAAATGGCGGCCACCTGGTCGCTCGAGAGCGTAGGGGCTACGCTGCGAGCCGAGACGATCACCACCAGTTCGGCCGAAGCGTTACCGGAGGCTGCCAGCGCCACGATGGCGGCGGCAAGAATGCTATGAATATGAATGCCCATGCTCTGTCTCAGAAAACGAAGTCGAGCGCGACGCTGGCCACATGGACCGTCTGCCCCGAGCGGAAATCGGCTTGTCGGTTGATCAGGGTCCCGCGCGAGCCGCCGGTCGGCCTTACCTGGTCGTACTGCGCCTTGAGCGCGGCGTTCTCGGCCAGGTCCCAGCGCAGTCCGGCGCTGGCGGTGCTTTGCACCGGGATCGTCGCCAGACCGGCGTTGAGCTCGGCATTGACCATGGCGGCGATTGGCTGCACCCGCGGCGGTAAAGCGGCGAGCGGCAGGCCAGGGTCGCTGGTGGCGCTGTTGGCGCGCACCTTGGCATACCCCAGGTAGGGCGTCAGCGCATCGAAGCGGTAGCCGCCGCCGATGTACATCGAGGTGGTCTGGCCCAGGATGGAGTGCGAGCGGGTGCGCCCGATTTCGGCAGTGGCGAACCACTGTCCCGGATCGTAGCTGATGCCGGCGCTGGCAATGGCCACGCGCTTGTTCTCGATCGCGTATTGCTCGGCCAGGGACACGCCGCGCGGTCCGAAGGCGCGCAGCGCATTGAATAATTCGGCGCCAACACCGGTGGTGAGCCTTGCGCGCAAGACCGACACGCGTGCGCTTAGCGGCCCCTGCTCGATGCTGTGCGAGAACCCGGCAACGCCAGTCGCGCGCAGGCGGTTGCCATCGTTGACGCGGGTATCGGTGTGGCCGTAAAAGAACTGGGTGGCGTTGCGCAGCGACCCGGCGCTCCAGCGCCAGGTGGCATCGATGCCGTCGCTGCTCGACAGCGGCAGGGCGCCATAGACTTCGACCGGGGTGCGTACCCAAGGCAGGATGTAGCCCACCTTGCGGTAGTCCGCAGCCAGGAATACCGGCAAGGCGATGCGCCCCAGGCGCAGCGCCAGGTCGGGCGTGACCTGGTATTTGATGTTGGCCCATTCGACCTGCGGCCGGTAGCTGCCCTCGATGCTCTGCTCGCTCACGAGCTGCAGCACGCCGGACCAGTCGCCCTGCGACACGTCGAGCTGGGCACCGAGACGGCTGTCCACGTGCGGGCTCCAGCGATCACTCGCGCCGGCGCCGGTGGCGCGCAGGATGGTCGAGGTGTAATCGGCACTGCGGATGCTGGCATGTACCGCGCCGAGCGTTCCGAAGCCGGAGAATTTCCAGGCCGGCAGCTCGCCCGCGTGGGCGCTGGCACCGGCTAACAGGGTCCAAGCGATCGCGCTGCTGCGCAGCACGGCCGGCACGAAGGTGCAGGCATGGTGGGTTTGGTACGTCATCGTGTTCTGGTAACGGCCGGGCGGCCGTGAAGTGCGGTGAGTTGCGCGACCGGGTGAGGGCACGAAGAAACAGACTTTACCGAAGAGCCCATTGAAAGTCGAGATATTTACCAAAAGCAACGAATTGTTTTGGCAAGTTGCGTTGTTAGATGGCAACGTCAGCCGCGCCAGCGGCCCATAGCCGCTTTCCGCCCAGGTCGAGCCAGGTCAGGTAGAGACGCAAGTCGAACTCCAGCTGATGGTACTGCGGCTCCATCCAGCAGCACAGTTTATAGAAAGCCTTGTCGTGCTGTTTTTCTTTCAGGTGCGCCAGCTCGTGCACGGCGATCATGCGCAGGAAGGGCAGCGGGGTATCGCGGAACACGCTGGCCACCCGGATCTCGTGCTTGGCCTTGAGGCGGCTGCCCTGTACCCGCGAGATCGCCGTGTGCAGCCCGAGCGCGTGCTGCACGACGTGGAGCTTGCTGTCGTAGGCGACCTTGGCCACCGGTTCGGCCTGGCGCAGGTAATTGTCTTTCAGGTCCTGGACATAGGTGTACAGCGCCTTGTCGGTGCGCAGGCCATGGGCCTCGGGGTAGCGTCGTAGCAGCACGTCGCCGAGTTGCCCGGCGTCGAGCAGGGCGCCAACCTGGGCGCGCAAGGACTCGGGATAGGCGGTGAGGTAGGGAAGCTTGTGCATAGGGGCCGCAATGTAACACGGCGCCCGGCGCCCCAGTCCCCGTACCACGGCGCCGGGCTGCGCGCCGTGGTGTGGATGCATCATGCGGTGGACTGCGCGTGAAGTGAAGGTTCGTTAAGCCTGCAGCAGCTGTTCGTGGTTGGGAGGGAAGTGTCAACCGCAGGTTTGATCAACTCTCCTTGCCGCCCTGGCGGTTGCCGGCATTCTTGGCCGCCAAGGCGGCGCGCTGGGCCGATTGCCGGCTTTCGCCACCCTTGCGGCCGATGTCGGCCATGTGGGCGCGGTTGCGGCTAACCGCTTCGCCGCCTTTCTGGCCGGCGCGGCGGGCTTCTTCGGAATCGAATTCGTGGGCGGTGCCTTTCTGGTGCGCGGCCTGTCCACCCTTGCTGGCAATTTCGCGCTGCTGGTTCTGGTCCATTGCCGCGAAACCGCGCTTGGCCGGCGTGCCGCTGCCAGCTGCCGTTTTCTGGGCGTTGCCGGACTGGCTGCCCGCGCCCTTGCCACTGTCTTTATTCGTCGCCATGTCGCTCTCCTTGTCTGCCTTGTGTGCCGTCGAAGTGGGAACCCGCGAGCGCTGTTATGGATGCGCTCGTGCCGTTTAGAGGCACGGCTGGGGCGTTAGTTCCTTGGTTCGGCAAGCGTTCTAGCGCGGCCGCGCACGCCGCTCGCGCAGCAGGCCCGGGGCGCCGCGCAGCAGGCCGCGCGGTTCGCTGCCGTCGATCGCGGACGGCTGCGCAGCAAGGTCGGTTTCGAGTTCGATGCGGCGCGCGCGCAGGCGCTGGCCCAGCGCGGCCTGGTCGATGCCGGCGCGTGCCAGCGCCGGGAACAGCACGGTCTCTTCGACCGCGACATGGTGCGCTACTTCTTCGGCCAGCACGGCCACGGTGGCCTCGAAGAAGTCGTCGTCCGGGAACAAGGTCTCGAGCTGGAGGATCAGTTCGCGCAGGCTGTCGTGCTCCAGCGCTGCGTTGTCGAGCAGGTGGTCGTCGACCAGCGCGCGCAGGGCAGGGTAGAACAACTCTTCTTCGAGCAGGGCGTGCAGCGCGAGTTCGTCGCACAGGTCGTCGACCAGGTACTCGCGCCGCTCAGCGTCGGTTTCGCTGTCGAGCATGGCGAATTCGTGGAACATGGCGCGCAGGCGCGCATGGTCGGCGCGCAGCAGGGCAAGGATGCCGCCGGGCGGCTCGGGCAGGTCGGTGGGATGCATGGCGCCTCCTAGCCAGGGACTGTTCTGGGGGCGGGGGGTGGGGATAGGAATGGGGACATGATCTCCTCGTCGGGACGTGGGCGCGCAGCGCCAGAGCGTTATAGACGCGCCCCGAAGAAGCAAGTTTAGAGCTTCAGAACTGCATATGCGATAAATCAAAAAGAGCGCCGAAAGTCCTTGAATTTCGGCGCACTATGCTCAAGCGTCGGCTAGCTTCAGCACTAGTTTGCCCAAGTTCTTGCCCTCGAAGAGCATCAACAGGGCTTCGGGGAAGCGCTCGAAGCCTTCGGTCACGTTTTCTATGCTCTTGATACTACCTTCTTGCATCCAGCCGGCCAGCGTCGCCACGCCTTCGGCATAGCGCGGCGCGTAGTCGAACACCACCATGCCTTCCATGCGCGCCCGGTTCACCAGCAGCGACAGGTAGTTGGCCGGTCCCTTGACCGGGCTGGTGGCGTTGTATTGCGAGATCGCGCCGCAGATGACGATGCGCGCCTTCAAGTTGATACGGGTGAGTACCGCATCGAGGATGTCGCCGCCGACGTTGTCGAAATAGACGTCCACGCCATTCGGGCAGTGCTGTTTCAGGCCGGCGTGGACCGGACCGGCCTTGTAGTCGATGCAGGCATCGAACCCGAGCTGCTCGACCACGTAACGGCATTTGTCTTCGCCGCCGGCGATGCCGACCACGCGGCACCCCATCTTCTTGGCCACCTGGCCGACGGTCATGCCGACCGCGCCGGCTGCGCCCGAGACCACCACCGTCTCGCCAGCCTTGGGCTGGCCGACTTCGCGCAGGCCGAAGAAGGCGGTCATGCCCGGCATGCCGAGGGTATTGAGCCAGGCGGTGGGCGGCGCCAGGGCCGGGTCGATCCGGGTGAACGCCGCGGTCTTGTCGTCGGCCGGCCCGGACCAGTAGCGCTGCACGCCGGTGCCGCCGACCACGTAATCGCCGATCGCGAAGCGCGGCGACTTCGAGGCGATGACGATCCCCAGGCCGCCCGCGCGCATGACTTCGCCGATTGCGACCGGGCGGATATACGATTTGCCTTCGTTCATCCAGCCACGCATGGCCGGATCGAGCGACAGGTAGAGCACCTTGACCACGATCCCGCCCTCGTCCGGCTCGGCCACGGCTTCTTCGTGGAACAGCCAGTCGTCGGGGCGCGGCATGCCGAGTGGGCGGGCGGCAAGGCGAAATTGCTGGTTCGGCGGGAATGCGTTGGGCATGCAGGTCTCCTGATCGTATTGGCAACGTGACTATACCGTCTTCGCCGCGCCCGCGTGCGGCGCGTGCGACAATAGCGGGCTCAGTTCCAGCTACCCGAACTCCCACGCTACCGAGCACGCATCATGGCTATCAAAGCAACCATCTACAAGGCCGACCTGTCGATTGCCGACATGGACCGCAACTACTACGGCGACCATACGCTGACCATCGCACGCCACCCGTCCGAGACCGACGAGCGCGTAATGATCCGCGTGCTGGCCTATGCGCTGTATGCCGACCCGGCCCTGGCCTTTACCAAGGACCTGTTCGACGTCGAAGAGCCGGCACTGTGGCTCAAGGACCTGACCGGCGCCATCGACCTGTGGATCGAAGTCGGCCAGCCGGACGAAAAACGCATCCTGAAGGCGGCCGGGCGCTCAAGCAAGGTGGTGGTGCTCAGCTATAGTGCCACCAGCGACATCTGGTTCAAGGGCATCGCCAACAAGATCGATCGCGCCCGCAACGTCTCGGTGATCAATATTCCGAGCGAGACCAGCACGCAGCTGGAGAAGATGGCCAAGCGCAACATGCAGCTGCAGTGCACGATCCAGGACAGCCAGATCTGGCTCACCGACGGCGTCGATACGGTGCTGGTCGAGCGTGAATACCTGCGCGGATCGCTGTAGGCCCCCGCGCCAAGGCTATAATTCTCGCTTCCCCTCATTTATGGTGCCGCACATGACCCGACAGCTTCTTGCCCTGCTTGCTGGTAACCTGCTTTGCGCTTGCGCGTTTGCCCAGGTCACGGTGTCCGATGCCTGGATCCGCGCCACCGTGCCGCAGCAGAAAGTCACCGGCGCCTTCATGCGCCTGCAGTCGGCCACGCCGGCCCGCTTGGTCGCCGTGCAGGCCGAAGTGGCCGGCCGCGCCGAACTGCACGAGATGGCGATGGATGGCCAGACCATGCGCATGCGCCGCCTCGACGCGGTCGAGCTCCCGGCCGGCAAGCCGGTCAACCTCGCCAGCGGCGGCTACCACATCATGCTGATGGACCTGAGACGCCAGGTAAAAGACGGCGAGACCGTCGCGCTGACACTGACCGTGCAAGACGGCGCCGGCAAGCGCCAGGACGTCAAGGTGTCGGTGCCGGTAAAGCCGCTGACGCACAGCGCCCATGCGGGGCACTGAATAACGCTGCCAGCAGGCCGGCCGGGCATGGCGCCCGGCGCGGCAGTGCTTATCTTGGGGCAGCCGCGATCCTGGTCACATTCCCCGATCCCACGATCGACTTGCTCACGCGCGGGTCGCCGTAATAATTGACGTCGCCCGAGCCGGCGATGTTCATGCTCAGCTCTTGCAGCGCCCACACGGTGACTTCGCCGGACCCGGCCACGCTGATGCTGGCGCGGTCTGACTCGACCCGGCCCATGTCCACCGTGCCGGAGCCGCCGATCGATATCGACAGCTTGCGCGCATTGCCGCTGGCAGCGCCAAAGTTGCCACTGCCGCCCAGGCTGAGCGCCACCGATTCGCTGTCGAGCTTTCCGATATTGATCGTGCCCGAGCCACCCAGGTCGATGTTCAGGCGCGGCGCGCGCAGCACGGCGGCATCGACCGTGCCAGAGCCGCCCACCGCCAGCCGTTCGATCTGGCGCGCCTGCACCACGATCTTGAGGTGTTTCGTCTTCAGGTTCAGGTTGCGCCTGGACGGACGGATCTTGAGGGTGCCATTCTCGACCACGGTCTCGACCAGTGGCAGCAGGTTGCCATCGGTCTCGATGGTGACCGATTCGGTTTCTCCCAGGCGCAGCTCGAGCTTGGCCGGTAGCTCCAGGGCCAGGCCGTTGAAATGCGCGACCTGGCGCACCTGGCGCTTGATGGCGCCGCTGCCTTGCACCTGTTCGCCGCTCCACGGCCAACCGCCGGCGGCAACGCCCGGGGCACTGGCGCAGGCGAGGGTCGCCGCCAGAGCGCCGGCGATCAGCCGGCCGCTCAGGCCGGTGGCGGGAAAGGTGGTCTTGTTCATGCTGGCTCCTCAAAAGGCGTTGTCGATGCTGGCATCCTGGGCAATTGATGGGCCCGGTGCATGGCGAATGCGACCAATCGCAGGGTCAAGGCCCCAGAATGCGGCTCGGCGCGACAGGCTGTCGCACCGTTGGTAACGTGCGTAGCTATCCCGAACGGCTCGATTGCACTAGAATCGTGCGCTTTTTGGCCCTGTAATGCCGGGCGGAGCAAGCATGAACCTGATTCTTTTTCTGTTGGCCTTTGGTGTCGGCGTGGCCATGTCGGTGCAGGCAGCCGTCAACACCCAGCTGGCCGCGTCGATCGGCGCCAATTCAGTGGTCGCCGCGCTGGTGTCGTTTGCCTGCGGCACGGTGGTGCTGGCGGGCGTGGCGCTGGCGCGCGGCGGCCTCGGGCCCACTGTCGCGGCACTGGCCGGTCAGCCGCTGTGGAAATTTGCTGGTGGTTTCCTGGGGGCGGCGTTTGTGTTCGGCACGGTCTTCCTGGCGCCCCGTATCGGTCTGCTGAGCCTGATCGTGCTGGTGATCGCCGGCCAGCTGTTGACGTCGATGGCGATCGATCACTTCGGCCTGGTTCAGATGGCGGCGCGCAAGGTGTCGCCGGCGCGCATCATCGGCGTTGTGGTCGTGGTGCTCGGGGTGGCGATCACCCTGTTTGGCGAGCGCATCGTTGCGAGTTTCACACGCTGACCCGCCGTTGAAATTTTAATTTCACTTTTGCAATCTTTCGGCGAGGCATGGTTCTATAATATCCGGCACCAGTCAACCTTCTCTTATGTGCCGGCCCAGATGGAACATCACCAGTCCTCGCAAATCCCCACCCTGACCTATGTCGAGAACGAAGACCATCCGGTATTCGGCACCCTGGTCGAGCAGATCCTGCACCTGCTTAATTCGCGCCTGGTGTTCTCGGACATCATCATTCACCAGAACAGCCCGCTGATGCTGCGCCAGCCCAAGGGCCTGGTGGCGGTCACCGATTCGCCGATCACCCGTGAAGAGCTGGAAGAATTCTTCGACGTCATCGAGCCGAACTGGAACGAGCGCATCGGGGCGCGGGCGTTCGACCGTTCGATCGACCTGCACACGGCGCGCATCCGCGCCAACTGCTTCAGCTTCCAGGGCAAGAAGCGTTTGGGCTGCGTGATCCGCCGCTTTCCGAAAGAGCCGCTGGCGCTGGCGGAGCTGGGCCTGTGGCCGCACGAGCAGGAATTTGCGCGCCTCAACAGCGGCCTGGTGCTGATCATCGGCGACACCTGCCAGGGCAAGTCGACCACGATCGCCTCGCTGATCGACGAGATCAACAAGCAGCGCTCGGGCCACATCATCACCATCGAAGACCCGGTCGAGACGCTCATCCCTCAGCGCAAATGCATCATCACCCAGCGCGAAGTGGGCGTCGACGGCGACGTCGAAAGTTATTACCTGGGCGCGCTCGACGCGCTGCGCGAGCGCCCGGACGTGATCGTGATCGGCGAGATCCGCGACGCCGAAACCGCCCAGGAAGCGCTGGCGCTGGCCGAATCCGGTCCGCTGGTGCTGGCCACCCTGCACGCGCGTTCCACCGAACTCGGCCTGCAAAAAATGCTGCGCCTGCTGGGCAATTCCGGCGCTCAGGCCCAGGCCCTGGCGCACGCGCTGCGCGGCGTACTGTGCCAGGCGCTGCTGCCCTCGCGCGAAGGCAACCGCTACTACCTCGCCACCGAATGCCTGAGCCCGAGCCCGGCCATCGTTCGCATGCTGGAAAGCGGCGACGTGGGCGGCATCCGCGCCCACATGAACGCCGGAGCAGATCCCGGCTGCCACACGATGAATGCCGCGCTCGAACTGCTGCTGGCAGGGCACAAGGTACGGGTGGAAGATGCGCGCAATGCCACCACCGACCGGGTGGGCTTTGCGGACATGGTGTAGGCGCCGCTAATCGAGCGGCACGCTCCGATACCGATTCACCTCGGGCACTGGCACCGGCGCCCCTGCATTGCCCCAGCTGGCCCGCACATAACTCAGCACCGCCGCCACCTGCGCGTCGTTCAGTTCATGGCCGAACGGCGGCATGCCGTAGGGCCGCGGATTGCCCTTTGTCCCCGGCGGGAAGCCGCCATTGAGCACGATCCGGATCGCATTCACCGCCGGCGTGAGCGTTACCGCGTGGTTGCCTGCCAGCGGCGGATAGGCGGGCGGCTTGCCCTTGCCCTGGGCGCCGTGGCAGTCCACGCAATAGCTGCCGTACAGGCGCTTGCCTTCGGCCAGCAACTGCTCGCCCGGGCGCGCGGGGCTGTCCTGCGCAGGCGCCGGGCTGGCCGGTAGCGACTTGAGATAGGTCGCCATTGCGCCGACGTCGCTCGTGGTCAGGTGCTGCAGACTGCGCGCCACCACCTCGGCCATTGGACCGCTGGCTGTGCCGCGCGCCGACACGCCAGTCTGCAACAACGCCACGATGTGTTCCTTGTCCCAATTGCCCAGACCGGCTCGCGCGCCGGCGCCTAGGGGCGGCGCATACCAGCCGCTGGTTGGCATCAGGCCGCCGGCCAGTGTGTCGCCGCTGGCGCCCAGCCGGTTGCGGGGGCTGTGGCAAGCGCTGCAGTGGCCCAGTCCCTCGACCAGGTAGGCGCCGCGATTCCATTCGGCGCCGCGCCGAGGGTCGGGCGTAAAGGTCCCCGGCTTGAAGTAAAGCAGGCGCCAGAGCGCGAGCAGGGCCTGCTGGTTGTACGGAAAGGCCAGCTCGTGCGGCTGGTTCGACCGGTGCGTGGCGGGCAGACTGCGGAAATAGGCGAACAGCGCATCCGAATCCGGGCGCGAGACCAGGGTGGTGTTGGTGTACGGGAAGGCCGGATAGAGCAGGCGGGCGTCGCGCGATCTACCGTTGTGCAGGGCGTTCCAGAAGTCGTCGGCGCTCCAGTGTCCGATGCCGGTGGCGCGGTCCGGCGTGAGGTTGGGGCCGTACAGGCGGCCGAAGGGCGTGTCGAGCGCGCGTCCGCCCGCGTATTCGGCGCCACCGCGCGCAGTGTGGCAGGCTACGCAATTGCCCGCCCGCGCCAGATAGGCCCCGCGCGCGATGTTCTCGGGGGTGGCGGCCCAGGCGGCGGGCGAGGCCGAAGGAATCATTTCGGCACGCGGCCAGGCGAGCGCTACCGCAGCCAGCGCAGCGGCCGTGCCGGCGGCTAGGGCGAACCAGGCAAGGCGCTTGCTCATGGCGCCCCCAGGGCGCTGCCGCAGGCGAGCGGTAGCGGGCGCGCAATCGACGCGGCCGGGCGCGGATCGGCCGGCACCGGCTGGGCGGCGAGCCAGCCTGAGATGGCGGCGACGTCTTCAAACGAGAGGCGTGCGGTGATGGCGGCCATGCAGTCGGGTGCGTGGGCGCGGCGCGCCTGGTTGCGCCAGGCGCCGAATTGCGCGTTGAGGTAGTCGCGCGGCAGGCCGAGCAGGCCGGGGATCGCCGGTTCGACACCGAGCAGGCGTGCGCCGTGGCAGGCGGCGCAGGCCGGCAGCTTGCGCGCCGCGTCGCCCTCGAACACCAGCTGGCGGCCGCGCTCGAGCGCTTGCGGCGTTACCTCGGGCGCGGCGGCAGGATGCGCACCTGGCGCCTGGGCCGCGAAGTGAGCGGCGATCTCGCGCAGGTAGGCATCGGGCAGGTGCTCCACCAGATAGGTCATGAGCGGATACTGGCGCCGGCCTTCGCGAAAGTTCAGCAGCTGGTGGTACAGGTAGCCGGCCGGCTTGCCGGCAATGCGCGGGAAATACGCGTCGTTCACCGGGTCGCCGCGGGCATCGACGCGCGCATGGCAAGAAGTGCAGGCGAGCAGGCGCTGGGCCAGCGTGTCCGGCACCGCTTGCAAGGGTGCGGCGTGGACTGCCAAGGCAGCAAGGAAGAGGCTCGAAGCGATGGCAGCGGCGAGCAGGCGCGCAGGACTCATGGGGTCACCGAAAAGCTGGGATGCCGGAATGATAACGCGGATCACGCTGGCGCGGTCCGCCCCTTGCTATAATCGCCCCCCTCTGGGCCAATCGGGCGCGGCATGGGTGCGAGGGTGGATGTGAGCTACACGGAAGGTGTATTCGGGGACAAGAATCCCATCAAGCGCTGGCTGCAGCGTCAGCGGCTGCGCAGTGCCCTCGGCTTGCCCCGGAAGGCGCGCGAGTCGGTGGGCTGCGTGCTCGATTTCGGCGCCGGCAGCGGAGAATTGTGCAAGGACCTGGTCCATGCCTATCCGAACGCCACCATCATCTGCTACGAGCCGTGCTCGGACCTGCTCGAAGAAGCCCGGCGCGAGCTGGCCGGGCTGCCCCGGATCGCGTTCTACGCCTCGTTCGAGGCGCTGCCGAAAGGGTGCGCCGACCTGCTGTTCTGCCTCGAGGTGTTCGAGCATATTCCGCTATCCATGCGCGTGCAGTCGCTGGGCGAAGTCGATGCGCTGCTCAAGGCCGATGCGCACGCGGTCTTCGGCGTGCCGGTCGAAGTCGGCCTGCCGGCCCTGTACAAGGGCATGTTCCGTATGAGCCGCCGTTATGGCGCGTTCGACGCGCGCCCGAAGAACGTGCTGCTGGCGGCGCTGGGCATACCGCCGAAGGAGCGACCGCTCGGACTCTTGCCACCGGACGTGCAGGTGCATCATGAGCACCTGGGATTTGACCATCGCGGGTTTCGCTCGGCCCTGGCCGAGAAATTCGTGCTGGTGACGGCCAGTGCCAGTCCGTTCCCGTGGCTGGGAACGGTGCTCAATCCGGAGGCGTATTTCGTGGTGAGCAAGCCTGCCCCGGAGTGAGGGGAGACATCGGGCAAGACGCTGCGATGCTGCTCGCCGGTGCTATTGCGCCGGGCCAGCCTTCCAGAAGCGGTAGATGCGCAGCGCCACGTGCGCATCGTCCGCCGCGTACAGCACCTGCTTGTCGCTCAGCTGCGGCAGGGCCCAGTTGGTGGTGGTGATGCGGCGCGACTTCTGCAGCTTCTGGCCGAAGAAGCGCGCGACCGCGGTCTTGGCTCCGAGCGTATTGCGTTCGCCGCGGCGGCGCAGGGCGGTCGACAGGTCGAGCACATTGTGCGTCTCGACGCCGAGCTTGGCGCGCAGCCGCTTGAGGTCGTCGCCCAGGCCGAAACCCACTTTCAGGATGGTTTCCGATTCCAGCACCGGCTTGAGCACGGTCAGCGCGGTCTGCGCACTGGCGGCGTTGCCGATCTGGAACAGGTAGGCCAGTTGGTCGGTTGCGAGCTGCACCAGGTGCGGGCCGGTCGAGACCTCGCCCTTGGCAAAGGTCGGCTTGGATTCGGTGTCGAAGCCGATCACGTCGGCCTGCGACAGCGCCGCCAGGGCGGCGGCGGCGTCGAGCTCGGTGCGCACCAGGCGCACGTCCGCCAGCCGGATGCCGTCGTAAGGCGGCAGCAGCTCCGGATCGGCGCTCACTGGCGCCGGCTCAGTTCTTGGAGAACTTGGAAGCAAGGGCTTTGAGCTTTTCCTGGCGCTGGCGGTTCGCTGCTTCTTCGGCGGCCGCGCTGGCCAGCGCGTCGCGCTCGGCCTTCTTGCGCTCGGCTTCTTTCTTGAAGCGCTGCTGCAACAGCTCCTTGGCATGCAGGCGGTGGGTATCGGTCACCTCGGCACCCGCGGCGCCGTCCAGGTCGTGCCGTACCTTGGCTTTTTCCATCGCGCGCAGATAGCGCATCGAGCCGGTGTGGATGCCCAGTGCGGCCCGCATGATCTTGCGGTCCAGGCCGGGCATGCGCGCCAGCAGCTGCTTGTCGATGCCGATGGCCAGCGGCAGGCAGTCGCGGAAGGCGACGAACTCTTGCTGCAGTTGCTTGAGCAGGGCACGTGCCGAGGTCGGCTGCGCTGTTGCCGTGGCCGGGGCAGCAGCAGCAGTAGCAGCAGCGGCAGCAGCAGCGTCAGTGGAATCCGCGCCGGCCGCGGGTGCGGCGTCTGCCGTTGCGTCGGCCGGGGCCGCCTCTGCCGGAGCAGCGGATGGCAAGGTGGCCTCGGCAGGCACGTCAGGGGTGGCGGGGGCGTTGGTGTCGACGGACTCTGCAGCGGTAATGGTATTCATTGACTTCATGGTAAGAACAGGAATGCGAAGGATAGCACGGCGCCCGGACGCCAGCGCGGCCGTATTGTACTTCTTCCATGAATCTTGCGGTCATAACCACATCGGGGCGGCGTGCGTGCGCGAAATCGTGTATCATCCGCCTCTTGCCTTGCGCGCGGCTTGCGCTGTCGCATACCTGCCGGGAAGTCGAAATCTGGTGTCATATTCAACGCGGTGATATCCCTCATGGGAACTATCAATTATCACCAATTCTTGCAATACGGCATAATCTCGCTTCCCTCTATGTTCACTGAACTATAGAAGCAAGCCCGTTTGAGCCGACGGGCTTTTTTTCGTGTCGACATACAAACCGTGATTTCAACGCCTGCTGATTGCCTGCCTGCCCGCTGCCGCGCCCCGATGAATGACGCCGGCTGCAGTCAATGCGGTCTTGAAACCGGCCTGTCCGCCCTCAGTTAGGGCCACTTCCGTTCCCCGAACCTGACCCGTGCGCGGGTCCCGCTGGATTATTGACTTCGCAGGCGCCCATCGCCGCGACTGGAGAGAGTTTTACTATGAAAAACACCGCCAAGACACTGACACTGACCGCCAAAAAAGCGCCCGCCAAGGCAACGGCGCAGCTGGCAGTGCCAAAAACCGCGACCTCCTACTTCCTCGAGACGGAAGCGGCGGCCAAGGTAACGGTGGTTAAGACCCGCTCGCGCCTGGCCTCGGTCAAGGCCGTGCCGGTCGCCGACGAGGTGCCGGCCGCCGACATTGCAATCGAGGCCGATGCGATGTCGGTGGACGCGGCGTGCGCGCCGGCGCTGAACGAGACGGCCACCGATACGGCGGCGACTGCGGGCGAAGACGTCCAGCCGGCGCCGGCGCCGGCGGCCGCGCCGGTCATCGTGCGCAAGCGCGCCTCGAAGCTGGCCGTGCTCAAGGATGCGACCCATGCCTCGCACGCCGAGGCGGCGCAGCCTCAGGCCGCGCCCGCCGCGCAAGCCGACCCGGTAGCCGATGCTGTTGATGCCGCACCGAAAGTCGTGCGCACCCGCCGCCGTACCGACGCGCCGGTGGCCGCCGTGCCGGTGTCGGCCGTCGGAACCGTGAGCTCGACCACCGACGCGGCCAAGCTGGCCGCCATCGACACGACCGGCTACTTGCTGCCACAGGTCAAGGTTCCTGGTCGCCGCGGCCGCAAGCCGAGCGAATTCGTGCCGGAAAACGACGAAGTCGCTGCACTGAACACGATCGAGCGTTCCGAACTGAAGGCCGCGTCCAAGCTGCGCGAGCGCCGCGCCAAGGGCTTGCCGAACGCTGTCGTTGCCGGTTTCTCGGAAGCGGAGCTGGAAAAGCGCCGCACGCAACTGAAAAACCTGATCAACATGGGCAAGGAGCGCGGCTACCTGACCCACGCCCAGATCAACGATCAGCTGCCGGAAAACATCGTCGATCCGGAAGCGATCGAAGGCATCATCGCGACCTTCAACGACATGGGCATCGCGATCTACGAGCGCGCCCCGGAAGCCGAAATGATGCTGCTGTCGGACAACGTGCCGACCGCGACCAGCGAAGACGAAGTCGAAGCCGCTGCCGCCACCGCGCTGTCGACCGTCGACTCGGACTTTGGCCGGACTACCGACCCGGTGCGCATGTACATGCGTGAAATGGGCGCGGTCTCGCTGCTGACCCGCGAAGGCGAGATCGAAATTGCCAAGCGCATCGAAGATGGCCTCAAAGACATGGTGCAGGCTATTTCGGCGTGCCCGACCACGATCTCGGAAATCATCGCGCTGTCGCACAAGATTGCCGCCGACGACATGAAGATCGACGACGTGGTGGATGGCTTCGTCGACCAGTACACGGCAGCCGCACCGGCGCCGGCCCCGGCCAGCCCTGCGGTGCGTAACGGCGACGACGAAGAAGAGGAAGAAGAAGAAGTCGAAGAAGAGGAAGAAGACGGCGCCGTCGGCGGCGGCGCGGCCGGCTATTCGACCGAGCAGCTGGTCCAGCTGCGCAAGAGCGCGCTGGAAAAGTTCGCGCTGATCGAGAAGCAGTTCGACCGCATGGGCCATGCCTTTAAAACAGTGGGCTACGGATCGAGCGAATACGAAGAAGCGCAGGCCATCATCTCGAGCGAGCTGCTGGGCATCCGGTTCACGGCCAAGATCGTGGAAAAGCTGTGCGACACGCTGCGCCACCAGATGGACGAGGTGCGCTCGATCGAACGCGCGGTGCTGGACATCTGCGTGAACCGCTGCGGCATGCCGCGCGCTCACTTCATCAAGGTCTTCCCGGGCAATGAAACCGACCTGGAATGGGGCGACCGCGAAGTCGACTGCGCCTATGCCTATAGCGCCGTGCTGAGCCGTAACCTGCCGGCAATCAAGGAATTGCAGCAGCGCATGATCGACCTGCAGGCGCGCGTCGCGCTGCCGCTGGCCGACCTGCGCAAGATCAACAAGCAGATGGCTGCGGGCGAAAAGCGCGCACGCCAGGCCAAGCGTGAAATGACCGTGGCCAACCTGCGCCTGGTGATCTCGATCGCGAAGAAATACATCAACCGCGGCCTGCAATTCCTCGACCTGATTCAAGAAGGCAATATCGGCCTGCTCAAGGCGGTCGACAAGTTCGAATACCGCCGCGGCTACAAGTTCTCGACGTATGCCACCTGGTGGATCCGCCAGGCGATCACGCGTTCGATCGCCGACATGGCGCGCACCATCCGCGTGCCGGTGCACATGATCGAGACCATCAACAAGATGAACCGTATCTCGCGCCAGATCATGCAGGAAACTGGCAGCGAGCCGGACTTGCCGACCCTGGCCCTGAAGATGGAAATGCCAGAGAACAAGGTTCGCGAGATCATGAAGATCGCAAAAGAGCCGATTTCCATGGAAACGCCGATGGGCGAGGATGGCGATTCGCAGCTGGGCGACTTTATCGAAGACAACACCACCCTGGCACCGCTGGACGCCGCGCTGCACGCCTCGATGCGCAACGTGATCAAGGAAGTGCTCGATTCGCTGACCCCGCGCGAAGCCAAGGTACTGCGCATGCGCTACGGCGTCGAGATGTCGAACGACCACACGCTGGAAGAAGTCGGCAAGCAGTTCGACGTCACGCGCGAGCGTATTCGCCAGATCGAAGCCAAGGCCATGAGCAAGCTGCGCCAGCCATCGCGTTCGGACAAGCTGAAGACTTTCCTGCACAACCATTAATAATTTTGCCAGTTGGCAAAAAACGCCGATCTGGACTGAACCCCAAAAGTTGGAGACCAACTTTTGGGGTTTTTTCTTGGCGCTCGCTAACCCGTATTTCTCAATCCCGCCGCGACCCCGTTGATCGACAGGTGTATCCCCCGGTGCACCCGTGGGTCCTGGTTGTCGCCCAGCAGGCGGCGCCGGTGGATCAGCTCGACCTGCAGGTGATTGAGCGGATCGAGGTAGGCAAAGCGGTTCTGGATCGAGCGTGCCAGCAGCGGGTTGCCGCTCAAGCGCTCGCTGCTGCCGGTGATCGACTCCAGGCAGCGCAGCGTCTCGCCATGCTCGGCCGTGATGCGGGTGAAGATCCGCTCGCGCAGTTCCACGTCCGCCACCAGTTCGGCATAGCGCGAAGCGATCGCCAGGTCGGTCTTGGCCAGCACCATGTCCATGTTCGACAGCAGGGTCGCGAAGAACGGCCATTGCTTGTGCATGGTTTGCAGCTGCGCCAGGCGCTCGGCATGGTCGCCGTCGGCCAGCCAGCCTTTGACCGCGGCGCCGAAGCCATACCAGCCCGGCAGCAGCAGGCGGCACTGGCCCCAGGAAAAGCCCCAGGGGATGGCGCGCAGGTCTTCGATGCGGCGGGTCGACTTGCGCGAGGCCGGGCGCGAACCGAGGTTCAGCTCGGCAATCTCGGCAATCGGGGTCGCTTCGAAGAAGTAATCGGTAAAGCCCGGGGTCTCGTAGACCAGGTTGCGGTAGGCGCGGTAGGCGCGTGCCGACAGTTCGGCCATCACGGCTTCGAACTGCGCCAGGCGCGCCGTGGTGGCGTCGTCCGCGGCGCGCGGGCTCAGGCTCGCTTCGAGCGTCGCGGCCACCAGCAGCTCCAGGTTGCGCCGGCCGATTTCGGCGTTCGAGAACTTCGAGGCGATGATCTCGCCCTGTTCGGTCAGGCGGATCTGGCCATTGACGGTGCCCGGCGGCTGGGCGCGGATCGCGTCGTAGCTGGGGCCGCCGCCGCGTCCGACCGTGCCACCGCGGCCATGGAACAGGCGCAGCTTGACCTTCCTGGCGGCGAACACATCGACCAGCTTGAGCTCGGCCTGGTACAGCTCCCAGTTCGAGGTCAGGAAACCACCATCCTTGTTCGAGTCCGAATAGCCGAGCATGACTTCCTGCAGGCGGCCCTGTTTCTCGATCACGGCCTCGACCAGCGGCAGCGACATCCACTCGTCCATGATGCCGGCCGCGCGCTGCAAATCGGGGATGGTCTCGAACAGCGGGATCACCATCACCTCGCTGCCCGCGCCCTGGCTGGACGGGCGCAGCAGGCCGGTCTCTTTTTGCAGCAGCAGCACTTCGAGCAGGTCGGACACGGTCTCGGTGTGCGAGATGATGTAATTGCGAATCGCGCGGCTGCCGTAGCGCAGGCGGATCTCGCGCGCGGTGCGCAGGATCGCCAGCTCGGAATTGGTCTCTTCCGAATAGCGCTCGTAGGGCGAATACAGGGGGCGCGGCTGGGCCAGTTCGGCCAGCAGCAGCGCGACCTTGTCTGCCTCGGGCAGGCCCGCGTAGTCGTCGGTGCCGCCGGCGCGCGCGAACAATTCGGACAGCACGCGTTCGTGCACGTCCGAGCTCTGGCGCATGTCGAGCGAGGCCAGGTGGAAGCCGAAGATGCGCGCGGCGCGTTTCAGGCCGGCCAGGCGCGGCTCGACCAGCACGGCGCCATGGTTGCTGCGCAGCGAATCGGCCAGCACCTCGAGGTCGGCCGCGAACAGGCCGGCATCGAGGTAGGGCGGTGCATGTCCGACTTCCTTGCGCAGGATGTGGTCGACCCCGAGCTCGCGCGCGGTGGCGGCCAGGCGCGCATAGATGCCGATCAGGGCGCGGCGGTAGGGCTCATCGCTGCGGTGGGGCGAAGCGTCGGTCGAGGCGTCGGCCAGCGCCTGCATCGCCGGCGTGACGTCGACGATCAAGGTGGAACTGGACAGTTCGGCGCCGAGCGCGTGCACTTCTTCGAGGTAGAAATCGAGGATGGTGGTGGACTGGCGCACCATCGCGTGGCACATGGTATCGGCATTGACGTTCGGATTGCCGTCGCGGTCGCCACCGATCCAGCTGCCCATCTGCAGGTAGAGCGCGTCGCCGATCTGCGTGGGGGTGCCGCCTTGCGCGCCGGCATAGCGGTTCGCAATCTCGGCTTCGATGTCGTCGTACAGCGCCGGTACTTCGCGCAGGAACGTAATGCGGTAGTAGGACAGGGCGTTGTCGATCTCGTCGGCCACGGTCAGCTTGGAGTAGCGCAGCATGCGGGTTTGCCACAGCGTGGCGATGCGCGCGTGCAGCAACTGCCCATTGCGCTGCATTTCCCTGGGCGTCAGGTCGCGGTCGCGTTCGGCCAGCAGGCGCGCGATGTCGTGCTCGGCGTCGAGGATGCTCTTGCGCTGGACTTCGGTCGGGTGGGCCGTGAGTACCGGCGAGATCAGGGCGTCCCTGAAGAAGCCTTCGACCTGATCTTGCGGCACGCCGGCCTCCACCAGTTTGCCGACCGCGAAGCCGACGCTGCCCTGCTGGGCGCCGGAGCCCTTGAGCATGTGGGCGCGGCGGCGGCGGATGTGGTGCTGGTCCTCGGCGATGTTGGCCAGGTGCGAAAAATACGAAAACGCGCGCACCACCGAGATGGTCTCGTCGCGCGTGAGCTGGTGCAGCAAGGTGGTGAGTTCCTTGCCGGCCGCGGGATCGTCGTGGCGGCGAAAGCGCACTGCGGTCTGGCGGATGGTTTCGACCACCTCGAACACGGCCTCGCCTTCCTGGGCCCGCAGCACGTCGCCGAGCAGGCGCCCGAGCAGGCGGATGTCTTCTTTTAGTGGCGCGTCCTTGTCGTCGGCGGCAGGGGGAGGGGAACCGGGGTTGACTGATGCAGCAGGGTTATCCATATCGACCATCTATAAATTGATTGTGCCATGGCGGTTGGCCATCGTCTGCAAGAGGGGCCCATGCTAAAATTTATGATCTCAAGCAAGGGCCAGGAACCGGCATCGTCCTGGTGGGCCCGATGACAGTGAAAGAATCCGTGTTGAATGCAACTGAAACGGCGCAGCAGGCGCCCGCGAAGCTGACGCCTCAAAAGCTTATTATCGCATCCCGCGAGAGCCGCTTGGCCATGTGGCAGGCCGAGCATGTGCAGGCCCGCCTCGTCGAATTATATCCGCAGTGTCACGTCGAGATTCTCGGCATGACGACACGCGGCGACCAGATCCTGGACCGTACGCTATCCAAGGTCGGCGGCAAGGGCCTGTTCGTCAAGGAGCTCGAGGTGGCAATGGCCGAGGGGCGCGCCGACCTGGCCGTGCATTCGCTCAAGGACGTGCCGATGGAGCTGCCGGAAGGCTTCGAGCTGGGCGCCGTGCTCGAGCGCGAAGACCCGCGCGATGCCTTCGTCTCGAACGACTATGCCAGCCTGGGCGAGCTGCCGCCGGGCGCCATCGTCGGCACCAGCAGCCTGCGCCGCCAGTCGCTGGTTGCGGCGCGCTACCCGCACCTGGTCATCAAGCCGCTGCGCGGCAACCTCGACACCCGCCTAGGCAAGCTCGACCGCGGCGAATATGCGGCCATCATCCTGGCCGCGGCCGGATTGAAGCGCCTCGGCCTGCCCGGGCGTATCCGCGCAGTGCTGGAGCCCGAAGAGAGCCTGCCGGCGGCCGGGCAGGGGGCGATGGCGATCGAGATCCTGGGCGCCGCGCGCAGCGACGGGGTCGACCTGCGCGCGCTGCTGGCGCCGCTGAACCACGACGCAACCGCACGCGCGGTCGCGGCCGAGCGCAAGGTATCGAAGATATTCGGCGGCAGCTGCCAGATTCCGCTGGCGGCGTTTGCCACGGTTGCGGGCAGTACCATGCGCCTGCGCGCCATGGTGGCGACCCCGGACGGCCTGCGCGTTGCCCGCGCCGAGGTGGCCGGCTCGTGGGAGCATCCGGAGTTCCTCGGCGAACAGGTGTCGATCCTGCTGGCCGACCAGGATGCGCACGCGATCCTGGAAGCGTGCAAGCAGTCGGCCGACGCCGACACCTCGCAGGATGCCTGAACGGCTGGTCGTGATCACGCGGCCGCGCGCCCAGGCCGCCGCGCTGGCGCAGGCCGTGACCGGCATCGGTCGCACGCCGGTCGTGCTGCCGCTGCTCGAGATCGCGCCGCTGCCCGACCAGAGCGCGCTGCGCGCCGCGCTGGCGCACCTGGCAGACTATGCCCTGGTCGCTTTCGTGTCGCCCAACGCGATCGATGCGGCGTTCGCCCACCTGGCCGGGTGGCCGGCGGCGGTGCCGATCGGCGTGGTCGGCGAAGGCAGTCGCGCGGCACTGGCGCGCCATGGCGTGGCCGCTGACCGGGTCACGATTTATTGCCCGCCAGATCCGGCCCAGGCCGACTCGGAACACCTGCTTGCCAGCCTCGACCTGACCCGGTTCAGCGGGCGCCGGGTGCTGATCGTGCGCGGAGAGAGCGGGCGCGAGCTGATGGCCGACACCTTGCGCGCGGCCGGGGCCGAGGTCGCTACCGTCGCGGCCTACCGGCGCAGCCTGCCGCTGCTCGACGCTGCGCTGGCGCGCCAGTTGTCGGCCTTGCTGGCCGCGCCGAACGACTGGATAATCACGAGTTCCGAAGCCTTGCGCGGGCTCGCCGCGCTGGTGCGCGAGCTCGATCCAGGCACCGGATTGACCCGCCTGCAGCAGCAGCACCTGGTGGTTCCGCATGCGCGGATTGCCGAAACGGCCCGCGCGCTGGGCTGCCAGCAAGTCACGCTGACCGGGTCTGGCGACGCACGTATAGTTTCCGCCCTTTTGCCGGGGTACAATCACTAGAATGAACGAATTGCCTAATACTCCAGAACCGCTTCCTCCTGCCAGCGTTGTCGAGCAGCAGGCGCCGCCGCGCCCGGCACCCGGCCCGGGCCTGCTGCAGACCATGCAGCGCCCCTTGCCGCTCGCGGTCGCCATCCTCACGGTGCTGCTCGCGCTGCAGGCCTGGAGCTCGCACAGCCGCATCAATTCATTGCGCCGCGACATGGCACAGAGCCTGCAGAAGGGTAATGCCGTGAACGCCTCGACCGCGGCGCTGGCGCGCGATGTCGCCGACACCGCCAAGGAACTGCAGATCAAGGTTGGGGTGCTGGAAAGCCGGCAGAGCGAAGCGCAGACCCAGACGCTGGCCCTCGAACAGCTCTACCAGGATTTGTCGAAGAACCGCGACGAGTGGGCGCTGACCGAGATCGAACAGGTGCTGACCACCGCCAGCCAGCAACTGCAGCTGGCCGGAAACGTGGAGGGCGCCCTGATCGCGCTGCAGAACGCCGACCGCTCGCTGTCGCGCTCGGACAAGCCGCAGTTCTTGAACATCCGCCGTGCGATCGGCGCCGACATCGAGCGCCTGCGCGCGATGCCGGCGCTCGACCTGGCCGGCGTGGCGCTGCGCCTGGACGGCGTGATTGGCCACGTCGACACGCTGCCGATGCTGTCGGACGAAAAGCCGCTGCTGCCAGCCGCGCCCGTGCGCGGCAGCCGCAAGCAGGCTGGCGACCGTGCCGCCAGCGATGCGCCGGCCGAAACGCTGACCCTGGTGCAGCGTGTCACCCAGACCTGGCGCAACTGGAGCCAGGAGATGTGGGACGACGTACGCCAGCTGGTGCGGGTGCGCAGCGTCGACACGCCGGAAGCACTGATGCTGTCGCCGAGCGAAGCATTCTTCGTGCGCGAGAACCTCAAGCTGCGCCTGCTCAACGCGCGCCTGGCGCTGCTGTCGCGCAACGAAGCGGCCTTCCATCGTGACCTGGCCAGCGCGCAGGACATCATGCTCAAGTATTTCGACACCCGCTCGCGTGTGACCCAGTCGGCGCAAAGCGCGCTGCGCCAGGTGCAGGCCAACAACCTGACCATCGAGATGCCTACGCTGTCCGAGAGCCTGAACGCGGTGCGCAACTACAAGGCGAAGGACTGAGATGCGGCTTCTTCTCTGGCTGGTCGCCCTGATGGCCGCGGCCATCGGCATCGCCGTGACGGCGCGCTTCAATCCCGGCAACGTGGTGCTGTTCTATCCGCCGCACCGGCTCGACATGTCGCTGAACCTGTTCGTGGTGCTGCTGGCGCTGCTGTTCCTGCTTGCATACGCCCTGGTGCGTGCATTCAACGCCACCCGCAGGATGCCGCAGCGGGTCGCGGCCTATCGCCAGCGCAAGCGCGAGCGCGAAGGCAACAAGGGCTTGCGCGATGCGCTCAAGGCCTTGTTCGAAGGACGCTTCGGCCATGCCGAAAAAGCCGCGATGCGCGCCGCCGAGCTTCCTGAAAATACCGGCCTGGCGGCCCTGATCGGGGCCCGCGCCGCCCACCGCATGCGCGAGCCAAGCCGGCGTGACGCCTGGCTGGCCGGCATCGCCCACGACACCAGCCTCAAGGTGGCGCGCCTGATGACCATCACCGAACTGCTGGTCGACGACCATCAGCCGGAAGCCGCGCTGGAAGCGGTGGCCGAGCTCAATGCCAGCGGCCAGCGTCACATCCACGCGCTGCAATGGTCGATGAAGGCCAACCAGCAGGCGCGCAACTGGCCTGAGGTGTTGCGTCTGGTGCGCATCCTGGACAAGCGCAAGGCATTGCATCCGGCGCTCTCGACCCGTCTGCGCGAACTGGCCTACGAAGCGCTGCTTGGCGCGCAGGGCCACGATGCCGAATCGGTCCGGCGCGTCTGGGCGGGCGTGCCGGCGGCCGACCGTACCGATCCGTACATCGCGGCGCATGCCGCGGCGGCCTTCAATGCGCGCGGCCTGCACGACGAGGCGCGCGCGATCGCCGAAGATGCGCTGCGCGCCAACTGGGACGACCGGGTGGTGCGGGCCTATCGCGAAGCGGCCGGGCCGGCCGGCTCGCCGACGCTGCTGCTGCAGATCGAGCATTGCGAGGCCTGGCTCAAGGAGCGCCCGCGCGACCCCGCATTGGCGCTCACGCTCGGCTCGCTTTGCCTGAGGCAGAAACTGTGGGGCAAGGCCCAGCGTCACCTGGAGGGCGCGCTGTCCGACGCCACCGAAGCGCCGATGGTGCGCGAGGCGCACCTGAAGCTGGCGCAGATGCACGAGGCGCTGGGCCAGGAGGCCGAAGCGGCGCACCATTACCGGCAGTGCGCTCTCGCCAGTATCATTTGATCGCTCGCAGGGCGTAGCGGGCCGGCCTGGCATGGCCGGCGGTCGCGACACGGCGATGCCCCTTTCGCTATAATGTCAAACTTTCACGAAATCCCAGCAACCGAGGAACATCCATGAGCCTGAATAACGTCCCAGCCGGCAAAGACGTGCCGAATGACTTCAACGTCATCATCGAAATCCCGATGAACGCCGATCCGGTCAAGTACGAGGTCGACAAGGACAGCGGCGCGATCTTCGTCGACCGTTTCATGGGTACCGCCATGCATTACCCGTGCAACTACGGCTATGTACCGCAGACCATCGCCGACGATGGCGACCCCTGTGACGTGCTGGTCATTACCCCGTTCCCGCTGCCGCCAGGCGTGGTCGTGCGTTGCCGCGCGCTGGGCGTGCTGAACATGACCGATGACGGCGGCGGCGACGCCAAGGTGATCGCGGTGCCGGTAGAAAAAGTGCTGCCGATGTACAAGAAGATCCAGTCGCTGGACGACGTGGAAGAACTGCGCCTGCAGCAGATCCAGCATTTCTTCGAACACTACAAGGACCTGGAGCCGGGCAAGTGGGTCAAGATCGAGGGCTGGGCCGGCAAGGAAGCCGCGCAGGCCGAAATCGTCGCTGGCGTTGCAGCTTTCAAGACCAAGGGCCAGGCGTAAGCCAAGCCCGGTAGCGTAAAAAAACGGCGGCCCCGATGGGGTCGCCGTTTTTTTTGCCTGCTCGTTGGCCTTACCAGCCGATATCCTGCAGCAGCGGCAGGCTCAGGTCGCGCGGCGGCGTGACTACCTGCTCGAGGTCGGGGTTGATCGACGGCTCCATCAACTGGTTCGGCTTGGCCTCGGTGCTGTAGTGCGACACCGAGGAGCCGGGCGAATAGATGCTCGGCGAGTACATCAACATGCGACGCTGGACATCGGTGCCGGCCAGCCGCGTGGGGTCAAGCGCGAGCGTGGCGATCACGCCCGACCTGGTGCGGGAGCGCTGCTGCAGCGCGGCCTTGATCGCCACGCCATCCGACTGGGTGATGCGCACCGCGGGAATCGTGATCGCCGGGTCGTCACCGCTGAGCCCGGTGACGTCGCCCGGAGCATTGTCCACCACCACCATGGCGATGGCG
Organism: Massilia sp. H6; assembly: GCF_024802625.1. NCBI lineage: Bacteria > Pseudomonadati > Pseudomonadota > Betaproteobacteria > Burkholderiales > Oxalobacteraceae > Massilia > Massilia sp. H6. Next base: position 1,956,448 of record NZ_CP103371.1, read on the forward strand.
CCGGCGGCCTGTACATTGCGCGCCTTGGTCACGAAATTGCAGGCGCCACGATCGACCAGCGCGACATTGTTGCGCACCGCCAGCGCGTTGGCGGGGGTAAGCGGGGTGCAGGCCAGGCCCGTGCCGTTGGCCTGGTCGACGACCGGCATCAGCTGGCCGCTGACAGGCGTGGTGTCGAGCGGCGCGCCGAACGAGGCGTCGCCAACGTAGTAGTCGCCCCTGGCCGCGCCGGCGTTGGCCCCGCCGATATCCAGCTTCGAGCGCGGCGCCAGCACCTGGGGGATGGCCGCATTGACGTTGGGGCCGTCCCACGACAGTCCGCGCCACTTGAGCGCCGAAGCCGCGCGCTGGGCGTCGCTCAGCGCGACCCAGGGCGTATTGGTCCGGTTGTCCACCAGGTGGTAGTCCCAGACCGAGGGTATTCCGAGAAACAGTTCTCCGGTCTCGTCGTCGGTGATCGACAGGAACCCGAGCCCGTGCGCCATTTCGTGCAGCAGCACCGCGACCAGGTCGATCTGGCCGCCGGCATTGTTGTCCAGCCCAAGATAGAACGGGGAACCGGGCAGGCAGTCGGGGAACAGGCCGAGCCTTGAATTGAAGCGCGCGATGATGTGCGGGTCGGTTGGCGCGGTCAGGTCTTCGCCGGCCAGCTTGGCCGCCAGCGCGCCCACATACCAGGTGCCGGCGCGCGGCGCGTTGGGAAAGTCGCTCCAGACTTCGGTCGGCCCGGCCGAGCCGAGCACCGCGCCGCCAGCGCTGCATGACAGCGCAACAAAAGAGGCGCCGACCCGGATCGTCACGCTGCTGTCAAGCGAAGCGCCCCAGATCCCGGCGGCATGCTGGAATGCGATCAGGCGCTGTTCGCCCAGGGTAGTGCCGGTATTGCCGCCCACGGGCGCGGCCGGGGTCGGGTCGTTGAAGCCGATGCCCGGCGTGTTCAGGTTGACGATCACGATGTTGGCGGCGGCGTGGGCGGCGCCGACGCCGCCAAGCGCCAGCGCCAGCGTCGCGGCCAGGCGCGAGACGATGACGGCGGCCTTGCGGCACACGGACTTAACGGTTTTCATGGCGCGGCTCCTCGGGCGGGGTGGCGGGGGTGGCCGGGGTCGTGAGCGCCTGGCCGGCGGCGTGTTCGCCATGGATGCATCGGTCGCTGAGCTTGCCGTTGGCGTCGCGGGTCACCACCGAATACACCATGTGGCGCTCGCCGAGACGCACCGAGCGGCGGCCGCCTGGACCGACCACCATCCTGGGCGGGGCTGCCGCCGCGGCAGCCGCGCTGGTGCGGGGGCGCAGGGCGCGCGCCTCGAGCGGAGTGGGGGCGCGCAACTGGCCGGTCTCGGGGTCGCGCACGACGACCATGCCTGGTTCATCAGGGGGCGGCGGGACTTGCAATGGGACTTGCTGCGGAGCGGTGGCCGCCAGCGCAGCCAGCGGCAGCGCCAGGGGAAGGACGAGCATCAGCGATAATCTGGACATGGCATTCTCCTGAGGGCGGTTATTTGCGCAGGCGGCGGGCGGCCGCGCCGACCGCGCCCAGGCCGGCCAGCAGCATCAGCCAGGACGACGGTTCCGGCACGGCGGTCACCACCCGCACTGCATCGAGGCCGACGTAGTCGAGCGTGGCGGCGTCGCCAAGGTAGCGGAAAGCGAAGCGTCCCTGTCCTTGGACATCGAGGTTCGTGCTCCATCGCGTCCAGTCGGAAGGAAAAGCGACGTCGCCGCCGATGGTCAGCAGCAGCGTATCGAAGCCGTCGGCACTGGTATTGCTGCCCAGGCCAAAGCGCACCTCGAGCTGGTCGAAGAAACCCGGCTCGCCGCTGCGGTTGGTGTAGAACGACAGCGTGCTCAAACCATTGAGCATGAGGGTCGGGGTGATCAGCCAGTTGTCGACCACGCCCATGCCGTTCTGGGCGTTGAGGTAGTTGGCGGCGATATAGGCATTGTCCGGCCCGTTGTAGGCGGTGAATACGTCGGGGTTGCCCTGGAACCAGCCGGTACCGGGCGGCACGCTCCGGTTGATCTGGGCCCAGTCCGACAGCTTCGCCACATTGCGGAAACCTTCGTTGAGCACGACGATATCGGCCGCATGGCTGGGTAGTGGCACCGCGGCGGCGGCGGCAAGCAGCGCCGCCCCGGACAGTGAGGTGAGTCGGTTCATGATTGCCCTTTCTTACGAAGCCAGAAAAATGGCGGTCCGCTCGCGCCTGGCTGACGACGAGGCCATTGTTGTCTTTATCGTAAGATCAAGTTGGCAAGGAATCTTGATGTATGTTTAACGCTTGAGTACGAGCGCTGAGTCCGGCGCAAGGCTGCTGGGGGTAAAAAATCGTGGGGGAAATAAAAGGCGCTGTACCCGTTAGCTATGGCCCCGCAAGCGCTCCTGCTCACTGATTCGCACGCCGCCTACCGTGCGTTCGCCCGCCAGCGGGGCATCGCCCACCAGGCAGTCAATCTGCGCTCCGGCGAGCGGGTCCGGAGCGCGATCCATGTCCAGAACGTGAACGCCTACCACCGGCGCTTGCGCCAATGGCTGGCGCGGATCCACGGGGTTGCCTCGCGTTGGCTGCCCAAGTACCTGGGCTGGCATTGGGCACTTGATCGCGGGCGGGTCACTGCCGTCGAGCACTTGCTGCGCATCGCTTGTGGACTCATCCATAGCCAACGGTGACAGCGCCAAATAAAACGGCCTCCGGGAAGGGAGGCCGTGGGTGATGCAAAGGACGATCAAGCTCGGGGAGCGCACCTGGCGGCTATTTTCTCCCCGCCAGATACCTTCTTGCGCGCATCTTCCCCACGATCCCAACCGGGAAGAAATAGATCGACAAAATGAACAGCACGCCCAGCCACAGCATCCAGCGGTCCGGATGCAAGGCCGCCGCCAGCAACGGCACGCCGTCGAGGGCGGTGGAACCCGCGCCCATCAGCTCTTTCAGGTAATTCTGGGCGATGATGAACAGCGCTGCGCCAACAACCGCGCCATACATGGTGCCCATGCCGCCGATGACGACGATCAAGAGGATATCGGTCATGACTTCGAAGCCGAGCGAAGTCTTGGGACCCACGTAGCGCAGCCACAGCGCCATCAGCGCGCCCGCCAGTGCCGCCACCAGCGCGGCCAGGCAGTTGGCCCAGATGCGGTAGACCAGGGTGCGGTAGCCGAGCGCTTCGGCGCGGAACTCGTTTTCGCGGATCGCCTGCAACACCCGGCCAAAAGGTGAGTTGACCAGGCGCAGCAGGAACAGGAACAGCAGCAGGCAACCGAAGAACACCAGGTAATAGCTCAGCAGCTTGCCATCGATCGCGCGTCCGAACACCTCGTTCTCCATGAAGGTGTAACCGGGGGTGAGCACTTCGGGCACGCTGAAGGTGACGCCGTCTTCGCCGCCGGTGAAATCGGACAGCTGCGAGGCCAACACGGCAAACGAGGACGCCACCGCCAGCGTGATCATGGCGTAGAAGATGGCGCGCACGCGCAGTGCGAACAAGCCGACCACCAGTGCCAGTGCCAGCGCCACGACCAGCGCGATGGCCAGGCCGCCGAGCGCCGCGCCCCAGGTGGCGTCGTCGACCCGTGCCAGCCCCAGGCCGATGCCGTAGGCGCCGATCCCGTAGAACATCGTGTGGGCAAACGAGACGATGCCGGTATAACCCAGCAACAAGTCATAGGACGCCACCAGCACGATGTAGATGCAGATGGTGGCGGCGGTATTGAGCGGGCGCGCGCCCACGGTCAGGAAGGGCGCGAACGCCAGTCCCAGCAAGATGATGATGAGTACCGCGCCGAGCAGGCGGCTACGCGGCAGGTCGCCGGAAAGAAGTCGATGCAGCATGGGGTCAGCTCCGCGTTGTCGAGTAAAGGCCGCTGGGTCGCCACAGCAGGATCGCGATCATCAGGACGATGTTCGACACCAGCGCGACCTTCGGCGCGAGAAAGCCGGCATAGTTGGCCACCAGGGCCATGAGCAGGGCGCCAATGAAGCAGCCGCCCACCGATCCAAGCCCGCCGATGATGATGACGATGAAGATCATCACCATGATCTCGCCGCCCATCGCCGCGGTCAGGGTTTCCTTGTAGAGGCCCCACAGCACGCCGCCCAGGCCGGCCAGTGCCGAACCTGCCGCGAACACGGCCACGAACAGGCGGCTGATGCGATAGCCGAGGCTTTCCACCATTTCGCTGTTTTCGACGCCAGCGCGGATCAACAGGCCGATCTTGGTGCGGTTCAGGGTCAGGAACATGCCCACGAAGACCACCAGTCCGACCACCACCGCCACCAGGCGATACTTTTCGATGGCGGCGTCGCCCAGGAAGATCGCGCCGCGCAGCGCGGTCGGCAGCGGCAGCGCGATGGTCTCGGCGCCCCAGATCACGTGGATCAGCTGTTCGGCCACGATCATGCCGCCCATCGTGATCAGGATCTGCTTGAGGTGCTGGCCGTAGACCGGCTTGATGATGATGCGCTCGAAGGCCCAGCCCAGCAGGCCGGTGACCACCATCGCCAGCGTGATGGCCAGCGCCAGCACGCCGAGGTTGATCAGCAGCGAATCCATCTCGAGCCAGCCGCGCATCGGAATCAGGACCATGGTCGCGGCAAAGGCACCGACCGACACAAAAGCGCCGTGGCCGAAATTGAGCACGCTCATCAGGCCAAAGACCAGGGTCAGGCCGCTGGCCATGATGAAGATCATCATGCCCATCGCCAGCCCGGCAACGGTGAGCGTCACCCAGGTGGGGAAACTGCCAACCAATGGCAGCATCAGCAGCATCAGGGCGGGAACCAGCAGCAGCGGCGCGAGGTCGCGCGGCGCGCCGGGCAGCGGCGTGTCCGTGGCGGCAAGGGGTAGGGTAGCGCTCATGATCGTGGTTTCATTCCCTATTGGTGTGAATCGAGCGACAGGCCGAGCAGGCGCTGCTGCAGTTCATCGTTGTTGGCCAGTTCATCCATCGATCCGGCATGCACCACGCGGCCGTCGTCCATCACGCCAACGGTGTCGCCGAGCGAGCGCACGAAGTTGAAATTCTGTTCGACCAGCAGGATCGTGGTGTCGGTTTCCTTGAGCTCGCGGAAGGCCGCGATCAGGCTCTGGATGATGCTTGGCGCCAGGCCCTTGGTCGGTTCGTCGACCAGCAGCAGCTGGCGCGGCTCGACGATCGCGCGGGCGATCGCCACCATCTGCTTCTGACCACCCGAGAGGTTCCCTGCCGGGTAGTTCCAGAATTTCTTCAGGGCCGGGAAGAAGCTGCAGATCCAGTCGACCCTGGCCGCGTCGAGCGGCCCGCTGCGCGCGGCCAGGTACAGGTTTTCGCGCACGGTCAGGTCGGAAAATACGGCCATGCTCTCCGGGACATAGGCAATTCCCAGGCGGGCGATATCGGGCGTGGCCAGCCTGGTGATGTCGCGGCCGTCGAAGACGATGCTGCCGGCGCTGGCCTTCCACAGGCCCATGATGGTGCGCAGGGTCGTGGTCTTGCCGGCGCCGTTGCGGCCGAGCAGCACGGACAAACCGCCGCGCGGCACCACCAGGTCGACGCCCTGCAGGATGTGGTACTGGCCGATATGGGTGTGCACGCCCGACATCGTCAGGAGTGCGCTGGCCGGGCGCTGGGGTTCAAGCATGTTCGGTTTCGGGTGTTCCAAGATAGGCTTCCTGTACGATCTTCGATTGCATGACTTGCGCCGGATTGCCGTCGGCCACCAGTGTGCCGTTGTGCAGCACGATGATGCGGTCGGCCAGCGCCCGTACCACGTCCATCTTGTGCTCGACCAGCAGCACAGTCTTGTTGCGCTCGGCTTTCACCGACTGGATCAGGTCGAGCACCACCGGCACTTCGTCCACGCTCATGCCGGCGGTCGGTTCGTCGAACATCATGATGGACGGTTCCAGCGCCAGCAGGATCGCCACTTCGAGCTTGCGCTGGTCGCCGTGCGACAGGGTGCCGACCCAGGCGTCACGCTTGGCGGACAGGGACACGCGCTCCAGGTAGTGCTCGGCGCGCTCGATCAGGCCCTTGTGGCTGGACCAGATCGAAAAGAAATTCAGGCCCATGCCGGCGCGGCTTTGCACCGCCAGGCGCACGTTCTCGATGACCGACAGGTTCGGGAACAGGTTGGTGAGCTGGAAGGCGCGACCGATGCCCATGCGCGTGCGCCTGGCGGCGCCGGCGCGCGTGAGGTCCTGCCCGTTGACAAGGACCTGGCCCGAGCTGGCCGGCAACTGGCCCGACACCAGGTTGAAATAGGTGGTCTTGCCGGCGCCGTTGGGGCCGACGATGACCGTGAGCGTGCCTGGATAGAAGTCGGCCGTAACCCCGTTCACCGCGACGTGACCGCCGAAGCGGATGGTCAGGTCGCGGGTGGACAAGGAGGGCGCGTGGGTGCTGTTGCCTTGCATGTCAGCGCTTGTTACGGATCGGCAGCGGCATCTCGGATGCCGGGATTTCGCGCACCAGCTCCAGCAGGTCCCATTCGTGTTTCTGGTCCTTCTTGATGCGGAAGTGGTACATCGGCTGGATCGCCTGATGGTCTTCCTTGCGGAAGCTCATCGTGCCTTTCGGCGTTTCGAAGGCCATGCCTTCCATTGCCGCCACCAGAGCGTCGCCATTTTTTGCGTTCGGCGCCTTCGACAGGGCCGCATGCACTGCACTGGCGGCGGCCATGCCCCCTGCAGTGAACATATCGGGCGGCATCTTGTAGCGCTTCGTGTGTTCGCGCACCAGCCAGTCGTTCATCGGGTTCTTGGGGAAGCCGTGGTAATAATAGATCGTGCCTTCGGTGCCGGCGTAGGCCTTCCAGGTCTTCATGACCGGCAGAATGTTCCCGCCCGGGGCCAGCGAAATGCCGAAGCGCTCCGGTTTCATGTCCGCGATCTTGTTCATGGGGTTGGGGCCGGCCCAGACGATGGCCAGTACGCGCGGCTGCGGCTTGTTCTTGAGCGCGTCGAACAGGCGCTGCGTCGAGGCGGTGAAATCGGTGGTGGTGGCGGGCGCGTATTCTTCGTGGATCACGTTGGCCTTGCTGCCGGTAGTAGCCAGCGCCTGCTTGCCGGCCTTGACGGCGTCGCGTCCGAACGCATAATCCTGCGCCAGGAAACCGACGCTGCCGCCCTTGAGGGTGGTGGCGGCGGCCAGCGCATCCTGCATCGAGCTGCGCGCGGTGCGGAAGATGTACTTGTTCCACTTCTCGCCGGTGATCGCATCGGCCACCGCCGGCTCCACGATCAACACCTTCTTGTATTCTTTCGCCACCGGCAGCATGGCGATCGCCGAACCCGACGAAGTAGTGCCGACCGCGATGTCGACCTTGTCGTCGCCATAGGCTTCGGCCAGCAGGGTGCGGCCCAGGTCGGGCTTGGACTGGTCGTCCTTGACGATGACCTTGATTTTGCGGCCGTTGATGGCCATCGTGCCCTTGGTGAGGTATTCCAGGCCCATCATGAAGCCGGTCTCGGTTTCCTTGGCGTAGGCTTCGAGCGGGCCGGTCTTGCCGGCGATTAGGGCGATCTTCAGGTCCTTGCCCTGGGCCAGGGCGCCAGGTGCGGCGCCGGCCGCGAAAGCGGCAATCAGGGCGCCGCAGAGGGGTTTGATCAAGTGTTTCATGGAGTCTCCTTCTATGTTCCTCAGGGTACCCTGGCCAGAAACTGGCGGATCGCGTCCAGCGCTTCAGGCTCGGTGAGCATGGGCGCGTGGCCGACATCGGGTACTTCGGCGTACTGCAGTTCTGGGGCTGCCTTGCGCATCCAGCTGGCCTGTTCGGGTTCGACCAGGTCGGATAGCGCGCCGCGCACCAGCAGGGTAGGGCGGCGCCGTGCCAGGCGGCGAAACGCCATGCGCGCTGCCAGCGAGGTCGGGCGCAGCTTGCCCGTCTGGATCGCCGTGGCGATATTCGGATCGTAACGCAGGGCCAGCTGTCCGTCATCCTTCTCTTCAAATGCGCGGCGCGCCCATTTGGCCCATTCGGCGTCGCTGTTGGCAGGGAAGGCGCAGGCATTGATGTCGCGCAGGTAGCCGGCCGCCTCGTCCCAGCTGGCGAGCGTGCCGCAGCGGCCCGCGTAGCCGGCGATGCGCTCGAGCCCGCGCCGCGACATGACTGGCCCGATATCGTTGATGATGGCGGCGGCAATCAGGTCGAGGTGGCGCGCCGCCAGGGTCATGGTGATCAGGCCGCCCATCGAGGTACCCACGAAGACGGCGCGGGCGATCCCGAGGTCGTGCATCAGCTTGACGATGTCGCCGGCATAGACCACCGGGTTGTAGTTTTCCGGATTCGGGTCGCGCGCCGAATTGCCGCGCCCGCGCACGTCCACCGCGATCACGCGCCGGCCCATGTCCGCCAGCAGCGGCGCCAGCTCGTCGAAATCGCTCGAGTTGCGGGTCAGGCCGTGGATGCAGATCACGGGACATTTTGCCGGCAACCCGGTAGGCGCGGCACCTGCCGCGCAGGTTGCAGCATAGTCGCGTGCGTACAGCGCCAGCCCGTCGCTGCTGAGATAGCTCATTGGAGTGAATGTGGACACGCTGGCTTATCCTGTCAGTCGTTCGCGCTACGGTGGTTCGGGTGAAAAACAGGCTGCAACCGGCCCGGCCGGCGCGCTTTTCAGCGAAAAGGCGCCAGCCAGGCGGTGCTGCCTGGTAAAACGAAGGTTTAGAAACGGTACTCGAGCGTGGCCGAGACCTGGCGCGGGTTGCCGTAGAACGCGGTCAGGGTGCCCTCGTTGCCCAGGGTCGGGAACAGGTAGCCGCCGGTCTTGTAGCGCTTGTCGCCCAGGTTCTTGCCGTGCAGGCCAGCGCGGATCTTGCCATCGAGACGGGTCCAGACGATCGATGCGTCGTACAGCTTGTACGATTCCTGGTCGATCAGCGATGCGGTTTCGAACTGCGCGGTGGCGCCCTTGTGCGAAGCGCTGCCAATGAGCGAGAGCTTGCCTTCGCGGCCCATGACCGGCAGCGGGATATCGTAGTTCACGCGCAGGTTGGCCGAGTTCTTCGGGGTGTTCTGGAACTTGCGTGCGCCGGCCACGTTCACGCCAGCCACGAAGTATTCCTTGTACTCGGCATCGATGTAGCTATACATGCCGGCCACCATGAAGTTCGAGGTGAAGTTGGCCACCGCTTCGAGTTCGAGGCCCTTGATCTTGGCCTTGCCGGCATTGGTGGTCACGCCGGCGAAGCTGTCGTCGCGGCCGTCGCCGTTGGTGTCGATCGCCACCGAGCCCGGGATCTGCACGTCCTGGTAGTCGCTGTAGAACACCGCCGCGTTGGTCGTGATGCGGTTGCCATGGAAGGCCGACTTCAGGCCCAGTTCGTAGGTCTCGATGGTTTCCGGGGCATAACCGGCGCGCGCCACCGCCAGCGGAATGCGGGTGCCGACCACGTTCAGGCGTGGATCGAAGCCACCGCCCTTGAAGCCTTCGGAGTACGAGGCATACACGTTGTGGTCCGGGTTGATCTTGTAGTTCACGGCCACGCGCGGGGTGAACTTCTTGTCCTCGCGGCTCAGGACGCCGCCACGCAGGTCGGTGTCGGTGCGGAACAGGACCGCGCCTGGATTGCCCATTCCCGGGGTGCCGTTGGCACCGAAATAAATCTGGCGCAGCACTTCGGCGTCGCGCTGGTCGACGGTGTAGCGCCCGCCCAGCGACAGGCTCACCGCGTCGGTCAGCTGATAACTGCCGTCGGCATAGATGGCCCAGGCCTTGGTGTCGACGTCGCCGCTGGTGAAGGTCGACGTCGGCACGGCGCCGGCGAGCATGGTGTCGAACTTGTTGAAGGCGTTGGCGTCGATGTAGTAGATGCCGGCCACGCCCTGCAGGCGAGCACCCGTGTAGGTAAGGTTGAATTCCTGGCTGAACTGCTCGTTGGTGTACAGGGCCGGCACATGGAAGTCGGTCACGGCCAGCGAGTCGAAGTCGATCGGTGCGTACGACTTGTCCTTGCGCGAGGCCGTGATCGATTTTACCGACCACTCGTTGTTGATGGTGTACTCGACGGTAGCCGAGACGCCGTGCGCTGTCACTTCCTGGTCGCGCCCGAGCGCCTTGGTCAGATTGGCGCGGGTGTCGTAGACGTTGCCCAGGATCGGCGCGCCGCTGGTGCGGCCGACGATCAGGCGGTGGCCGTTCTTCGGGCTCGAGTCGTCCTGGGTGGCGTCGCCGGCGATGCGGATGAACAGGTCGGGCGTCGGGGTGAATTCGGCCGACAGGCGGGCGGCGGTGACGTCCTTGTCGTAGTTTTCGCCGCCGGTGGTCAGGTTCTTGCCGAAGCCGTCGCGCTTGAAGCGGGCGAAGGTGCCGCCGATGCGGGCGGTGCTTGATATCGGGGTGCTGGCGGTGGCGACGATTTCCTTCTGGCCGTATTCGCCGATGGTGGCGCGCAGGCGGGCGTCGGTGCGCGGGGCCAGTTTGCGGGTGACGTACTTGACGGCGCCGCCGATGGTGTTGCGCCCGTACAGCGTGCCCTGCGGGCCGCGCAGCACTTCGATGCGCTCGACGTCGTAAATATCGGCCACCGCCGCTTGCGGGCGCGCCAGGTAAATGTCGTCGATATAGATGCCCACGCCTGCCTCGAAGCCGGCCAGCGGGTCGGCCTGGCCGACGCCGCGAATAAAGGCGGTCAGGGTCGAATTGGTGGCGCGCGAAGCCTTCAGGGTGGTGTTCGGCAGCGCGGTTGCCAGGGCGGTAATGTCCGGCGTCGCCACTTTCGAGAGCTGGTCGGCGCTGAAGGCGGTCACCGAGACCGGCACGTCTTGCAGTGATTCTTCGCGGCGGCGCGCCGTCACGACCACCTTGGTCACGGCCTGGTCGGCGGATGCCTCCGGGGCGCCGGCGCCATCCTGGGCGTGGACCACGCTACCGCCCGACAGGACGAGCAGGGCCACGGCGGACTGTATTGCAGGGTTAAGCAGCTTCATTTTGTTCTTGGTCAGACGCATCGATGTCTCCTAATTTTTGATAGCGGCATGCGTTCAGGTTTTCGCATACCGAACAGTGTGCCTCGGTTGAGTTTGGTTCGATAGTCAACATTCGCCCACCCCTTTGTGCAAAAATGCACAGGCTACCCCGGTTGTGCTGTGCAAGCTTGCGCCTGGTGTTTTCGGGGAAGTGAGCGGGAACGGGCCGCCGCGTAGACGACTTGCGTGCGGCAGGGGCGGCTTGACTTCAAATGATTGCAGGGGGAATGTGCACTAGTGCACAATATGACTTCTTGATATTGAACAAGCGATCCGATGAATACGCTGCCCGAATGGACCGACCTGCGTTTCTTCCTGGAGCTGGCGCGCGCCGGCACCCTGTCGGGCGCCTCGCGCCGGCTCGAAGTGGAGCACACGACGGTGGCGCGCCGCATCGACCGGCTCGAGACCCAGCTCGAGACCACGCTGTTCGACCGCTCGCGCGAAGGCTACGAGCTGACCGAGGTCGGCCAGGCGCTGCTGCCGCATGCCGAAGCCATGGAAGGAGCGGCGCTGGCCGCGGCCGAGCAGATCGGCGGGGCCGAGGTCGCGGCCCATGGCGTGGTGCGCCTTGGCGTGCCGGAGGTGTTCGGGGTGCGCGTGGTGGCGCCGCTATTGGCCCCGCTGCTCGAACAGAATCCGGACCTGTCGATCGACCTGCTGGCGCTGCCCAGCTTTGCCAACCTGGCCAACCGCGAAGCCGACCTGGGCGTCATGATGGATGCGCCCACGACCGGGCGCTACATGGTGACGCGGCTGGCCTCGTTCCATTTTTATCTGTATGCCGCGCCGATCTACCTGGCCAAGCATGCGCCGATCCGTTCCCTGGCCGATCTCGCCAGCCACGACTTCGTCGACTACGTACAGGACCGGCTGGCCAGCCGCGAACTGTCCTACCTGAACGAACTGGGCTTCACGCCGCGCCGCCGCATGTGCTGTTCCGGCATGACCGCCCAGCTCGAGGCCGCCTCGCTCGGCATGGGCTTGATGATGGCGCCGCCCTATGCGGTGCCGGACAACGGCCGGCTGGTGCGGGTGCTGCCCGGCTTCCAGGCCGAGCGCTCGTTCTGGCTGGCCGCACCCACCGACCTGTACCGGCTGCGGCGCGTGAAAGTGGTGTGGGACTTGCTGCGCGAATGCGCCGAAAGCCATCCCGACCTGTTCGTGCAGGGCAAGGCTGTGCACCGCTGATCGGCCCGCGCCGCGCTTTCCGCGGCAGTTAGCCTGGTGCGCGGAACGGATTGCGCTCGTTGAGTTCATCGAGGTACGCGTCGATGCCGCCACTTTCGCGCTCCAGGAAGCGCTCGATCGCATCGGCGAACGACGGATGCGCCAGCCAGTGCGCCGACCAGGTGCGGGTCGGCAGGAAGCCGCGCGCCATCTTGTGCTCGCCCTGGGCGCCGCCTTCGAAGACCGCGATGCCCTGTTCGATGCAGAACTCGAGTGGCTGGTAATACGCCGCCTCGAAATGCAGGCAGGGTACGTGTTCGAGTTCGCCCCAGTAGCGCCCGAACAGCGTGGTCTCGTTGTGGATCACCAGCGAGGCGGCGATATCGCGCCCGTCGCGCTCGGCGATGACGAGCAGAATATTGTCCGGCATCGCAGTGCCGATGCGGCGGAAGAAATCCAGGTTGAGGTAGGGCGTCGAGTGGTGGGCCTGGTAGGTGTGCCGGTAGCAGCGGTTGAACAGCGCCCAGTCGGCATCAAGGGCATCGCGCCCGCGCACGCGGCGCATGCTCACGCCAGCTTCGCGCACCTTGCGCCGCTCGGCGCGGATGTTCTTGCGTTTTTTCGGTTCGAGCGTAGCCAGGAATTCGTCGAAGCTCGCATAGCCCCCGTTGAGCCAATGAAACTGCACCCCGCTGCGCAGCATGAAGCCGGCGTCTTGCAGCTGGCGCGCATGGGCTTCTGGCGGAAACAGGATGTGGGTGGACGAGACGTCGAGCGCGCGCTGCGCGGCCACCAGCACCGCGATCAGCGCGGCGCGCGCGGCATCGTCGATGGCCAGCAGGCGCGGCCCGGCCACCGGCGTGAACGGGATCGCCGCGAGCAGCTTGGGGTAGTAATCCAGGCCATGGCGCTGGTAGGCGTCGGCCCAGGCCCAGTCGAACACGTATTCGCCGTACGAGTGCTGCTTGACGTACAGGGGCAGCGCGGCCACCAGTTGCTCGCCGTCGAACAGCGCGATGTACTGCGGCTGCCAGCCGGTTTCCGGCGCGGCGCTGCCGGAGGCGTGCAGCGCGTGCAGGAAGGCATACGACAGGAAGGGGTTGGCATTGTCCTGCGCTGCCACCAGCGCATCCCAGCGGGCCTGCCCCAGCTCGGGCAGAGAAGAAACGATATGCGTGCGATAATTCAAATTGACTTCCGTAGCAAAACGAATGGATAGATTGCGACCCTGCGCACCCTTGCGATCGGCGAGCCCGGCGCCGGCCAGCGCGCACCAGACCCCACCATGACCAAGCGATTCTTCAACCTCTATACGCACCACTTTGCCCGCGTCGCCGTGGCCGTCCCGCGCTGCCGCGTTGCCGATCCGGGCTTTAATGTCGAGCAGACCATCGCGCTCGCGCGCCAGGCCGCCCTCGAGGGCGCCGTGCTGGTGGCCTTTCCCGAACTGGGACTGTCGGCCTACAGCTGCGACGACCTGTTCCACCAGCGCGCGCTGCTCGACGCCTGCCTCGACGGCTTGGCAAGCATTGTCGAGGCCTCGCAGGAATTGCCGCTGGCAATGGTAGTCGGCTTGCCGCTCGTGGTCGATCACCAGCTCTACAATTGCGCGGTAGTGGTGGCCGGTGGCCGCGTGCTCGGTGTGGTGCCAAAAAGCTTTTTGCCCAATTATGGCGAATTTTACGAATCCCGGCAGTTCAGTGCCGCCGATTGCGCGGCAGTCGATCAGGTCGACCTGTTCGGCGCCCCCGTGCCCTTCGGTCCGGCGCTGCTGTTCGAGGTCGAGAACCTGCCCCTGTTCCGGTTCCACGTCGAGATCTGCGAAGACCTCTGGGTGCCGGTTCCGCCATCGTCGTTCGCGGCCCTGGCCGGCGCCACGGTGCTGGTCAACCTGTCGGCCTCGAACGTGGTGGTGGGCAAGAGCGGCTATCGGCACCAGCTGGTCGGCCAGCAGTCGGCGCGCTGCCTGGCGGCCTACCTGTACACCTCGGCCGGGCGGGGCGAATCGACGACCGACATGGCCTGGGATGGCCAGTCGCTGATCTACGAAAGAGGCGATCTGCTGGCCGAGTCCGAGCGGTTCAGCGACGAGTCGCACCTGCTGTTCGCCGACATCGACCTCGAGCGCCTGTCCAACGAGCGCATGCGTACCACCACGTTTGCCCACTCGGTACGCCGGCATGCCACCGAGGTGTCGGCGTTCCGGCGGGTAGCGTTCCAGCTGGCGCTGCCCATCGAGCGCGAGCTGGCGCTGGCGCGCACCGTCGAACGCTTCCCGTATGTGCCGGCCGACCAGGCCCGGCGCGACGAGCGCTGCACCGAGGTCTACAACATCCAGGTGCAGGCCCTGATCCAGCGCCTCACCGCGAGCGGCATCAAGAAGGTCGTGCTGGGGGTGTCGGGCGGTCTCGATTCGACCCATGCGCTGCTGGTCTGCGCCCATGCGATGGACCGCCTCGGCCTGCCGCGCTCGAATATCCTGGCCTATACCATGCCCGGCTTTGCCACCAGCGAACGCACCCTCGAGCAAGCCAAGGACCTGATGGCGGCGGTGGGCTGCAGCGCCCAGCTGATCGATATCCGGCCAAGCTGCATCCAGATGCTCAAGGACCTGGGCCACCCGTACAGCGAGGGCAAGCTTGACTACGACATCACCTTCGAGAACGTGCAGGCGGGCGAACGCACCAACCACCTGTTCCGGCTGGCGAACTTCCACAACGCGATCGTGATCGGCACCGGCGACCTGTCCGAACTGGCGCTGGGCTGGTGCACCTATGGCGTGGGCGACCATATGTCGCACTACAACGTCAATGCGAGCGTGCCGAAGACCCTGATCTCTTACCTGGTGCGCTGGGTCGCCGAGACCGGCGCGGTGGTTCCGCACGGGGCCGGGGTGCTGCTCAAGATCCTGGACACCGAGATCAGTCCCGAGCTGGTGCCCGGGGCGGACGACGGCAAGCCGGCCCAGATCACCGAGAACGTCATCGGCCCCTACGAGCTGCAGGATTTCAACCTGTATTACATCCTGCGCTTCGGCTTCAAGCCGAGCAAGGTGGCTTTCCTGTCGTGGTCGGCCTGGCACGACCGCGAGCAGGGCAAGTGGCCCAACGCGGCCCTCGAACGCAACCAGTACGAGCTCGCCGCGATCAAGAAGAACCTGGGCATCTTCTTGTGGCGCTTCTTCAAGACCAGCCAGTTCAAGCGCTCGTGCGTGCCCAACGGGCCAAAGGTCGGCAACGGCGGCTCGCTGTCGCCGCGCGGCGACTGGCGCGCGCCGTCCGATTCCGAAGCCACCGTCTGGATGGATGACCTCGACAATATTCCCGATTAACCGTGGAGACCTCGATACACCTGCTGCGCATTGCTCTGTCGGCCTGCGATGCGCGCTACGGTTTCTCGAGGCCCCTTTCTTTGTTTAAGGAAAAAAATGAAACAGATAACCTGCGTGATCAAGCCGTTCAAGCTCGACGAAGTGCGCGAGGCCCTGGCCGATGTCAATGTTACCGGCCTGACCGTCACCGAGGTCAAGGGCTTCGGTCGCCAGAAGGGTCACACCGAGCTCTACCGCGGAGCCGAATACGTGGTCGACTTCTTGCCTAAGGTCAAGATCGAAGTGGTGGTCGACGATGCCATGGCCGATGGCGTGGTCGACGCCATCATCAAGGCTGCGCGCACCGGCAAGATTGGCGATGGCAAGATTTTCGTGCAGAACGTGGAACAGGTAATCCGTATCCGCACTGGCGAGACCGGGGCCGACGCCGTCTGAGCTCGCGGGGCGGGCACAGCATGCCGCCCGTACACCTTCTGTAGTCCTAGTCTGTCGCCGCAGGGGCCTGAACGCCGCTGCGGCCCCAGCTCAAGTTACGTTAAGATATCCGCATTGCTTTATTGACAAAATTGCGTGTTTCGAAGACCGCTCCCATTTCCATCTTATGAGAGTGAAAAGAACTTGAGCGATATCGAAAAAATCCCCACGGGCATCCCGGAGCTCGACCTTGTCTTGCGCGGCGGATTTCCCAAGAACCGCATCCACCTGATCGAAGGGCGGCCCGGCTCGGGCAAGACCACGCTGGGCCTGCGCTTCCTGATCGACGGCGCCGCCAAGGGCGAGCGCGGGATCTATGTCTCGCTGTCCGAAACCGCCGATGAACTGCGCGCCACCGCTGCCAGCCACGACTGGCCGCTCGACGGCATTGCACTGCACGAGGTCGTGCCGGCCGAAGCCCAGCTCGACCAGCAGCAAAGCGTATTGTTTCCCACCGAGGCAGAACTTGGCAAGACCATCGAGCTGATCACCGCAGCGATCCGCCAGGCCAGCCCCGCGCGCGTCGTGATCGATTCCATGTCCGAGCTGCGCATGGTCGCCAACGACTCGATGCGCTACCGGCGCCAGATCGTCGCTCTCAAGCAGTTCTTGCTCAAGCAGCAGTGCACCACCGTGCTGATGGACGACCTGACCGACGAGCCGCGCCAGTTCGACCTGCAAGGCACCGTGCATGGCGTGCTCACGCTCGAGCAGCGCGAGCGCGAATTCGGGGCCGCGCGGCGGCGCCTGCGCGTCGTGAAGATGCGCGGCGCCGATTTCCAGAGCGGCTGGCACGATTTTGCCATTACCGCGCGCGAAGTCTATGTGTTCCCGAGCCTGATTGCCGACGAGCATGCCAAGCAGCATGCACACGGCGCTTTTGCCAGCCAGATCCCGCAGCTCGACCAGATGCTCGGGGGCGGGCTGGCGCGTGGCACGGCAGTCATGATCCTGGGGCCGACCGGGGTCGGCAAGTCGTCGCTGGCGCTGCAGTACGCCAACGTGGCGGCCGAGCAGGGCGAGCACGTGGCCTGCTTTGCCTTCGATGAAAACAAGGAGACCCTGCTCGACCGCGCCACCGGCCTGTCGATGCGCGCCGCCGAGGCAATCGCCGATGGCCGGATTCATTGGGAGCGCATCAACCCTTCGCGTATTTCGCCAGGTGAGTTTGTCTGGAAAGTGCGGCGCCAGGTCGAGGATCAGCAGGCCGCCGTCGTGGTCATCGACAGCCTCAATTCCTATCTCGAGACCATGCACGAGGAAACCTCGCTGCTGCTCCAGATGCACGAATTGCTGAGCTACCTGTCGAACCGGGGCGTGCTCACCATGTTGATCGTCGGTCAATCGGGGCTGCTCGAGAACGTGCACGATCCGCTCGACGTCGGCTTCCTGAGCGATACCGTGGTCCTGCTGCGCTATTACGAGGCTGACGGCGCGGTGCGCAAGGCGATTTCCGTGGTCAAGAAGCGGCCCGGCCGGCACGAGACGGCCATCCGCGAATTTTCCATCACCGCCAGTGGCGTCAAGGTCGGGGCCCAGCTCGATGGCCTGGTCGGCGTGCTCAGCGGTGTCCCGCGCCTGACACGGGGGCAGCCGGGCCGGCACGATGACTGACCCGCGCAAGGCCGACTGGCCGATTAACGTGGCCGTATGCGCGCCCTTCGGCCATGACACGCCGGCGCTGGCACGCCTGTTCGAGTCCTGGGGGGCGAGCGTGCGCGGCTGCGACTGCGGCGTTGCGGTCACGGAAGCGGTGCGCGACGGCGACCTGACCTTGCTGGTGCTGACCGAAGAGGTACTCGAAGCGTTTGCGTCACCCTTGGTCGCGGCCTTGCAGGACCAGCCGCCCTGGTCGGACCTGCCCTTGATCGTCATGAGCGCCGAAGCCGCGCGCGGCGGCTCGGGTGTCCAATGGGATTTCCTGCGCCAGTTCGCGAACCTGACGATCCTGCACCGGCCCACCGCGCCCAACCTGCTGCGCGCCTCGTTCGACTCGGCCTGCCGCGCGCGGGCCTGGCAGTTCACGGTGCGCGACCAGATGCGCACCTTGTCGGCCGCAGCCACGCTGCTCGAGCAGCGCGTGCTGGAACGAACCTCGCAACTGGTGTCCGAAGTCGAGACGCGCAAGCGGGTCGAGAGCGCATTGAACGAATCGCGCAAGCTCGAAGCGATCGGACGACTCACCGGTGGCGTGGCCCACGATTTCAACAACCTGCTGCAGGTGGTGCAGGGGTCGGCTACCTTACTGCCCCTGGTCGAACCCGGCAGCGAACCGTTCCAGCGGGCGCTGCATGCGATCCAGCGCGCCGCCGCGCGCGGCGCCAGGCTGACCCACCAGCTACTGGCATTCGGCAGGCGCCAGGCGCTGGCATCGGGCGCGATCGATATTGCCCGCCAGCTCGACGAGATGGCTGACCTGTTGCAGCAATCGCTGCGTGAGCAGATCCCGCTCGGCTTCGAGATCGCCCCCGGGCTCTGGCTGGCCGATGCCGACCCGGGCCAGCTCGAGGTCGCGCTGCTGAACCTGGCGGTCAACGCCAAGGATGCGATGCCAGCCGGCGGCAAGCTGGTCATTGGTGCCCGCAACCTGAGCTTGCCTTCGCCGGAGCTGCACGGGCTCGGCGAGTTCCAGGGCGACTTCGTCCAGATCACGGTCACCGATACCGGCCGGGGGATGGCGCCGGACGTCAAGCAGCAAGCCTTCGATCCCTTCTTCACGACCAAGCCCGTCGGGTCCGGTAACGGCCTGGGCTTGAGCCAGGTGTACGGGTTCGCCTGCCAGTCCGGGGGCACGGCCTGGATCGATACCTCCGCGCAGGGCACGACCGTGTCGATCCTGCTGCCCCGCAGCAGGCAGGCCGCGACACCCGAGCCGGTGATCGTGGACCCGGTAGAAGGTGTGCGGCGCTTGTCCGGAACCCAGGTACTGTATGTCGAAGACGATCCCGAAGTTGCCGACGCGACCATGGCCATTCTCGACAATCTGGGCTGCGTGTCGACCCTGGCGCGCGACGCCGACGAGGCCCTGAACCAGCCACTCGGGCAGTTCGACCTGGTGTTTTCCGACGTCGTGATGCCTGGCAGGATGGATGGCATCGAGCTGGCGCGCGAACTAAGAAAACGCCTTCCAAACCTGCCGATATTGCTCGCCAGCGGCTATGTGATCGCGCCCGAGCGCCTGCACGGCCTGCAGCTGGGCGTGCTGGCCAAGCCCTACACGCAGGAAGTGCTGCGCAAGGCGCTGGCGCGCTTGCTCGGTACGCCTGCACTGCGGCAGGAAGCCTAGCGCCCCATGCGCAGATCGAACTTCCAGGTGACCAGGCGCAGCCCGCTGATGAACAGCGCGCTCGACCACAGCGCGAAATCGTGGCCGACGCCATACATGCCCATCAACAGGAACATCCAGTTGCCGAGAAAGGCGCACAGCGCATAGGGTTTGCCGTCACGGAAAACCATCGGCACCTCGTTGCAGACGATGTCGCGCATCACGCCGCCAAAGATGCCGGTAATGACGCCCATCATCGATGCGATGAAGATCGGCATGTCCGCGGCCAGCGCGGCCGACACGCCGGCGATCGAAAACAGCCCCAGGCCGACCGCATCGGCGATCACGATCAGGCGCTCGGAGACGATCTGGCGCAAAGTGCGGATCAGCGGCGAGGCCACCAGCGCCAGCACGAAGATCAGGATCGCGTATTCCTGGTGCGTTACCCAGAACAGCGGCCGCTTGTCGAGCAGGATGTCGCGCAAGGTGCCGCCGCCGAAAGCGGTAATAAAAGCTACCGTGAATACGCCCACCAGGTCCATGCGCTTGCGCCGGGCCTCGATGAAGCCGGAAAAAGCGCCGACCAGGATCGCCATGATTTCAATGAACTTGATTAGGGTCATGCGCAAGAGCTTAGGAGGAACTTTTATTAGACTACCATGCGGCTCACCATGAACGTAAGGGCATTCGTCCGCCCTAATGCGATATGTAATGTAGCTGGAGCAACCATGGTTAAGACCCATCCTTTCATCGCTCTCGCCGTCGTCATGCTGGCGACGGTCGGTGCCACGTTCGCCGCCGGCGCCGCCGCCGCTGGCGGCCTGGCGCATGCGCGCTACCAGCACCTCGACTGGGAGCTCTCGTGCGACAACACCCGTACCTGCTACGCCGCTGGCTACCACGTAGAAGAAGGCGAGCCGACGGCTGCTTCGGTGCTGCTGGTGCGCAAGGCCGGGCCCGGTGCGCCGGTTAGCGCGCGCTTCCAGGTCGGTACCTATGGCGAAGATGAAACCGCGGCGCGGCTATCGAAATCGAACCTGCTTACCATGCGCATCAACGGCCGCGTGGCAGGCACGGTGGCGGTCGACCGCGATACCATGATTGCCGACCTGAGCCGCAGGCAGGCCGAGGCGCTGGTGGCGGCACTAGCGGGCAAGGCGACGCTCGACTGGGAAGGGGGCGGCATGCACTGGAGCGTCTCCGGCAAGGGGGCTGCCGCAGTGCTGCTGAAAATGGACGAATTCCAGGGCCGGCTCGGCACGCCCGGCGCACTGGTGCGCAAGGGAGGCAGGCCCGAGGCGCTGGTGGCGCCAGCACTGGCGGCGCCGGTCGTCGAGGCCGCGCTGGTGCCGCCAGCTACCCCGCACAAGCTGCCGCGCGACCAGATGCGGCTCTTGCTCGGCGAGCTGTATTCGGCTACGGGAGGCGCAGAATGCGAAGACCTGGCCGACGTCGCCAATGGCGGCAATGCGCTGACGGTGGTGCGCCTGTCGCACGACCGGCTGCTGGTGTCGGCGCGCTGCTGGGCCGGGGCCTACAACGCCGGCGCCGGCTACTGGGTGGTCAATGCCGCGCCGCCCTATGCCCCGGTGCTGGTGACCACGCAGGGCACCGCTTACGCCGACGGCGTCATCAGCGCGACCCACAAGGGCCGCGGACTGGGAGACTGCCGCGCGTCGGACGAATGGGTGTGGGACGGCATGCGCTTCGTGCACAGCGCAGCGAGCACGGGCGGCATGTGCCGGCTGGTAGCACCAGGCGGAGCCTGGCACCTGCCGGTGCTGGTGACGAAGGTGCGCAGGTTCGGGGGCTAGCCAGAGCCCGAACCCGGGTCAGCAGTGCAGCGGCAGCCGCAGCGCAAACACCACCTGGCCGTCGGCATGGCGATACGCCAGTTGCCCCTGGTGCTCGCGCACGATCTGCTGCGCGATGTACAGGCCCAGGCCCATTCCGGTGCGGTTGCGCGGGTTGTGCAGCGAGGCGCGCTTGAAGGGATTGAACAGGGTCGCGACGACATCAAGCGGGATGGGCGCGCCGGCGTTGCTCACTTCGACCACGACTTCTTCGCCTTCGATCGCCACGCGCATGCGCACCGGTTGGCCCGGCGCACCGTGGTGGCGCGCATTGCTCAGCAAGTTCGACAGCACCTGGGCGATGCGTCCGCTGTCGGCAGGCACGGTTACGGGCGCTGGGCAATCGAGCTCGTATGCGATATCCGGATAGGAAACGCGCGCCTCGTCGATCAGGTCTTCGACCAGCGCGGCCAGATCCACCGGCTCGCGCGCGACGCCCAGGCCGATGCCGCCGTCGATGCGGCTCATGTCGAGCACCTGGCTGATCATGCGCTGCATGCGGCTGGTCGAAGACTGGATGCGCCGGCCCAGCACAGCCTGGCTGTTGCCCTTTTCAAGCACCATGCCGGCCATGTTGATCGAATGGAGCGGGTCGCGCAGGTCATGCCCCAGCATCGCCAGCAATTGCGCGCGGGTCGAATCGAGCTGGGCGCGGCGCGCATTCATTACACGCACCAGTTCCGCCAGTGTCAGCCTGGCGTTGGCCAGCACGGTCTGCTCCCATTCCAGTGCGCGGCCGCGCACGGTCTCGTACCAGGCGTCGAACGAGCCGCGCGGGGTCAGGCGTGCCCCCAGGGGGCCAGTCGCGATGCTCTTTTCGGGACGACCGGCCCAGGTCACCTGCTCGATCTGCTCGACCCGCAGCATGACAATCCAGCCGTCGGCGGCCGGTTCGTAGGGCAGGGCCAGCAGGCCGACCCACTTGCCCAGGCGCGCCTGCAGCGCCGAGGGCCAGTCATCGAGCGCTTCGCGCACCACCATGTCGTGGCCGCTCGCGGGCAGGGTGGCGATGATGGCTTCGGCAAGTCCGGGCGCGAGCTCGCCGCGCACCAATAGCTTGCCGTAATGGCTGGCAATCATGCCCTGGGCGGCGGCCGAGTCCATCAGCGCCTGCGCATGGCGTCGCAGCACGTCCAGCGGTTCTTCGTCGAGCAACAGGTCTTCGATCAGGGCGGTGCGGGCGCTCGACGAGCGTTCTACCAGATCGGACTGCTGGCGCGCTTCGATGCTGTGAATGGCCGAGGCCATGACCTGGGCCAGCACGTCGGCCGCCATGCGGATCGCATACGGGACCAGCCTGGGCGTCATGTGATGGCAGGCGATCAGCCCCCACAAGCGGCCGTTGATCACGATCGACACGCTCATCGACGCCGCGATGCCCATGTTCTTCAGGTATTCGATGTGTACCGGCGAGACGCTACGCAGTACCGCGTGACTCATGTCCAGCGCGATGGCGCCGGGTTCGCCGAGCAGCGGCACCGCGCCATAGCCGGTATCGACGATCATGCGCAGGGTGTTGAGCAGGTAGAGACGGCGCGCCTGCGCCGGAATGTCCGAGGCTGGATAGCGTTGTCCGAGATAGGGCACGAGATCGTCGCGCCGGCTTTCGGCGACCACCTCGCCGCTGTCGTCGGCGCGAAAGCGATAGGCCATCACGCGGTCGAAACCGGTGAATTCGCGGACCTGCTGCACCGCACTGGTCAAGAGGGCGTCGATGCTCTTTTGCCGCCGCAGGCGCTCGATCGAGCCATGTGCCTTGACGGCGAACAGCGCCACCTCGTTTGACGCCACGTCGCGCCGCTCGAATTCGGCAATGATGCGGCCCTCAGCGGCATGCACGATGCAGTCGTAGTCGGCACCGGCGACCGTCACCGCAACCACCGAGGGGGCGAGCTCGTCATCCGGCTCCGCGATGTACTCGCCAACCAGCTCGAGCGCCTCGGCCGGGAGCGCGAGCAGCGTATGAGGGCTGCCAAGTTGGGGTTCGATGCCGAGCCGCGCAGGGGCGTTCGCGCTCCAGCCTTCGAGCTTGCCGGCCGGCGTGAAGAAGAGCAGGGCGCCATGCGGCTGGATCGACCCCGGAATGTGAATCGGTTCGTCGGTACAAGAGAGCAGGTCGACCTGGCGGCCATGCACCATCGGAATCACGATTTTCTCTTCCACATGCGCCTTTCTCATCTCGAAGACCAGCACTTGCCGGCCTTGCAAATTCTACATCGATTGCCCATGTTCAGCCGCCAGCCATGCGCGTTTGACAAGCACTACTTATTCAGTCCCGGGCGTCGAGCGCGGCGCGCAGCAAGACCACCAGCGCGCCATGACCGCCATCCTTCTTGCCGGCCACGCAGAAGGCAACCACCTCGTCCATCTGCACCAGCCAGCTGTGCACGATCCCGCGCAGCACTGGCTGGCCTTTCGGCGAGCCATAGCCGATGCCGTGGACGATGCGCAGGCAGCGCACGCCGCGCCGGGTGGCACGCTGGAGAAAGTCGACCACGGCTGCGCGCGCCTGGTCGCGGTTCATGCCGTGCAGGTCGAGTTCGTCCTGGACCGGCCAGTGGCGCTTGCGCAGCTTGCGCACCACGTCCGGACCGACGCCGGCCTGGGCATAGCTCAGGGTCGGATCTTCGTCGAGCAGGCCGTCGACGTCGAACCCGTCCGACAGCGATTCGCGCAGCACCTCGGCGGTTTCCTCGGCTTCGGTCAGCGGGCGGCGGTCCTGGAAGGCGCGCTCGGAGGCGACATACACCGGACGGTACACATAGCGATCCGACTCGGGGATCTTGTTGACCCCCGCCATCGCGCCGCGAAATTCCACGGCGCGTTCGCGCGCCAGCGCCTCGCGCTTGTCGCGCGCGGCCCGCTCGATGGCGCGCAGGCGCTCGTCTTCCTTGAGCTGGTCGCGCAAGCCCTTGAGTTCAGAGAAGTCTTTCATGCCTAGCCTCGCCGCAAGCGGTGTTTGTCAGGCGCCGTTGCCGGCTTAGCCTTCCAGCTCGTCCAGGTAGCGCTGGGCATCGAGCGCGGCCATGCAGCCGGTGCCCGAGCTGGTGATTGCCTGGCGATACACGTGGTCTTGCACGTCCCCGGCCGCGAATACGCCCGGGGCGCTGGTGGCGGTGGCCATGCCTTCCAGGCCCGAACGGGTCTTGATATAGCCGTTGTGCATGTCGAGCTGGCCTTCGAAGATGCCGGTGTTGGGCTTGTGGCCGATTGCCACGAACAGGCCGTGCACGCTCAAGTCCTTGGTCACGCCGGTGTCGGTCGAGGTGATGCGCAGGCCGGTCACGCCGCTCTGGTCGCCGACGACTTCTTCGAGCGTGTGGTTATATTCCAACACGATCTTGCCTTCTTCTACCTTGCTCAGCAGGCGGTCGACCAGGATCGGTTCGGCGCGGAACTTGTCGCGGCGGTGGATCAGGGTGACCTTGTTGGCGATGTTCGACAGGTAGAGCGCCTCTTCGACCGCGGTGTTGCCGCCGCCGATGACCGCGACTTCCTGGTTGCGGTAGAAGAAGCCGTCGCAGGTGGCGCAGGCCGACACGCCCTTGCCCATGAAGGCTTGCTCCGACGGCAGGCCAAGGTACTGGGCCGAGGCGCCGGTGGCGATGATCAGGGCGTCGCAGGTGAACTCGAAGGAGTCGCCCACCAGCCGGATCGGCTTTTCGTTCAGGTAGGTGGTGTGGATGTGGTCGAATACGATCTCGGTATTGAAGCGCTCCGCGTGCTGCAGCAGGCGCTGCATCAGCTCCGGACCCTGCACGCCGAGCGGGTCGCCGGGCCAGTTCTCGACGTCGGTCGTGGTCATCAGCTGGCCTCCTTGTTCGACGCCGGTGACCAGCATTGGCTTGAGGTTGGCGCGCGCGGCGTAGACGGCTGCACTGTAACCGGCAGGACCGGAACCGAGAATCAGGACTTTGGCGTGTTTGGTAGTAGTCATCAAGGCTTCTTTAGATATGAACAGATGGAAACTGGGGGCGCTTGCCACAAGAATCAAGGCTAGTCGTGCAGCCTGCGATTATAAGCGATGATGCAGGCGAGCATGAATCGTGGTCGGCCCAGCCGTATATGGCTTAGAATGTCCGGATCGCCGATAGCGGACACTTCTGCAGAACACTTCAGCACTACCTCGCATGAGCAAGAATAGCCAAGCCAGCACCTCAGGATATACCCGCACCTCGCACACCACGGGCGGCGCCGCGCGCCGGCCGCTGCCGGGGCGTCTCTCGCGATTGCTGTCGGAAGCGCGCTGGATCGCGATGGCGGTCGTGTTCCTGTATTTCGTGCTGATCCTGATCAGCTATAACAAGGGCGATCCGGGCTGGTCGCATGCCAATGCGGTGGCCAAGGTCGCCAACCTGGGCGGGCGTGCCGGCGCCTGGCTGTCCGACCTGCTGCTGTTTATCTTTGGCTTTTCGGCCTGGTGGTGGGGCGTGATCTTCTTGCGCGGGGTCTGGATGGGCTGGCGCCGCCTGACCGACCGCCTGGACCCGCCGCAAGAGCCGCCGCACGCCGGCGAAATGTATGTGCGCTGGGCCGGCTTCGCCATCATGCTGGCCGGCAGCCTGGGTCTGGAATACCTGCGCATGTGGTCGTGGAATGTCGAGCTGCCGCGCGCGGCCGGCGGCGTGCTGGGCCAGCTGATCGGCCACGCCAGCCACGTCGCCTTTGGCTTCACCGGCGCTACGCTGCTGTTGCTGCTGCTGTTCGGCCTGGGTTTCTCGCTGTTCTTCCAGGTCTCCTGGCTGGCCGTGGCCGAGCGCATTGGTGGGGCGGTCGAGTCAAGCCTGGACTGGTTCCGCCTGCGCATCGAAGACCACGAAGACCGCAAGCAGGGCGAAGCCGCCGCCGTCAAGCGCGACGAAGTCGTGGTCCACGAACGCCAGAAATATACCGAGAAGCACCCGGCGCCGCCGGTGCTCAAAGCCGAACCGCAATTCGACGACGCCGACCTCGGTGCCGGCGCGCCGATCCGGCCGGTGGCCGCGGCGCCGGTGCCGGTGCCGGCCGTGACTACCGCATTGCCTTCGGCGCAGGCCGCCGCGCCGTCGATCAAGATCGAGCCGCAGATGGTGAACGTGCCCAAGTCCGAGCGCGCCCAGAAAGAAATGCAAACGCCGCTGTTCCACGAGCTGGCCTCGGATTCGCCGCTGCCGCCGCTGGCACTGCTCGACGAAGCGCCGCCGGCCCAGGAAACCGTGTCGATCGAGACGCTCGAATTCACCAGCCGCCTGATCGAAAAGAAGCTGTCCGATTTTGGCGTCGACGCCAAGGTAGTGGCAGCCTATCCGGGCCCGGTGGTCACGCGCTACGAAATCGAGCCGGCCACCGGCGTCAAGGGCAGCCAGATTGTCAACCTGGCGCGCGACCTGGCACGTTCGCTCTCGCTCACGTCGATCCGCGTGGTCGAAACGATCCCCGGCAAGAACTACATGGCGCTGGAACTGCCGAACCCGAAGCGCCAGATCGTGCGCCTGTCGGAAATCGTCGGCTCCAAGGTCTATGGCGACAGCGCATCGAGCCTGACGGTTGCACTGGGCAAGGACATCGCCGGCAAGCCGGTCTGCGCCGACCTGGCCAAGATGCCGCACCTGCTGGTGGCCGGCACCACCGGCTCGGGCAAATCGGTGGGCATCAACGCCACCATCCTGTCGCTGCTGTACAAGTCGGATCCGGCCGATGTGCGCCTGATCCTGATCGACCCGAAGATGCTGGAAATGTCGGTCTACGAAGGCATTCCGCACCTGCTCGCGCCGGTGGTCACCGACATGCGCCAGGCCGGGCATGCGCTGAACTGGGCGGTCAACGAGATGGAGCGCCGTTACAAGCTGATGAGCAAACTCGGCGTGCGTAACCTGGCCGGCTACAACACCAAGATCGTCGAGGCGGCCAAGCGCGAGGAGCATATCCCGAACCCGTTCTCGATCATGCCGGACAATCCGGAGCCGCTCGAGAAGCTGCCGACCATCGTCATCATCATCGACGAATTGGCTGACCTGATGATGGTGGTTGGTAAAAAAGTCGAAGAACTGATCGCCCGTATCGCGCAGAAGGCGCGCGCAGCCGGTATCCACCTGATCCTGGCGACCCAGCGTCCGTCGGTGGACGTGATCACGGGCCTGATCAAGGCCAACATCCCGACCCGGATCGCGTTCCAGGTATCGAGCAAGATCGACTCGCGCACGATTCTCGACCAGATGGGCGCCGAAGCGCTGCTGGGCATGGGCGACATGCTCTACATGCCGCCGGGGACCGGCCTGCCGATTCGGGTGCACGGCGCCTTCGTGTCCGACGAAGAAGTGCATCGAGTTGTAAAACACCTGCAATCGCAGGGCGAACCGAATTATATTGAAGGCATCCTGGAAGGCGGCACGCTGGAAGAAGGCAGTGCCGAAGGGGCGCCGAGCGGCGAGGGTGGCGGTGAATCCGACGCGCTCTACGACCAGGCCGTGGCCGTGGTGCTCAAGAACCGCCGCGCCTCGATCTCGCTGGTTCAGCGCCACCTGCGCATCGGCTACAACCGCGCTGCGCGCCTGCTGGAACAGATGGAGCAAAGCGGGGTGGTCTCGACGATGCAATCGAACGGCAACCGCGACATCCTGGTGCCGGCTGCCGCCGCCGAATAATTTTGCTGCCCGTGTTGACACGCAATGCACATCAAGGAATGCACATGACATTGACGACCTATCTCGGCGCCGTACTCATCGCCGCCACCTTGCCCCTGGCGGGCAGCGCGCAGGCCGGCGCGCTCGACCAGTTCAAGTCCTTCATCGCCGGCACCAAGGCCGCCAGGGGCGAATTCACCCAGCAGCAGCTGACCAAGTCCAGGAACGGCAAGGCGGCCCCGGTCTCGAGCGGCAGCTTCGTGTTCGCCCGGCCCGGAAAATTCATCTGGACCTATCAGAAGCCCTACGACCAGCTGCTGCAGGCCGACGGCGAGCAGCTCTACATCTACGACAAGGACCTGAACCAGGTCACGGTGCGTAAGCTGGGCAATGCCCTGGGTTCGTCGCCAGCCGCGATACTGTTCGGCAGCAACGACCTGGAGAAGAACTTCACCTTGTCCGAAGCGGGCGAACGTGACGGTGTCGAGTGGCTCACTGCCGTGCCGAAGACGAAAGACACGACCTTCGAGCAGATCGGCATTGGCCTCAAGGGCGGGGTGCCGGTGGCGATGGAGATGAAGGACCAGTTCGGGCAGGTGTCGGTGCTGAAGTTCTCGAATTTCCAGCGTAATCCGGCGCTCGGGGCGCAGCAGTTCAAGTTCGACGTGCCCAAGGGGGCGGACGTCGTAAAGCAATAAGCGTTGGCGCCGCTCGGCGAACCCGGGTCATGGTCTGCGCCTATCGTTTACACTAGGGGCATGCATACCCACCAGTTCTTCACATCGCGCGCATGGCGCGCCCGAGCGCGCCATGGATGACCTGTTCAAGACCGAACCTTCGCCTCCCCTGGCCGAAGCCATGCGTCCGCGTACCATCGACGACGTCATCGGCCAGAGCCACCTGCTCGGCCCCGGCAAGCCCTTGCGCCTGGTGTTCAAGTCCGGCAAGCCGCATTCAATGATCCTGTGGGGGCCGCCGGGCGTGGGCAAGACCACGCTGGCGCGCCTCACCGCCCATGCCTTCGAATGCGAATTCATTGCGCTGTCGGCAGTGCTCTCGGGCGTAAAGGATATCCGGGCGTCGGTCGAGCAGGCCGAACATTTCCTGCAGCAGGGCAAGCACACGATCCTGTTCATCGACGAGATTCACCGCTTCAACAAGTCGCAGCAGGATGCCTTGCTGCCCTTTGTCGAATCGGGCCTGGTGACCCTGATCGGCGCCACGACCGAGAACCCGTCGTTCGAGGTCAATTCGGCACTGCTGTCGCGCTCCCAGGTGTACGTGCTCAAGGCGCTGAGCGACGACGAGATGCGCCTGCTGCTCGAACGCGCGCGCGCGCGCGTGCTGCAGCACCTGCGCTTCGACGAGGTCGCGATCGATACCCTGGTCGGTTATGCCGACGGCGACGCGCGCCGTTTCCTGAACCTGCTGGAGCAGACCAAGACCTCGGCCGAGACCTCGGGCATGACGCACATTAGCGCCGAATTCGTCGAGAATGCGCTGACGCTCAACGCGCGCCGTTTCGACAAGGGCGGCGATAATTTCTACGACCAGATCTCGGCGCTGCACAAGTCGGTGCGCGGCTCGCATCCGGATGCGGCGCTGTACTGGCTGTGCCGCATGCTCGACGGCGGCGCCGACGCCAAATACCTGTCGCGCCGCATCGTGCGCATGGCCTGGGAAGACATTGGCCTGGCCGATCCGCGCGCGCTGCAGGTGGCTAACGACGCGGCCACCACCTACGAGCGTCTCGGCTCGCCCGAAGGCGAACTGGCGCTGGGACAGGCGGTCGTGTACCTGGCGATCGCGGCCAAGAGCAACGCCGGCTACAAGGCCTTCAATGCGGCCATGGCCTTTATCAAGAAAGACAAGTCGCGCGAGGTGCCCGTACATCTGCGCAATGCGCCGACCACGTTGATGAAAGAGCTGGGCTATGGTCACGCCTACCGCTATGCCCACGACGAGCCGCACGCCTATGCGGCGGGCGAGACCTACCTGCCGGATGGCATGCCGGAACCGGGCTGGTACCAGCCGGTGCCGCGCGGGGTAGAGGCGAAGATCGCGGAGAAACTCGCTTTCTTGCGCAGCCTGGACGACGACGCGCCCGGCTAGCGCGCCTTGGCAGCCTTGAGCATCAGGCCGGACAATTCGTCGAAATAGGCGAGGGCGGCCGGGGTCAGGTCGACCTGCTTGCGACGCGTGTCTTCGGTATCGCCCAGTACCAGCCAGCCTTTCTTGCGCATCGAGGTGATGCGCGCATGAATCGTGGCCGGTGCACCGAGCCCGTCCTGGCCCATCAGATCGCGCACGCTCAGGCGCTGCTCGAGCTGGCGCGCCCGACCCACCACGGCCAGGATGCGTTCCTCGAGCGGGTCGAGCGGCGGCAGCGACGGCAGGGCACGCAGCGCATCCATCAGATTCAGGAAGCGCAGGTAGATGTCGGCTGGGCGAGATGGCTTGCTCATGAAGCGGCGTGCCTATAGGAAAATTATATTGCTCGGTTAATAAGTGTACCTGATATAATCTTTTGATATATCAGTTCACCCTATTTTACCCTGCGTCCCATGTCTGGCATACCCTTGAAATTTGCAATGATCGGCGCCACGGCCGCGCTCTTTCTCGGCACGATCGCGCTCAATGAACTCCTGTTCGCCAGGATGGAGTTTGCCCAGGGGATCAGCTGGATCTACCTGCCGGCTGGCGTGCGCCTGCTGTGCATCCTGCTGTTCGCCGAAGCAGGTGCGATCGGCATCTTGCTGGCCTCGTGGCTGATCTGCTTCTTATATTTTTTTCCGAACGATGCGATCCGCTCTTTTGCTGGCGGCATCCTGGCCGCTCTGGCGCCTTATCTTACCTACCGCTGGCTCGTTGCCGGCCAGATCACGCAGTCGCTGGCCGGACTCGGGCCCTGGCGCCTGCTCGGCTGCGCGCTGGCCTTTTCGATCGCCAGTCCCTTGCTGCACCATATCTGGTTTGCTCTTCAGGGGCAGCGCGAAGGCTTGATCGACGGCTTCTTTGCAATGGCCAGCGGCGACCTGGTCGGCACGATCATCGTCCTGTATACCGCCAAGCTGATCCTTTTCTTGCATCAGCGCTAAGCCTGCCGGCTTGGTACAATTGTGGTTTCGATATAAGCAAGCCCATCCAGACATGATTGACATCCAACTTCTCCGCAAAGACATCGACAACGTCGCCGCACGCCTGGCCACCCGCAAGTTCGAGCTCGACGTGGCAGCCTTTGGCGCCCTCGAAGCCGAACGCAAGACGATCCAGACGCGTACCGAAGAACTGCAGGGCAAGCGCAATGCGCTGTCCAAGCAGATCGGCATGTTGAAGGGCAAGGGCGAAGACACCGCAGCGGTGATGGCGGACGTGGCCGGCCTGGGCGATGAGCTCAAGGCCAACGAAGCGGCGCTCGCCGCCGTGCAGGAACGGATGGCGCGCTTCATCGAAGCGGTGCCGAACCTGCCGCACGAGAGCGCGCCGCAAGGTAAAGACGAAACCGGCAACGTCGAAGTGCGCCGGGTTGGCGCTGCGCGCAGTTTCGACTTCGATGTGCGCGACCATGTCGACATTGGCGAGAAGTTGGGCCTGGACTTCGAGACCGCCACCAAGCTCACCGGTTCGCGTTTCTCGATGATGAAGGGCGGCATGGCGCGCCTGCACCGCGCACTGGCGCAGTACATGCTCGATACCCACACCGGCCAGCATGGCTATACCGAATGCTATACCCCCTACATGGTCAATGCCGATTCGCTGCGCGGCACCGGCCAGCTGCCGAAATTCGAAGCCGACCTGTTCTCGGTGAAGAAGGGCGGCGTCGAGGGCGAGGGCGAGACCTTCTACCTGATTCCGACCTCGGAAGTGTCGCTGACCAACGTGGTGCGCGACGAGATCGTGGCGCTGGACCAGCTGCCGCTGAAGATGACCGCGCACACCCCATGCTTCCGCTCCGAAGCCGGCAGCTATGGCCGCGACACCCGCGGCATGATCCGCCAGCACCAGTTCGACAAGGTCGAGCTGGTCCAGGTGGTGCATCCCGAGCAGTCGCACGCAGTGCTGGAAGAGATGGTCGGCCAGGCCGAATTCATCCTCACGTCGCTGGGCCTGCCGTATCGCGTGATGTTGCTGTGCACCGGCGACATGGGCTTTTCGGCCGCCAAGACCTATGACCTGGAAGTGTGGCTGCCGGCGCAGAACACTTATCGCGAAATCTCGTCGCTGTCGAACTGCGAAGCCTTCCAGTCGCGCCGCATGCAGGCCCGTTTCCGCAACGCGGCCGGCAAGCCGGAGCTGGTGCACACCCTGAACGGCTCCGGCCTGGCGGTGGGCCGCACGCTGGTGGCGGTGCTGGAGAATTACCAGCAGGCCGATGGCAGCGTCATCATTCCCGACGTGCTGCGGCCGTACATGGGTGGGCTGGAACGTTTGATGCCCGTGACCGCCTGAAATTGCTCTTCCGTTTTTGCAAGAGCCTCGCTATAATGCGTGTCTTGCAGCGACCGCAACACCGATTCTGGAGAGGTGGCAGAGTGGTCGAATGTACCTGACTCGAAATCAGGCGTACGTTAAATCGTACCGTGGGTTCGAATCCCACCCTCTCCGCCAGTAGTAATAAAAAAGCTCCCGCATGGGAGCTTTTTTATTACGTACGCGGAAGGAGGGAGCCATCTGCATGGCTCCCGCGCAGGATTCGAAGCTTGGCGCGTACTCGCGCCAAGGCGGCCTGCGGCACGTAGGCGAATCCCACCCTCTCCGCCAGTAGTAATAGAAAAGCTCCCGCATGGGAGCTTTTCTATTGCGTGCGCGGAAGGAGGGAGCCATCTGCATGGCTCCCGCGCAGGATTCGAAGCTTGGCGCGTATTGGCGCCAAGGCGGCCTGCGGCACGTAGGCGAATCCTACTCTCCCAACGCTCCGCTCGGAGCCTCGTTGCCTCTTTCGATAAGGTATGAAATATTCTTTCACCTTGCACATCCTAGTGAAATTTCCTTTCAAGCCAGATTAAGAGTCAGCACCAGAAAAATTTACGTGCTGTACTTTCTCTCTTCCACTCTCGTCGAACCTTCGCTATAATGCGGCCTCGCTTACAGCGACCGCAACACCGTTTCAGGAGAGGTGGCAGAGTGGTCGAATGTACCTGACTCGAAATCAGGCGTACGTTAAATCGTACCGTGGGTTCGAATCCCACCCTCTCCGCCAGTAGTAATAAAAAAGCTCCCGCATGGGAGCTTTTTTATTACGTACGCGGAAGGAGGGAGCCATCTGCATGGCTCCCGCGTAGGATTCGAAGCTTGGCGCGTACTCGCGCCAAGGCGGCCTGCGGCACGTAGGCGAATCCCACCCTCTCCGCCAGTAGTAATAAAAAAGCTCCCGCATGGGAGCTTTTTTATTGCGTACGCGGAAGGAGGGAGCCATCTGCATGGCTCCAGCGTGGCGCGAATGCGCAGCGCTGCATTGCGCCCCAGTTGAACGCTAGCACGCTTCAACTGGTGCGCGCCTGTCGTCGAATGTCCGTGCTACGCTACCGTACGAGCATTGAACCTGCCTGACCACATTTGCCGGTGTTGCCGGCACACCAATGGAGGCTGACATGTACAAGCGCATATTGTTGCCGACCGATGGTTCGGAGCCTTCCCAGCGCGCCATCCTGGCCGGCGTCGACTTCGCCAAGGAGATCGGGGCCGAGGTGGTCGCCATGACGGCCATTCCCGAATTCCGCACCTTTACTACCGATGCCGAGATGCTGGAGCAGACCCGCGACCAGTACGAGGCTGCCAGCAAGGAGCGCGGTCAGCGCCTGCTCGACGAGGTCGCTTCCGCGGCCCGCGACGCCGGCGTTGTCTGCACCCGCGTGCTGGCCGTCTCGGACAACCCGTACGATGCCATCATCACCAGTGCGCGCGATCACCAATGCGACCTGATCGTCATGGCCTCGCATGGCCATCGCGGACTCAAGGGGCTCTTGCTGGGCAGCGAAACCCAGAAGGTTCTGGTCCACAGCGCGATTCCCGTCATGGTGCACCGTTGAGTGCGCCCCTTTGCGAGGACAACCATGTATAAACGCATCCTGGTACCTACCGATGGCTCTGAGCTTTCCGAGCACGCCGTCACGGCCGCTATCGAATTCGCCCGTGCCTTTGGCAGCGAACTCATCGCACTGTCCGTGGCGGTGCCCGAGCCCGTGCTGCAGTCGCTCGACGGCGCCATGGTGCTCGATCCGGGCCAACATGTCGACGCGCTGCTCGAGCAGGCCTATGCTGCCGTCAGCGCGGTCGCCGCGCAGGCGCAAGCCGCTGGGCTGCAATGCACGCCGCTCACCCGCTTCGCGCTCGATCCGGGCGAGGCGATCGTCGAAGCCGTGCGCGAGCAGGGCTGCGACCTGGTCGTCATGGGCTCGCACGGCAGGCGTGGACTGAGCCGTCTGCTGGCGGGCAGCGTCACCCAGGCAGTGCTGGCGTACGCTCCGGTGCCGGTCATGGTCTTGCGGCCGGCGCCGGCAGGCGACGCCGCGCATGCGCCGTCACGTCCTGACCAGGGCGCCAGCAAGGGTTGAAGTCGGCCGCTTCCATCCAGCGGCCCTTGGCAACTCCAGGGGCGGTAATGGTGTGTTTGATGGGCATGCCGCGTACCCTGACGGGATGCCAAAGAACGAACACTTGGCACTTGCTACCCGCGGCCAAGTTCAAGCGGCACTCTCGAGCCGGAGCCGCATTGCCACCATGCCGTCTGCGGCTGCAGTCAGGTCGAACCCGAGCGCGCGGGCCAGTGCCTGCATGCGGGTGTTCTGGGCCAGGGCCAGGCCCTCGACGACGGCTACGCCGCGCGCGGCGCAGTAATCGAGCAGGCAATCCATCAGCAGTCGGCCCAGTCCGCGTCCCTTGAGGTCAGAGCGCACCGTAACGGCGAACTCGGCACGTTCGCCGTCCGGATCGGTGACGGCGCGTGCCACGCCCAGCGTCTCGGCGCCGCCGCCGGGTAGCGGCCGGGTGGCGATGAAGGCCATTTCACGCGCATAGTCGATCTGCGTGAAGCGCGCCAGCTGCTGCGGCGTCAGGGTGCGCATCTGGCCGAACATGCGCATGTGGACGTCTTCGGGTGTCAGGGCCTGGAAGAAGGCGACATGTGCCGCCGCGTCTTCGGGACGGATCGGGCGCAGCTTCAGCGGGCCGACGGCGCTGTGCATCTGGCGTTCGAGGTGATCGGGGTAGGGCAGGATCGCCAGCCGCGCGCTGCCCTCGCGTCCGGGCTCGACCTGTTGCAGCCGCATGCGGGCATCGAGCGCCACGACGCCGTCGGCATCGGCCAACAGCGGATTGATATCGAGTTCGACCAGCTCGGGCAGATCGGCCGCCAGCTGCCCGATACGAACCAGTACGTCGCATACAGCGTCCAGGTCGGCCGGGGGACGGCCGCGATAGCCGGCCAGCAAGCGCGCAACCCGCGTGCGGCTGACCAGGTCGGCCGCGAGCACCCGGTTCAGGGGCGGCAAGCCAATCGCCTGGTCGGCCGTGACCTCTACCGCGATGCCGCCATGACCGAACAGCACCACCGGTCCGAACACTGGGTCGGTACTGATACCGGCAATCAGTTCCAGTGCGTGCGGGCGGCGTGCCATGACCTGCACCGTGAACCCGTCCAGGCGCGCGGCCGGACACTGCTGCCGCAAGCGCGCCTGCATGGCGTCGAGCGCCGCCATCAGCGCGGCCTCGTCGGCCAGGTCGAGCGCAACGCCCCCGACATCGGTCTTGTGAACGATGTCCGGCGAGCGGATCTTGAGTGCTACCGGGTAGCCGAGGCGGCGCGCCGCCGCCAGCGCCGCGGCCGGGTCCGCGACCGCCTCGGTCGCCACCACGGGAATTCCGTAGGCCGCCAGCAAGGCCTTGGTAGCGTCTTCGCCGACGGCCTCGGCGCCCTGTGCCAGCAGGGTGGTGATGCGGGCGCGTGCGGCCGCGCGGTCGGGCGCGCCGAGTTCACCCGGCCCGGGCGCCTGCATCAACACGGCCTGGTTGCGCCGGTAATCGACCAGTTGCTGGAAGCCCTTGACGGCCTCTTCGGGAGTATCGAAGACCGGCAGGCCGGCGTCGATGCACAGGCGGCGTGCCTGCGCGACGCTGGGCCCGCCCATCCAGCAGCACAGCACCGGGCGGGTGGTGGCGGCAGCCAGCGGCAGCAGAACGCGCGCGATGTCTTCACTGGGTACGATGGCGGTCGGCGCATGGATCAGCAGTACGGCGTCGAGCCCGGGCGCAGCCAGCAGCACCTCGAGTGCGTGGCGGTAGCGCTCGGCCGGGGCGTCGCCGATGATGTCAACCGGGTTGGCGCGCGACCACAGCGCCGGCAGGCCCTGGCCGAGCCGGTCGAGGGTGACGCCATCGAGCGTGGCCAGGACGCCGCCGGCATCATCGAGGGCGTCGGCGGCCATCACGCCCGGGCCCCCGCCATTGGTCAGGATCGCCAGGCGCGCGCCTGCGGGCGGCCGGGTCCGGGCCAGCATCGAGACCGCGTCGAACAGCTCCGCGGTAGTGAACACCCGCAGCATGCCGGCGCGGCGCAGCGCCGCGTCGTAGACCAGGTCGGCGCCGGCCAGCGCGCCGGTATGGCTGAAGGCGGCGCGCGCCGCGCCGGCGCCGCGCCCGGCCTTGACCACCAGCGTGGGCTTGCCGCGTGCGGCGCCGCGCGCCGCGCTCATGAACTTGCGGGCCTGGCGCACGCTTTCGGCGTATAGCAAGATGGCATCGGTGCCCTCGTCGGCGGCCAGGTAGTCGAGCAGGTCGCCGAAATCGACGTCGGTGCCGTCGCCCAGCGAGACGAAGCACGAGAAACCGATGCGGCGCGCCGCTGCCCAGTCGAGCACGGCGGTGACTAGCGCCCCCGACTGCGCCACGAAGGCCAGCCGCCCCGGCAGCGCGGCGGCCGGGGCGAAGCTGGCATTGAGACCGATGCGCGGCACCAGCAAGCCGACGCAGTTCGGACCGAGTATGCGCAGCAGCCAGGGCCGGGCGGCATCGAGCATGGCCTGGCGCAGGCTGCGGCCGTCGCCCGCGCCGGCATCGAGGCCGGCGCTGATGACGATCGCCGCGCGGCAGCCGGCGGCGCCGAGGTCGCGCACCAGACCCGGTACCGTGGGGGCGGGGGTGCAGATTACCGCCAACTCTGGCGCCGCGGGCAGCTCGCCGATGCCGGCATAGGCGAGACAGCCGGCCACCCGCGCATGGCGCCGGTTGACTGGCCACAGCGCGCCCTGGAAGCCGCCGCTGGCGATGTTGCGCCAGACAGTCGCGCCGACACTGCCCGGACGGTCCGAGGCGCCGATCACGGCCACCGACGCCGGTGCGAACAGATGGTTCAGGTTACGTATGGTCATGCTGTCGGCTCCCTTGGGCGAAGCGCCCGCAATGTGTATGACCATCGGCCACCATGGAGCGCGGCAGGACGTGGGCGCCGAACTTAATTGACTTGACCTGCGTCAAACACAAGTGCGATGAAGCGGGGAGACTGGACGGGCCTCGCTCATCGTCAAGACAGGATTGCTGGTATGTTTTTTTCTTCACTAAAAGGGCAAGGTCCCCACAGCGCCGTCCGCGCAATGGCCCTGGTGCGCAAGCGCCTCTTGGTGCAGGTCGGCGCTGTCGCCGGCGAGCCGGACGAGCGTTTTCCGGCTGCCTTCATGCGTCTGGTAGCAGAGATCGAAGCGGCCTTGCGCAAGGAGGAAACGCTGATGGAAGCGGTGGGCTTTCCCAACTTGCGAGAGCAGCGCCGCGACAACGCCTTGCTGCTTGCGGGACTGCACCATGCGTTGGCACAGGTCGAGGGCGACCAGCCTGCCACGGGACGCGGCGCGCTGGCGGCGCTGCCCGACCTGCTGTCGCTGCACCGGTTCAGTGGCTTGGCGGTGCTGGCTGCGGCGCGCCACGGCGAGCGGGCGCGGCGCCGCGTTCGCGCGGCCGGTCCGGCACGTTCGAGCGGCGCGCGCGCACGCAGAGAGTGAGCTCCTATGGATCTACCCGCTAGAAGCATTGCGCTCACCACTGGCGGCGGCGACGCTCCCGGTCTGAATGCCGTGATTCGCGCCGTGGTGCTGGCGGCCGGCCGGCTGGGCTGGGAATGCTACGGCATCCGCGACGGATTCAATGGCTTGCTGGCGCCGGAACAGTGCCTGGGCGAGCCGGTCGTGCCGCTCACGGCGCATGCGGTGCACGGCATCGCCCATCTCGGCGGCACCATCCTGGGCAGTACCAACCGCGGCAACCCGTTGCGCTTTCCGGTACGCCAGGAAGACGGCAGCCTGGCGGAACAGGATCGCACCACGGAACTGGTGGCACTGTGCCGCCGGTATGGCTTCGATGCGCTGGTTGCCATCGGCGGCGACGGATCGATGGAAATTGCCGATTGCCTGCAGCGCAGGGGCTTGCCGATGGTGGGCGTGCCCAAGACCATCGACAACGATCTCGACCATACCATCCAGACCTTCGGCTTCGACAGCGCGGTCGGCTTTGCAACCGAATGCATCGACCGCCTGCACAGCACCGCCTGCAGCCAGCACCGCGTCATGGTGGTCGAAGTGATGGGCCGTTACGCAGGGTGGATCGCCCTGCATGCGGGCATGGCCGCGGGCGCGCATGCGATCCTGTTGCCTGAGATTGCCTTTGACATCGACACGGTGGCCGCAGCCATTGCCCGGCGCGATGCCAGTGGTCACCGCCATGCTATCGTGGTGGTGGCCGAGGGCGCGCAGCCGGCAGGCGGAGCACGCAGCGTGCAGGCCGCGGCCGGTATCGGGCATGCCGAGCGCCTGGGCGGGATCGGTGCCTGGGTCGTGCAGCAGCTGGCCGAACGCAGCGCCAAGGATTGCCGCGCCGTGGTGCTGGGCCACCTGCTGCGCGGCGGCAGTCCATCGGCGTTCGACCGCATCGTCGCCGCGCGCTTCGGGGCCGCCGCCGTGCGCGCACTGGCGCGCGGCGAGTCCGGCATCATGGTGACCCTGGCCGAGCACGGTATCGGCACGGTGCCGCTGGCCCAGGTAGCCGGCCGCAGCAGGCGAGTGGCGCTCGACGGCGACACAGTGCGCACCGCGCTCGAGCTCGGGATCTGCCTCGGCCAGGACGAGGGCGCCATCGGTTCAGGCATGCCGGCACTTGCGCCCAAGCGTGGCATCACGGCGCAAGCACATACTGCCCCGGCGCCAGGCCCAGGCCAGGCAGGTTCTGCGGCGGCCGGGTAAGCGGACCGGCGCGTGCCGCCAGCCACGCCTCCCACGCCGGCCACCAGCTGCCCGCATATTGCGGCGCCTCTTGCTGCCAGCGCTCCGGATCCATGTAGGGTGCGTCTGCGGCCGCGGTGGCAAGCTGGTAGCTGCGCCCTGCGTCGGCGGGCGGCGCCACGACTCCGGCATTGTGGCCGCCCGAGGTCAGCAGGAAGCTCACCTCGGTGTCGGTCAGCAGTCCGATCTTGTACACCGAACGCCACGGGGCGACATGGTCGGTGCGGGTGCCGACTGCAAATACCGGCACCTCGATGTCGGCCAGCGCGACCGGCTTGCCGTCGACCTGGTAGCGGGCGCTGGCCAGATCGTTGTTCAGGAACAGGCGGCGCAGGTATTCCGAGTGCATCCGGTAGGGCATGCGGGTGGCGTCGGCATTCCAGGACATCAGGTCGGTATGCCGTTCCGGTACGTCGAGCAGGTAGTGGCGCAGCCGCCGCGACCAGATCAGGTCGTTGGAGCGCAGCAGCTGGAAAGCGCCAGCCATCTGGCGGGTGTCGAGATAGCCGCGGCTCCACATCGACGCCTCCAGGAAACTGACCTCGCTTTCGTCGATGAACAGCGACAGCTCGCCCGGTTCGGTGAAATCGACCTGGGCCGCCAGCAGGCTCAGGCTCGCGAGGCGGCGGTCATGGTCGCGCGCCATGGCGCTGGCCGCGATCGCCAGCAGGCTGCCGCCGAGGCAATAGCCGCATGCATTGATTTGCGAGGCGCCGGTGTCGCGCACGATGGCGTCGAGCGCGTCCATGATGCCGAGCCTGCGGTAGTCGTCCAGGCCAAGGTCGCGGTCGTTTGCATCGGGATTCTTCCACGAGATGACGTAGACGGTGTGGCCGTGTTCGACCAGGTAACGCACCAGGGAATTGTGGGGCGACAGGTCGAGGATGTAATACTTCATGATCCAGGCGGGCACGATCAGCAGCGGCGCCGCATGCACCTCGGGCGTGACCGGATCGTAGCGCAGCAGCTCGGCCAGGCGATTGCGGAGCACGACCTTGCCCGGGGTACAGGCCACATCGCGGCCGGGCTGGAAGCTCGAGCGCTCCGGTACGCCGCTGACAGCGCGCCAGGCATCGCTGAGTGCACGCCTGGCGCCCCCTACCAGGTTGATACCGCCG
This sequence comes from Massilia sp. H6, assembly GCF_024802625.1. Lineage (NCBI taxonomy): Bacteria > Pseudomonadati > Pseudomonadota > Betaproteobacteria > Burkholderiales > Oxalobacteraceae > Massilia > Massilia sp. H6. The sequence continues at coordinate 1,996,471 of NZ_CP103371.1, forward strand.
CGTTCGAAGGTCGTGCGCAGTACGACCGGGTTGGTGGCGACGAAATTCGACGGGGCCACGCAGTCGAGCAGCTGGCGCGCGACGAAGGTGGTCACATCGGCATGATGACGTGACATGCCGCGCACGCTATGGGTGGCGCGGTGCCACCATTGTTGTTGCAGCAGGAAGCCCTGGTTGAGCACGTTATACGGCCACCGGTGCCAGTCGGGGTCGCTGAAGCGCTTGTCTTGTGCCAGGGGCTGTACCGGTTCGGCCGGGCTCGACACGGCGGCGCCGGCACAATACTGGAGCCAGCGCAGCGTTGCCGACGCCGCATGGATCGCCAGTTCGGCCTGTTTGTCGGGCGAAAGCAGCAGGTGGCTGCTCCAGTCGAACCAGGCCATCGCAAGCGCCGCTGGCGACAGGTTGCCGGTGAATTGGCCGAGCCAGGCATGCAGGGGCAGGTCGATCGCGGCATGGCCGATGTCGGATTCCGGGTAGTCGTGGTGCGTGCCCTGCCAGGCGCTGGCGTCGCGTTCGCGTATGACGGTGGAGGGAAAGCTGGGCTGCTTCATGGCTTGGCCTCAGTGCGCCAGCAGGACCGGCATCGCGGCGCGCTCGAGCAGCATCCGGGTGACGCCGCCGAGCAGGATTTCGCGGTAACGGCTGTGGCCGAACGCACCGGCAACCAGCAGTCCGGCGCCACTGGTGCGGGCAATGTCGAGCAGCGCAACGCCAGTGGCGGCCTGCGTGCGCTCGAGGACCACCTCGACCCGGACCCCGTGACGCGCGAGATACAGGGCCATGTCGGCGCCGGGTTCGTCGCCGTGCAGGCCCGATTCGCGGTCGGGGTTGACCAGCGTGAGGTGCACCCTGCCTGCCTGTACCAGCAGGGGAAGCGCGGCCTGGATCGCCCGGATCGCCTGCGCGCTGCCGTCCCAGCCGACGACGATGCGCTCGGACAGCGATGCGCCCGCATAGGTCGGCGGTACGACCAGCACCGGCCTGGGGCCATGTAGCGCCAGGTATTGCGGCAGTGCGCGCAGCGCGGCCGGCTCGCCGCTGTCCTGGCCCAGCACGGCCAGGTCGGCATAGCGCGACTGCAGCAGCAACGCGAAACGGTGATCTTCTTCGACCATGCGCTCTTCGATGGATTGCACGCCGAGGCGGCGCGCGCGTTCCGAAAACTGCTGCAGGCTGGCGCGCGCCGCGCTGCGCAGGGCATCGAAATCTTCGCGCGGCGCCAGGCGCATCGAGCCGGCCAGCATGACAAAGGCGGGCCAGGACAGGCCCGTCGCGGCGCTACCGACCAGATGCGCATCGTGCGCCTTGGCCAGCCAGGCGGCGGCCTGCAGGCGGGCATCCATCGCGGGGCTGTCGTCGACTTGCACGATGATGGTCTTGAACATGAAGATCCTTTCGTCTAGCCTTGCGGTCGATGGGCGGTTTGCATAGCGAGCTACGGCGAGCGGCGGTATTGCCGACTTTACGCCGGGTGCCGGGCGATGTCAGCGGCGCGGATGATCCTGATCAAAATCAATGCAGATTTTTTTGTGCCAATGGCGCACAATCAAGCCAGGTCCCCCGTGATCGTGACAAGCATCCGGTCGCGTGCGGTGGCAGGGGCCGCACTGCACGCGAGTGCGGTCAGCCGGGGGTGCCGCGCGCGCGCGCCGCCACCACGTCGAGCAGTTCTATCGGCAGCGGAAACACGATGGTCGAAGACTTGTCGCCCGCGATCGCGCCGAGCGTCTGCATGTAGCGCAGCTGCATGGCGCCCGGCTGCTGGGCCAGCACGAAGGCGGCCTGTTGCAGTTTTTCGGAAGCCTGCAGTTCGCCTTCGGCGTGGATCACTTTTGCCCGCCGCTCGCGCTCGGCCTCGGCCTGGCGGGCGATGGCGCGGACCATCGATTCGTCGAGGTCGACGTGCTTGATCTCGACATTGGCAACCTTGATGCCCCAGGCGTCGGTCTGGGCGTCGAGCACCTGCTGGATATCCAGGTTCAGGTTCTCGCGTTCGGCCAGCATCTGGTCGAGTTCGTGCTTGCCCAGCACGGAGCGCAGCGTGGTCTGGGCCAGCTGGCTGGTCGCCTCCATGAAATTGGCAACCTGGATAATGGCGCGTTCCGGGTCGACCACCCTGAAGTAGAGCACGGCATTGACCTTGACCGATACGTTGTCGCGCGAGATCACGTCTTGCGTCGGGACGTCGAGCACGATGGTGCGCAGGTCGACCCGCACCATCTGCTGCAGCAACGGAATGATGATCACCAGGCCCGGCCCCTTGACACCCCAGAAGCGACCCAGCTGGAACACGACGCCGCGTTCGTATTCGCGCAGCACCCGGATCGCCGAGACCAGCAAGGCCAGCAGCAGGAAGAACAGGCCGCCAAGGCCGATACCCATACCGGAAATCATGTTCGTTCTCCTTCTTGTTGAGCAAGGGGTACCACTTTCAGGGTCAGGCCGGCGCGGCCGACGACCTGCACCGTTTGCGCCGGCTGCAGCGGCGCGACGCTGACGACCCGCCACAGTTCGCCTTCGACGCGGACCCACCCTTCGCGGGTATTGGTCGCGGCCACAGTCTCGACCGCGCACAGCGAGCCGATCAGGCTGGCCGCGCCACTGGTCACCGGACGCCGCCGCGTTCGCAGGGCCAGGCGCACCGTAGCGAACAGGATCAGGGCGCTGCCCGCGGCGAGCGTGGCTACCAGGCCAGGCGGCACACCATAGCCGGGAAGTTCGGTGTCGATCAGCATCAGGCCGCCTGCGACGAAGGCCACGATGCCGCCGAGCCCGAGCATGCCGAAACTGGGCAGGAAGGCCTCGCCGACCATGAACGCCAGTCCGAGCAGGATCAGGGCCAGTCCCGCGTAGTTGACCGGCAGCAGCTGCAGGGCGTACAGCCCCAGCAGCAGGCAGATCGCGCCGATCACGCCCGGCGCCACCGCCCCCGGGCTCATGAACTCGAATACCAGGCCGTAGATACCGATGGTCATCAGGAGCAGGGCGACTGCCGGATTGGTGATCGCCGCCAGCAGGTCGGTGCGCCAGTCGGGCAGGAATTCGACGGGCGCGGCGCCCCGCGTATCGAGGCGCCGCTCCTGGCCCAGCACCACGAGCGTGCGCCCGTCGAGCTGGGTCAGCAGGGCCGGCAGGTCGGCAGCGATATGGTCGATCACTTTTTGTTCCAGCGCTTCGTTGGCGCTCAGGCTGACCGACTCGCGTACTGCGCGCTCGGCCCAGTCGGCGTTGCGCCCGCGCAGTTGCGCCAGCCCGCGCAGGTAGGCGGCGGCATCGTTCAGGGTCTTTGCCTTCATGGCCGAGGGTGAGTCCGGCTTGCTGGCCTCGTCGGCCTGGGGCTTGCCCGGCGCGCCGCGCGGCGCCGGGTCGGAAGCGCCTGGCGGCTGCGACCCGATCCCGATCTCGACCGGCGTGGCGGCGCCGACATTGGTGCCCGGGGCCATCGCCGCGATATGGCTTGCATACAGGATGAAGGTGCCGGCGCTGGCGGCGCGCGCCCCGCCCGGCGCTACCCATGCCGCGACCGGCACCGGCGAAGCCAGGATCGCCTTGACCACGGTGCGCATCGAGGTATCGAGTCCGCCGGGGGTGTCCATCTTGAGAACGAGCAGTTGCTGCCCCTGTTGCGATGAACGTTCGATGCCGCGCACCACGTGGTCGGCGTTGGCCGGGCCCAGCGCACCGTCGATGGACAGCACGCCGACCGGGGCGGCGCCAAGGGCGGCGCCTGGCAGCAGAAGGGCAAGGAACAGGGCAAGGAGCAGTGCAGGCAGCAGGGCAGCGGGCACCGGTGACGCGGCGAGTGCGCACTTCGCGCGCCTGCACGCGTCGCGGGGCAGCGCAATCGGTAGCTGGCGAAAATCATGCATGGCGGACATGATGAACAATTCCCTGGTCGCTTACATAATGAATGACACCTCGCTGTTCAGGAAGTTCATCATTCAGCCCTGGCGCCAGGGGGCCAGCAGGGGCCGGTCAGGCGCGTCCGGGTTCCAGCGCCATCTTGACCAGCAGCGCAATGGTCGCCGCCACGCCAGCTAAGGCCACCACGGCGAAAATGCCGTCGAACCCGAACTGGCGACGCGCCAGTTCGGCTACCAGGAAGGAACCGGCAATGCCGCCCAGGCGGCCGACTCCCATCATCCACGACACTCCGGTGGCGCGGCCCCGGGTCGGGTAGAACGAGGCCGCCAGCGACGGCAGCGAACACTGCGCCGTGTTCATCGCCACGCCCGCCACGAACACGACCCCCATCAGCAGGCCGAGCCCACCGGCGCTGTGGCCGATGGCGAAGATGCTGGCCGCGGTCAGTGCGAAGCCGGCCGCTGTTACGGCGTTGGCGTTATAGCGGTCCATCAGCCAGCCCGAAAACACAGCGCCGACGCCGCCCAGCGGAAACAGGGCCGCCACCAGGGTAGCGTCGCGCGGCGACAGGCCGGCGTCCTTGAACAGCAGCGGCATCCAGTTAATCAGCGAGTAAAAGATCACCAGGCCCATGAAATAGCTCAGCCACAGCATCAGGGTACCCACCAGGTAGGGCGGCGCCACGATCACGCCCAAGCCGCCGCTGGCATGCGTGGACGGCGCCTTTTCGGTCATCACGAAAGCGCTGGCCTGGGCGGCGCTGGGCGCGATGCGGCGCAGTGTGGCGCGAACCTTGTCCTGGCGACCGCCCCGGGCCAGCAGGAAGCGTACCGATTCGGGCAGCAGCAGCACCACCACGATCGAGACCAGCACCGGCGCCACGCCGCCGAGCAGCAAGACGCTGCGCCAGCCCCACTGCGGGATCATCCAGGCCGCCAGGAAGCCACCACAGGCCGCGCCCAGCGGAAAGCCGCAGAACATGGCGTTGGTCAGCATCGAGCGCTTGCGCTCCGGGCAATATTCGCTCATCAGGGTGACGGCGTTGGGCATGGCCGCGCCCAGGCCGATGCCGGTGACGAAGCGCAGCGTTGCCAGTTCGGTCAGGTCGGTGGCAAACGCAGACCAGGTGCAGGCCAGGCCGAACAGCAATACCGAGACCGCCAGCACAAGCTTGCGGCCGAAGCGGTCGGACAGCGGGCCGGCAAACAGCGCGCCCGAGGCCAGGCCGAACAGGGCGGCGCTGAGCACCGGCGCCAGGTCCTGGCGCGACACGCCCCATTGCGCAATCAGCGAAGGCGCAATGAAGCCGATCGCGGCCGTGTCGAAACCGTCCAGCAGCACGATCACGAAGCACAGGCCGAAGATCAGCCACTGGAAGGGCGAGAAGCGGTGCTGGTTCAGGAAATCCTGGACATCGGTCGGCTCGGCGGAGCACAGCTGGTCTTGCATGTTGCAGTCTCCATTGTGTTGTTGCAACTCCCCGGAGTCTGGCCGCCACGGTCCAGCTGTCGTGCGCGATGCGTGTCGACGTCAGACCGGCGTCAACGGCGCCAGCCGGGCAAAGGCGGTCATTGTACGCGTGCCCGGCAGTGGCCCGCGCGACAAATTTCACGACAAGCGGACTTGAAATACTCCGTATATACTCCATCTGGAGTATAAGGAGCCATAAAATGAAACTCGCCACATCCCCGCAGCGCTTGCCCGACAGCGACAAGGTCACCGTCAACGTGGGCCTGGTCGACCTGGCCCAGGTGGACCTGTTGGTCAACGAAGGCTTTTATTCAAACCGTACCGACTTCGTGCGTACGGCCATCCGCAACCAGCTCCAGGTGCATGCCGAGTCGATCCGGCAAACCGTGCTGCGCAAGCGCTATGTGCTGGGACAGCACCGGTATTCGCGCAAGGAACTCGAAGCAGTCGTTGCCGCGCACCAGCGTCTTGACATCCATGTCCTGGGGCTGGCGGTGATCGAGGACGACGTCACACCGCAACTCGCCGACCAGGCGATTGCCTCGGTCCAGGTGCTGGGCGCATTCATTGCAGCGCCCGCCACCCGGCAGGTGCTGGCAGACCGCATACACAGCTAATTGCTACACCATAAAGGAATTCTCATGAAACAACTCGACCAGTTCGTCCAGCAGATGATGGAGTCAGCCAAGCTGGTCCAAGCGAATAACCCAGGCGGCGCCGTCGACGTGATCCAGCGCGCACTGGGCCAGGCCGGCCTGATGGCGCCCCAGACCGACGCCAAGCACGGCGTGGCTCCCGGCTTCGTCGACCTGAATCCGGCGCCGGCTTTCCAGCGCAGTGCCACGGCCGGCGCGGGCGCACGCCCGAGTACCCGCCGCAGTGCGCTGCCCAGGACCGCCGAATTGTTCAAGGCGCGCCGCCCGCTGCCCGTCGAGGAGCGCGCGCCCGGCAGCTTTATCGATGGCAGCTTCGCCTGCAGCGCCGGGCAGCGCCGCTACAAGTTGTATATCCCGGCCAAGATTGCTGCAGGGCCGCGTCCGCTGGTTGTGATGCTGCATGGCTGCACCCAGGACGCGGGCGACTTCGCGGCCGGCACGGCCATGAATCTGGTGGCCGAAGAGCAGGGCTGCCTGGTACTGTATCCGGAGCAAGATCGCAGCGCCAACCATAACGGCTGCTGGAACTGGTTCGACGCTGCCCAGCAGCAGCGCGGCCAGGGCGAGCCTGCCATTCTCGCCGGCATGACGCGCCAGGTCCTGGCCGAGCAGGGCGCCGATGCGAAGCAGGTATTCGTGGCCGGGCTGTCGGCCGGCGGGGCGATGGCGGCCATCCTGGGCGCCGAGTATCCCGACTTGTACGCGGCAGTGGGTGTGCATTCTGGACTGGCGGCCGGCAGCGGCAAGGACATGATCTCGGGCCTGCATGCCATGAAGAAGCCGGCCCGGGCCGCGGCGCTGGGCAAGCCGGTCCCGATCATCGTGTTCCATGGCGATGCCGATCACGTGGTCAATGCCGGCAACGGCGACGCGGTGCTGCGCCAGTTCGCCGATGCCCATCCGGCATCCGGCACCGGCGCGCTGCAGAAGCATTCGCAGCGCGGCGAAGCCGGACGCGCCTACACCAGGACCAGCTGGCGCGATGCCGGTGGGCGCCGCCATGCGGAGCAGTGGGTGGTGCACGGGGCCGCGCATGCCTGGATGGGCGGCAAGGCATCGGGCTCGCACACCGACGCCAACGGTCCGTGCGCATCGACGGAAATGCTGGCTTTCTTCCTGGAGCAGGGCGGCAAGTAAGGCGCGCCGGAGGTAGCCGGCCTGGTCAGCGACGGATCGCGTGCAGCCACACCGCCGCGATCCGCTCCACGTCTTCGTAGCCGGCCTCGCCGAGCTGTCCACCGAAGATATCCGGGTCGAGCTCGTCGTACTTCCAGTGGTCGCACAGGGCGTCCAGTTCTGGACGGATGGTTTCCAGGAAGTCGTCGACGGCGCCGGTAATTGCCACGCCGGTGTAGAGCATCAGGCAGCCGCCCGGGCGCAGGCGCGCCAGGCTTTCCCTGACGATGCGCACCGACAGCGCCGCGCCGCGCATGCCGCCGCCGTGGCGGTAGGGCAGTTCGGACGGATCGAGGATATAGGGCGGGTTCGATACGACCAGGTCGAAATCGCCCTCCACGTCGTTGAACAAGTCGCTTCGGCACGCCGTGAGGTTGTGCAAGCCAGCGAGCTGCGTGTTGACCATGGTCAGCGCCAGCGCCCTGGTATTGATGTCGGTCGCTAACACGTCGGCATGCGGAAAGGCACTGGCGATCGCCAGCGCGCCGGCGCCGCTGCCGCTACAGAGGTCGATCGCGCGCACCGGGCCCGAGCCGAGCCAGGGGAAGGCGCGCTGCATGGTTCCCACGAAGCGGTAGGTATCGGGACCGAAAAACACTGCGTCGTCGTCGCTGGTTGGATAGGCCGAGTGAAAGACCAGCATCTCGCCCAGGGTGGATGCGCGCAGGGTCGAGCGCAGCAGGCTGCCGGCCGACACCAGGATACCGGCCTCGCGCATCAGCGCCAGCAGCTCGGGCGCGGCATCGCTTTCGGCAAACGGACGGCTCCAGCCGAAGATTGCACGCAGGTCGGTGCCGTGCTCGTTGCCCGGACGGCGATTGATGCGGCGGTGCGTGGCAGGCGTGACCGTGATGAAGCGGTAATCGTGGCTGCGCAGGTAGCGGCCCAGGGCGGCCAGGGCATGGGCATGGGGAGTTGTCATGCCGTAAGGGTCGCATGCGATAGGCGTGGCTGACCGTGCGGCGTCTAACGTAGAGCCCTTAAATTGCTTTTTAGATATTTCCCCACTATGTGAGCATGCGAACATACCCCATCCGTCCGCTTGTCCATACTCGGACCAACAGTCATTCCATACTTACCAGGACATCACCATGGCCAACAGCAGCGGTATCGATACACAGATGGGCAGGATCGAGCGCGAAGTGGCGCGCGAGCGGCACGAGCGCGAACTGCAGGACGATGCCAAGGCGGGGCTGGCAACGCCCGACGATTTCCGTACCAAGGACGCCCGCGAGCGCGACGACACCAGCGCGCTCAAGCGCCATCCAGGGCGCTAGGCCGTGGTTCACCAGCAGCTCCGGGGAGACCGGCAATGAAGTGGGAAGGCGAACGACAGAGCGAGAACGTCGAAGACCGCCGCGGTGGCGGTGGCGGCCGCTTCGGTGGCCTGGGGGGTAAATCGATCGGCATCGGCACCCTGGTGATCGCGCTCATCGGCAGTGCCTTCTTCGGCATCGATCCGAGTGTCTTCTTGGGCGGTGAAGGCAGCGCGGTGCCGGCGCAGCAGGCGCCGCAAGGCCAGCCGGCCAACGATCCACAGATTAACTTCGTGCGCAGCACGCTAGGCTCGACCGAAGACGCCTGGGCCAAGCTGTTCGCGGCGCAGGATGCGCAGTACCAGCCGGCGCGGCTGGTGCTGTTCGAAGGCGCGACCGACACCGCCTGCGGCCAGGGGCGCAGCGCTACCGGACCATTCTATTGCCCGGCGGACCAGCAGGTGTATATCGACCTGTCGTTCTTCCGCCTGATGGAGCAGCGCTTCAAGGTCGAAGGCGAATTCGCCCAGGCCTATGTGATTGCCCACGAAGTCGGCCACCACGTGCAGACCCTGCTCGGCATCTCCAACCAGGTGCGCAACGCCCAGCGCAACGCCTCCGAGACCGAAGCCAACAAGCTCTCGGTACGGCTGGAACTGCAGGCCGATTGCTTTGCCGGCCTGTGGGCCAACCAGCGCCGGCAGATCATCGAGCCGGGCGACGTCGAGGCGGCACTGGCCGCGGCCAGCGCCATCGGCGACGATGCGCTGCAGCGCCAGGCGCAGGGACAGGTGGTGCCGGACTCGTTCACCCACGGCAGCTCGGCGCAGCGCGTGCGCTGGTTCACCCGCGGCCTCGAAAGCGGCAAGGTCGAGCAGTGCAACACCTTCGACGCCCGCCAGCTGTAAATCGTTCGCTGTAGGACTATTCCCCGACGGGCGCCACTGGCGCCCGTTTGTTCGAGAAAAGCCGTGTTCGTTTCCAGGCGCGTATCGCCATCCTTGGCGTTTTGACATAAGGTTTTTCACAGGCCTGCCCAGCCGGCAGGCGCGTTCGACCACCGTGAACCTTTCCGAGGAGGAGTTATGCTGGCAATGAACTACCGCGGGCCCTACCGTGTCCGCGCCGAACACAAGCCCGATCCGGTCATCGAGCATCCGGGCGACGCCATCATTCGCGTCACCCGCTCGTGCATCTGCGGATCGGACCTGCACCTGTACCATGGCCTGGTGCCCGATACCCGTGTCGGCCATACCTTCGGCCACGAGTTCATCGGCGTGGTAGAAGAAGTCGGCTCCGGTGTCCACAAGCTCCAGGTCGGCGACAAGGTACTGGTGCCGTTCAATGTATTTTGCGGGTCCTGCTTCTTCTGCGACCGTGAGCTGTACGGCAATTGTGACAACATGAATGCGCAGTCGAGTGCAGTGGGCTCGATTTATGGCTACTCGCACACTGCCGGCGGTTACGACGGCGGCCAGGCCGAGCTGGTGCGGGTGCCGATGGCCGATGTCGGCCCGATGATCATCCCGCACGACATCCATGACGACGACGCGGTGCTGCTGACCGACGCTGTTCCGACCGGCTACCAGGCGGCCGAAATGGGCGACATCGAAGAAGGCGACACCGTGGTCGTGTTCGGCGCCGGTCCGGTCGGTATCTTCGCTGCCAAGTCGGCCTGGCTGATGGGCGCGGGCCGCGTGATCGTGGTCGACCACGTCGACTACCGCCTTGAATTCGTCAAGCGTTACGCCCAGTGCGAGATCGTCAATTTCAAGGAAGTGCGCGACATGGCCGAGCATATCAAGAAGATGACCGACTGGATGGGCGCCGACGTCTGCATCGATGCGGTCGGCTGCGAAGCTTCGGGCAATGCCATGCAGACGCTCACCGGCCGCTACCTGATGGCGCAGGCGGGTTCGGCTACCGCGCTGCACTGGTGCATCAACTCGGTGCGCAAGGGCGGCAATGTGTCGATCGTTGGCGTGTATGGCCCGACCTTCAACGCGGTCCCGATCGGCAATGCGCTGAACAAGGGCCTGACCCTGCGCATGAACCAGGCCAGCGTGCGGCGCCATCTGCCGCGCCTGATCGAGCACATCCGCGCAGGCAGGCTTAATCCAAAAGAGATCATCACCCATCGGGTTCCACTGGAAGACGTATCGGATGCGTATCACATTTTCTCGGGGAAGCTCGACGAGTGCATCAAGACCGTCCTGATTCCGCCCAATACCAACCAGGTGCGCCAGGTTACGGCCAGCACCATGCATTAAGGAGCGACCATGGAATCACGCGAAATTGTTCAACAAAAAGGCGGCCATGCGCATACTGGGCAGCACCCGGGTCCGGGCCGCGCGGCACCGCACCGCCCGACGCGCGACGAGCTGCAGCACATCCAGGGCTGGGGCGCCGACCTCGATCGCAAGGACCGTCCCGGCGTGCCAATGGAGCGCACGCCGCCGCGCTTCATCCACCAGCCCGAGGGCGATCCGCTGCAACAGCAGGAGAAGATCGAAGTGCTGGTGTCGAGCGAGCGTCCGGGCATCACCCAGGTGTTCGGCACCGTGCAGCCCCCGGCGGGCTTGTCGGGCATGCTGCGGCGCCTGGCCTTCAGGGCCAGCGAGAACGACTTGCGCCACTGGCTTCTGCTACTGCTGGCCGACCGCGTGAATGTGGTCGAAGGCATCGCCGATGACCTGGCCCGCGGCCATATTCCGAACGTGCTGGGGGAAATGGGCATCAAGGCCGAGCTCAAGCACAACCCTGCCGGGCTGGCGAAGAAGGCGGCGATCGTCGCGGCCGTGGTAGGTACGGCGTACTATTTGATGGAGCGCCGCGGCCGTCCCGACCGTGACCGCCATGCCGAGCACCGGCTTTCCTTCGATCCGCGTCACGGCCCGCCAGAATCCGGCGGCGCCGACCCGGGTCGGCGCAATCGTTGCGCTTGAGCAAACCTGCTTTAGCGAGCTCGTCCACACTGTCCGATGCACGGCCCATCTTGGCGCCGTGCGTCCACGGAAGGAGACGATATGAGCCCGCATACAAGCTTACCGGCCGCGCTGCTTGGCGCCGCCTTGCTGTTGGCGCAGGCGCCGCTGGCGGCGGCGCCCACAATGAGCCAACCCACCACGCTCAGCGCCAAGACCACGGCCTCGGTGCTGGGGCAGCTGGCGGCGCAGCGCGGGGCCAAGGGGCTCGACCCTGACCACCATTACCGACTCAGCGCCCAGCATCCCGGTGCCAACGGCACCCAGGTGCTGCGCGCCGCGCACACCTACAAGGGCTTGCGCGTATTCGGCTCCGATTCGGTGGTGGTGCTCGACCAGGCGGCAAAGGTCCTGTCCGAATCGGCGTCCGAGCGCCGCCTGCACCTGGGCAAGGGCGACGCGAACCGGCTGGGCGCGCTGACGGCCAGCTTCAGCGTGCAGCCGCAGATATCGACCAGGGCCGCGATCGCGGCCGCACTGGCTACGCTGGCGCCGGCAGGCGTGCACGTGGTGCCGCCGCGCGCCGAGCTGCTGATCTATCCCGTCATGCGCATGCAGCGCGTGGTGGGCGCCGCTGCCAAGGAAGAAGCCGAGCTCAATGCGCTCGACGTGCACGATACGGTGGAGCGCTATGAGCTGGCCTACCTGGTCAGCACGCGCATGCGCGTCAAGGAGCAGCCGGTCTATGCCGATACTGTGATCAGCGCGCGCGACGGCGCCGTGCTCGACCAGTGGAACATGCTGCAGACCGTGACCGGGGTCGGCAAGAGCCAGTACAACGGCGAGGTGCCCTTGAGCACCACGCTGGTCAAGGGCATGTACCAGATGCTCGACCCCGAGCGCGGCAAGGGCGGCACCTTCGGCGCCATGGCCATCACCAATGCCAACAACAGCACCAGCGCCGGCAAGGTGTACAGCAATGCCACCAATACATGGGGCGACGGCCAGCAGTTCGTGGAAGGTGGCAGTACTACCGGACCCAATGGCCAGACGGCGGCGGTCAATGCGATGTGGGGGCTCATGAATACCTACGATGCGCACAAGAACGCGCTGGGCTGGCTCTCGCTGGACGGACGCGACACCGCTACCTATATCGCGGCCCACGTCAAGCGCGGCTATGACAACGCCTATTACAGCGATACCTGCCGCTGCATGTTCATTGGCGATGGCACTTATTTCACCAGCCTGGGCTCGATCGACGTGATCGGCCACGAGATGGGGCATGGCATTACCGCGGCCACCTCGAATCTCATTTATTCGGGTGAATCGGGCGGACTCAACGAATCGTCGTCGGACATCACCGGCGAAGTCGTCGAAGCGTACGCGCGCGCCGGCGGCAAGGGCGAGCGCTTCCCGCAAGACGGCAACGACTGGCAACTGGGTACGGAGATCAGCCGCAATGCGACGCCGCTGCGCTGGATGTATCGTCCGAGCAAGGACGGCCGCAGCCTTGACGCCTGGAGCAGTTCGCTGCGCAGGCTGGACGTGCACTACAGCAGCGGCCCGAACAACCGCATGTTCTATTTCCTGGCACGCGGCTCGGGTGCCGACAGTAGCGGCGACTATTTCAGCAAATACCTGGTCAAGCAGCCTGCCGCCATGACCGGGATCGGTCTTGATGCGGCATTTCGCATCTGGTTCCATGCGAATACGACCAAGTTCACCAGTTCCACCAATTACGCCGCTGCGCGCGCCAAGATGATCGAAGCGGCCGAGGAGTTGTACGGCAAGGACAGCCGCGCATCGATTGCCGTGCAGCGCGCCTATGCCGCCATCAATGTCGGCCCGGATGTGGAAGAGCCGGCGATGGCGCCGGCTCGGTCACTGCTGCAATAGGACTGTCTCAATCCGTCATCAGCGGATACGGATTGAGCGGCGTGCCTTTCCACCATTGCTTCTCGGGGGTCAGTGCGATCACCGAGAAGTGCAGGTGGGGCGCGTTCGGGTCGGAATTGCCGGTCACGCCGACATACCCGATCAGGTCGCCACGCTTGAGTTCCATTCCTTCCTTGACGCCGTCGGCGTAACGATCCAGGTGCGCGTAATAGTAAGCGTAGCGGCCGCTCGGGTCGAACTGGTACAGGGTGGTGCCGCCCGGCCGACTCTCGAACAGCTTGACGACCTTGCCGTCGGCCGCGGCCAGCACCGGGGTGCCTTTCGGCGCCATGATGTCGAGCGCTTCGTGATGGCGCTGGCTACCGCGCGGCTGGTCGAAGGTGTCGCTCAGGCTGGCCAGCTTGATGCCCTGGACCGGCACCAGCAGCCTGGCGGGCGCTGCCACCGCGTCGGCCGGCGCCTGAACCGTTGTGCTCGACTGCACGCTCGACGGGCGTAGCGGCAGGTCGGACTCGGCCAGGTCGGTCTGCACCACCGTGCCCTGCACCGCGCTGTCGGCCGGGGCGGCAGGCGCGGCGCCAATCGGCGCGGGCGCCGGTGCCGGGGCGCTGGCCACCACCGGCGCCGGATCGTCCGGCACTTCGCGCAACCACAGGAACAGGCCGCTGGCGCCGACCAGCACGCCGAGCAGGAAAGTCATCAGCCATTTCATGCGTGTTCTCCATTGAGCTCGTTAAATATGAATGGAGCGATCACTCCTGCAGCACCACTTCGAGGCCGGCCGCCACCGCGCTGGCCACTTCCGCCGCGCTCCAGTTGGTCAGGCGGATACAGCCGTGCGATTCGGTCTTGCCGACATTACCCGGGACCGGGGTGCCGTGGATGCCATAGTGCGGCTTGGACAGGTCGATCCAGACCACGCCAACCGGGTTGTTCGGGCCCGGAGCGATCTTGGCTTTCTTGTCGCCCGGTTCGGCGTCCCAGAACAGCTTCGGGTTGTAGTAATAAGTCGGGTTGGCATGTACGCCCTCGATCTTCCAGGTGCCGACCGGGAGCGGGTCGTTGGCGCTGCCAGTCGAGACAGGGTACTGGGCCAGCAGCGCGCCCGAGGCATCGAACAGTTGCAAAATGCGTGCGCTGCCCTTGACCACGACCTTGGACGCCTTTGCCAGAGGCGTCTTGCCGGATACGTTCGGTACCACGATCTGCTCGCCGGCTCGGCTCAGATCCTTGCCAGGGTTCAGGCGCTCGAGCATGGACGGCTTGGCGTGGAATTTCTCGCCTAATCCTTCGAGCATGGTTTCGTAGCCGAGTTCCTTGAGCTTGGCCTTGTCCATCATTTCCGATGGAATCTTCTCGAACGGGCCGGCCAGGTCGGACTCGGCCAGGGTATAGCTGGCCAGTGTCGGGGCATTGTCGGCGTTCAATGCGTTCCAGGTCGCAGCGTCGAGCTTGCCGGTGACCGGCAGCTTGCGCGCGGCCTGGAAGCCGCTCAGCGCCTGGCGCGTGTTGGAACCATAGGCGCCGTCGATCTCGCCCGGCGAAAAGCGTGCACGGTCAAGCAGCACCTGGGCGCGCAGATAGCGCTCGAACTCGGCCTGCTTGGTGCTGGCCGGCGTGGCTGCCTGTGGCGTGGCCTGTAGCGTACCTGCCGGGTTTGCCGGGTTGGCCGGGCTTGCCGGTTGCGCCGGCGCTGCCTGCTGGGCCTGGGCGAAGGGGAGGGCGGCCATCAGGGTGGCGAATAGGAGAGGGCGGATCTGGGAGTTTTTCATTTGATTTCCTGCAATGCTTGCTTTTGGAAACATCAGAGTAGTGTGGCCCCAGAGGCAGGTCTGTGCGTCACCGTACTCAACCCGGAGAGGCCAGCGCCGCTACAATCGCGGACATGACCCGCCATACCATCACGCTCCACCCTGCCGCTATCGTGTTCAGCGCCGAAGACGGCAGCAACCTGCTCGAGGCGGCGGAAGCGGCCGGCATCGACTTGCCCAGTTCCTGCCGCAACGGCAGCTGCCGTACCTGCATCTGCCGCCTGCGCAGCGGGCAGGTGCGGCATACCATCGAGTGGCCCGGCCTGTCCTACGACGAAAAGCGCGAAGGCTATATCTTGCCATGCGTGGCGATCGCGTTGGGCGACCTTGAACTCGAGGCGCCGCTGGCCCGACGCGCAATGCTCGCCTAGCGCGCCGCCTGGCGCGTCGCCTGGCGCGTCGCCTGGCGCGCCGCCTGGCGCGCCGCCTAGCGCGTTGTTTAGTGCGCCGTGTGGCGAGCCTTGCCGGCGGGCTGCCCCAGTGCGCGTTCGATCACTTCCAGCACCAGCGGCCAGGCCGGCGAGCTTGCCGCCACTTCGTCGTAATGGCTGGCGCCCGGCAAGATCAGCACCTCGGCGGTATCGCCCAGCTTGCGCGCCCTGGCGGCGTAGTCGTGCGCCACGCGCGGCGGCGAGATCGTGTCGAGTTCGCCGGTGACCAGGTAGGTATGGCTGCCGTTGGGCATCAGCTCGGCGGCGTTCGTATCGGCGAAGACGTCCGGACGCCCCGGGCCCGGCACACCAGCGAGCTCGGCGGTGTCGCGCCCGCAACTGGCCTTGATCAGCGCCGCCTCGCCGCGCAGGTCGGCCAGGCCGCCAAGGCTGACGATGGCGCGTACCGGCAGCGTGTTCGGGCGATACAGTGGGCTGTTTCGTGGAATCTGCGCGCGCCCGGCGATCCACTGCACCAGTTGCCCGCCGGCCGAATGGCCGACCGCCACCAGGCGCCCGGTGTCGAGCCGGTGCTGCGCGGCCTTGTCTGCGAGCAGTTCGAGCGCGGCATGCATGTCCTGGTAGGTGCCCGGATAGCCACCCCCGGCTTCGTCGCTGCGGCGGTATTCCACATTCCAGACGGCGATGCCGCGCGCCGCCAGCGCACCGGCCATGTTGCGCAGCTGGGTGATGCCGCCGAACTTGCTGGTCCAGCAGCCGCCATGGACCAGGACCGCCACCGGGAATGGCGCCGATTGCGGCGCGTCGCCGGGTGGCATGAACAGTTCGGCATATTGCGACGGCGCGGCGCCGTAGGCATAGCTTGCGCTTGGTGCGGGTCCGGTCAGGGCGAGGTAGTCGTCGAGTTTCATTGGGGCGGCAGCGCCGGCGCTGAGCACGGTGCCGGCGAGGGCGGTGGCCAGCAGGAATCGGTGCAGTTTCATGGTCGGCTGAGAAATGGAAGAGTAGCCACTATAGCCGAGGCAAAGAGTAGTGCCGAGGAAATTTGCCGCGCACGGTTGAAGTCCCGGCGTGGGCATCCATGCTAGGCTGTACTCACCCCTTATCGGGTTGCAGCAACGAGGATTGACGATGACACAATCCGTAAGAGCCCTTTGAGCGTTCCCGCGTAGAGACTGACCATGACCATGCTCGATCCATCCAGGCAGTGCGAATCGAACCGCGTGTACTGTCACAGTACGCCCGACCCCGATGCCCCCAATGGCACGCCGCCCCCCGACCCGCGTCCGCCGGTGCCGGACGATGTTCCCGATCCGGTCAACGCGCCGGTGTACGAGCCGGGCTTTCCCGAGCGGCCGATCAAGGCAGCCTGAATCCGGCGCGGCCACTTGCGCGGCCGTGCAGCCGAATCGGCATTGCCTCCCGCCGACCGGCGCCAACAGGTATCAGCCAGAACGCTGCTGGCCGGGCGCAGGCGACTGTTCTTGATGGCCGTTGGACGCGGGCAGGGGCGGAATCTGGCGGATCATTTCCTCGGTTTCCGCTTGGCCAGGAGATTTTTCGCCGCTGCCGATATCGGCTTCGTCGTACAGGGGGCGGCCGGTTGCGGCCGGGTCGACCCTGTGAGTCGGTTCTTTCATGATGGGCTCCAGAGGGTTGTCGTTGTCGCATGATCGTAACAGGCCGCCCCGGCACCTGGCGCGCGCCAACCAGGTCAGTGCGAATCCCGGGCCAGGCCGGTGGCGCTGCACGCGACGCGGCTAGGCTTGCCCTCCATCGGCGCGGCGGTTACCATGGCGCGCCAAGATCGATGAAAGCTGGAATGAAGAACGAACAACTAACGACAGACGAATACGACGCTCTCGAGCTGGTGCGCCGCGGCGTCAGCCGCGACTCGCCGGGCGCCTGCGTGTCACGCAATGCCAAGCGTCTGTCGGGGCTGAAAATGATGGAAACCACCCGCGATGGGCGCATCGCACTGACCGAGAAAGGTCAGACCGTGCTGTTCCTGCGCCGTTGTGTGCGGGCGCTGACCGCGCTGGCAAGCGATCCGGCTGCCGCCGTCGATAACGACGTGGCGCGCTTCCTGAGCGCCAAGTCGCACATTGCGCCGCTCGAAGGCGGCGGCTACTCGCTCACCGAGCGCGGCCGCGAATCGCTGGCCGATATCCAGCAGCAGCAAGAGCTGCAGCGGCGCTGACCATACTGCGCGTGCGCGTGCGCGCCGTACCGGCCGCTTACGACGACACGCGCGCAGCGCTGCGCATTTAATTCAAACGGCGCCGGTTCGGGTAGACCAGCACCCGCACTGCGATTTCGGCTGGCACATTCATCGTTGCCAGGAATTCCGCCGCACGCTGCAGTCCCAGGGTGGGAATCGAGGCGATGGCCTGGTTGACCAGGTCGCGCGTGCGGTTGTCGGTACGTTGGCGGCGCGGCGCCGTCGCTGGCGCACTGGCCAGTTCACCCGTGTCATTCATCATCATATATATCCGTAGGTCCAAGATTGCCAAAGAGACACGGGTATTCTACGGCCAACAATGTTGTGCTGGCTACAGCTAAATCGCAATTCGTCGAATGAGGCGAGATTTCATGCCATGGCACAGGCCGTCTCGGCCTGCGCTTCGGCTTTCGCCGCCGGCGGCGGAAGGCAACGGCCCTCGCGCAATAGTCCTTCGAATTCGCTGGCTGCCAGCGGCTTGCTGAAGAAATAGCCCTGCATTTCGTCGCAACCATGGCGGCGCAGATAGTCCAGTTGGGCGGCGGTCTCGACGCCTTCCGCGATCACCGCCAGTTTCAGGTTGTGCGCCAGCCCGATGATCGAGGTGACGATGGCCGCGTCGTTGGCATCATGCGTGATGTCGGCCACGAAACTGCGGTCGATCTTGAGCACGTCGATCGGGAACCGCGACAGGTAGGACAGGCTCGAAAACCCGGTGCCGAAGTCGTCGATCGACAGGTTGACGCCCAGTGACTTCATGCGGTGCAACAGCTCCACCGCCGGCGTGACGTCGCTCATGAAGAGGCTTTCGGTCAATTCGATCTCGAGGCATTCGGGCTCCAGCGCAGTGTCGGTCAGTACCGCCTGCAGGCTTTGCAGCAGGTCGGGAGCGCTGAATTGGCGGGCCGACAGGTTGACCGCGACCCGCAGCTTGCCCAGTCCGGCGTCCTGCCAGGCCTTGTTCTGGGCGCAGGCGGTGCGCATCACCCAGGCCCCGATCGGCACGATCAGGCCGGTTTCTTCGGCGATACCAATGAAGCGCACCGGAGACACCATGCCCATCTCCGGATGCTGCCAGCGGATCAGCGCTTCCATGCCGACGATCTTGCCGCTCTTGAGATCCACCTGCGGCTGGTAGTGCAGCACGAATTCGTTGCGGTCGAGCGCATTGCGCAGCGCGCTTTCGATGCGCACGCGTTCCATCGATTCCTCGTTCATCATTGGCGCGTAGAACTGGAAATTGTTGCGTCCCAGTTTCTTGGCGCTATACATCGCGATGTCGGCGTGTTCGATCAGGCTGTCGGCCGGGGTGCCTTCGCTGGGATACGCCGCGACCCCGATCGAGCAGGTGACGAAGAACTCCTTGGAGCCGAGCATGACTGGCTGGGCCACCGAATCCATCACGCGCTGCACCAGCTCGCGCGACAGGGGCGCGTCGTGCTGCTCCGACAGGATCACCACGAACTCGTCGCCCGACAGGCGCGCCACGGTATCGGTGTCGCGCAGCGACGAGCTCAAGCGTGCCGCCACGGTCATCAACAGCACGTCGCCCGCCTTGTGCCCCATCGAATCGTTGACGAATTTAAAGCGGTCGAGGTCGATCAGCATGACCCACATCGGCAGTCCGCTGCGGTCGGCATAGGCGATCGCCTGGCCGAGCCGGTCCTGCAGCAGCGAACGGTTCGGCAGGCCGGTCAGCACGTCGTGCTGGGCCACGTGGTGCACGCGCTGTTCGGTCAGCTTGCGTTCGGTGATGTCGCTGCCCGTGCCGCGGTAGCCCAGCAGGGCGCCGCCATCGTCGAACACTGGCTGGCCGTTGACGCAGAACCAGCGCGTATTGCCGTGTGCGTCGACGACCTGGTATTCGAAGTTGGCGAACGGTTCGTGGGCGCGGACCTGGGTCACATGGGCCTGCCCCCCTTCGCTCTCGAGCAGGTCGGGCACGTATTCCCAGCGGGTCTTGCCGAGCAGGCTTTCCACCGCCACGCCGGCCTTTTCGGTAAAGCCCCCGGTGACCATCGTGAAGCGCAGCTCGCGGTCCTGTTCCCAATACCAGTCGGACGACATCGATACCAGCTGGCGGAAGCGCTGTTCGCTCTGCTGGAGCGCGCGCTCGGCGCGCGCGCGGGCGGCCATATCTTCGACCAGGCGGCGGTTAGTGCGGCGCAAGTCGGTGGTGCGCTGGCGCACCAGCCGCTGGACCTTGCGCGCCCGGCGGCCCGAGGCCTGGACGAATGCCGTGCCCAGCAGCGTGGTCAGGATGCCGCCCAGCAGCAGGGCGGTCGAGGCCAGGTGGTCCGGCAAGAAAGGTCGCGGCGCGGCCGCCACTTCGATGCGCCAGGGCTTGCCGGCGATGCGCAGCACCTCGCTACTGTGGCCGGTATAGCTGGGAGAGAACAAGCCCGACAGCCAGGTCTCGGTCTGGCTGCGGGTAGCGCCGGTGGACCACAGCAGTGTGTCCTGGTTGGCTTGCTCGCCCGCATACACCGACACGAAGATGTCGCGCGAATCGAGCAGGCCGGCGCCCGCCAGCGAGGCGCGCACCAGTTCGGGGCCACGGATGACGACCGCGGTGTCGCCCGCCAGTACGCCCTGGCGGTCGAGCACCGGCATGATCAGTTCGAAGGCCGGCTGCCGGGTGCTGTCCTGCGCCAGCTGGAACAGGCCGGTCGCCGCGGCACGCCTCTCGCCGTGGGCAAGCGCGAGCGCGCTCATCACCTGCATGTTCTCGGTAATGTTCAGGCCGAAGGCGCGTTCGTTGCCGGCGATCGGCTCGATATAGTCGACGATGTGGTAGCGCGCACGCAGCGGCGCCGGCACCAGGCCGGCGGACGTCAGTTCGGTGAATATCGTGCCCGGCCGGACGCGCTGCAATTCGGCCTCGACAGCGGCGCGCGCCTCGCCCGGCACCGCGCGGTGAAAATTGAACGCCTGGATGTAGCGGTGACGTTCGAGTAGTGCCGCCGTGAAGTCGCGGAAGGCTTCGCGGCTGACTGGTTCGCCACGCGCGAACAGCTGGTTGGTGACGGTTAACACTTCGACTGCCTGGCTGATACCCTGGCTGACCGCCGCGACGCGCTCGTCGGCGCGCTGCGCGAAGGCGAGCGCCATGTTGTCGTATTCGAGGTTGCTGACGCCCACGAACAGGGCCCCGGACGCGGCCAGGCCGCCCCCTAGCGTAAGGGCCGCTGCGAGGGTGAGCGACAAGGGCAGGCGACGCGGCATGGAATGATCTGGATCGAGAGCGATAAGATGGAGAGCGCTGGAAGGCTTGCCAATAGGAATCAAGACATGAAGTGTGTCACAAGCCGCAGGTGTTCGGCAAACAAAATGTTGCATGCATACAGGTCAGGGGTGGGGGCGGCGGCGCGAGCGGCCACGCCGGGCCAGCCAGGCCACCACGGTGCGCGCCAGCAGGCGGTTGAGCAGGGCCGCCCCGAGGCCGCGGTTGCCGAGGGTGTCGCGCAGCAAGCGCAGGGCATGCCCGGGGGCGCCGGCGGCGTGCGCCGGGCGCTGCGCAAACAGGATCTGGTTGTTACCGGCGATGCCAGAGAGCCAACAGACATGGCCGCCGAAGATCTGCTGCAGGCGTTGCAGGGCAGATACATAGTCAGGCGCGTAAGAAAAAATATTTGCCACCAGTACGCCGCCGGGACGCAAGGCGCGGCGGCAGTCGGTATAAAAGCTGGCGCTCGACAGTGCCGGTGGCAGGCCGCTTGCATCGAAGCCATCTACCAGTAGCACGTCGGCGCTGCCAGCCTGCTGCGCCAGCCAGGCGGCGGCGTCGCAGTGCAGCACGCGCAGGCGGGCATCGTCAGGCGGCACCTGAAACAGGGCGCGCAGCGCGATCACGTCGGCGCGCACTTCGAGCACGGTGATGCGCGCCCGCGGAAAATGGCGGTAACAAAACTTGGCCAAAGAGCCGCCGCCCAGCCCGACCATGACGATATGCTGCGGGCGCGGAACCAGTAGAGCAAAGCACATCATGGCGCGCGGATAAGCCAGCACCAGTGCGTTCGGCTGCGACAAGCGCATCTCGCTCTGGATGTCGCCGGGGGTAAATGCGAGGGTGCGGCGGTCGCCCTCGGTACTGACAATCGGCGCAGGGTCAGGTGGACCTTCGCAGCAAGGGTCAGGACGAGGGTCGCGCGGATCTGCCATGGGGGCGAGTGTACGGGATGATTGGCGTGCCGGGAATGCAGGGCGCAGGCGTGGCGGCCCTTTGCGTAGCTTGTTGTGAGGCATCTCTTTCTGATAAGCTGACCATTCGAACAACCGGAAGCCCCCCATGTTCCTCGATCATCCCTCGATTACCGCCACCAACGCCTTGACCGAGCCAGACCGGATTGAGCGCCTGCAGCGCGTATACGGCTACGCGATGGCGCTGGCCGATAGTGCAGGCAACGGCGGCTTCGTCGACAAGCTGACCCAGGTCCACGACCACAAGGGCACGCTGATCGTGTTCTGGAACGCGCCGCCTGACCCGGAGGAGCGAGACTATTTTGCCCGCGCCTGGGCCAGCAGGGTAGGCGACGGCACCCAGCGCGTCGAACATGAATTTTGAGCCGCTGCCTGGCCGATTCCCCGAGCCGCCCCTGAATTGACCCTGAACTGACGCTGAACTGACCCCTGGAACATGACGAATCTTGACGCGACCACGATGGTCATGGTGCTGGCCCTGGGCAACCTGGCCCTGTGCGCCGTACTGACCTTCTACGACGATGGCCCGGTGCGCCCGCCGGCGCTGGCCGCGTGGGCCTTGTCCAAGCAGGTGCAGGCCGGCGCCTGGACCCTGCTGGCGCTGGGCAGCTTCGGCGTGGTGCCCGAGGCGCTGGCACTGCCGGGAGGCTACGCCTTGCTGTTCGCCGGGGTCGCGCTGGAGGCCGGTGCGGCCTGGGAAAGCCATGGCCGCGAAGGATGGCGGCGGCCGCTGGCACTGGTCCTTGCGCTGGGAATCACCGCCTTTTTCGTCTGCTACCTGATCGATGAGCAAGGCCTGCGCAGCGTTGCCGCGTCGCTTCTGCTTGGCGCTTTCTACCTGCTCGGCGCCGTGGCGCTGGCCTCGGGATGGCGCGAGGCCAGTTTGCTGCAACGCTTCCTGGCGCTGCTCACTGCCGCGCTGGCGCTGGTGGTAGCTTTGCGCGGCCTGTCGGTGCTGGTGTTGCCGGGTGGCTGGCGCTGGCTGTCCAGCGAACTGCTGCGCCAGCTGTCCAGCGCCGCGCTCTACCTCTTGATGCTGATCAACGGCTTTGGCATGCTGCTGTTGGGCCGCGAGCGCGCCGGCCGTGAATTGGCGCGCCTCGAGCTGGTGGACCCGCTGACCAATGTGCCGAACCGGCGTGGCTTCTTCAATGCGCTGGGGCCCTGGATGGCGCTGGCGCGCCGCCCGGGACTGCCAACCGCGCTGGTGGTACTCGATCTCGACGGCTTCAAACGCGTCAACGACAGCTACGGCCACCCGGCCGGCGATGCGGTGCTACGCAACGTGGTCGAACTATGCAAGCGGCAGCTGCGCGATTCCGACCTGGTCGGGCGCCTGGTCGGGGTCGAATTCGCGATCCTGCTGCCGCGCACCAACCTGGACGAAGCGACGCTTGTGGCCGAGCGCATTCGCGCCGCCATCGCCAGTACGCCGGTCAAGAGCGAACGTGCCTTGATTGCCATGACGGGCAGCTTTGGCGTCACCATCCTGCGCCCCGAAGACAGTACCGTCACCCTGTTCCAGCGCGCCGACGATGCCCTGCGAGCGGCCAAGGCCGCTGGCCGCAACCGGGTCAGCCAGGCAGGCCACACGCCGGCCGAAGTCTGAAGCGCGCGCCGGGCGGCCGGATATGCGCTGCGGCGGCGCGTCGTGGAACCCGCGCCGGTTCCTGCAGTGGGGCGTCAAATCGACTATATTGTTTAGCTTGTTGAACGATGGAGTCGGTCATGCCCAGGAAGTCGGTCGCCGTAACGGTGGCACCCAAGCGCAGCGCGCGCAAGAAAGCCGAACCGGAGAAGCCCGCGAAAGCGGCGCAAGCCCCGGCCCGGCCGGCTAAAGCCGCCACCCGGGCGCGCCCGGCGGCCAAGGCGAGCGCCCGATCCGGCGTGAAAAACGCGGTGAAAGCGGCGGCCAAATCCCTGTCGACAATGGCGCCACGGCAGCGGGCGCGCAAGGCCCCGGCCCCGGCTGTCCCGGTTGCGGCGGCACGTCCGGTGCTGGTGCGGGACAGCTTCACCATGCCGGAGGGAGAATATGCAGTGTTAGCGGAAGTGAAAAGCGCCTGCCTGCGCGCCGGCATCGAGGTCAAGAAGAGCGAATTGCTGCGCGTGGGCGTGGCGCTGCTGGGCCAGGTCGATATCGCCACGCTCAAGGCGGTGCTGGCGGCACTGCCCCAGCTCAAAACAGGGCGCCCGCCAACGCAAGGCTGATCGGTTCGGCAAGCTCAGTGAATCGATGCGCTGGTCAGCTCTTTCAGTTCGCGGATCGGGATATTCGACTTTTCGTGCATGCGCAACAGGATCGTGGCGCCTACATTGAGCTTGCGATGCCGGATCTTGCTGATGATGGGCGGCTGCACCTCGAGCACACGGCATAGTTCCGCGTCGTTCTTCAACTGCATGCGCTCGATCAGGGTGTCGAGCAGCTTGTTGGGCACGAAGCTCGAGGGCTCCATTGCACGCGCCCTTTCCATTGCGGCAAGCATTTCCTGTTTTTTCTGTCGTACGCTCATGTTGCTTCTCCGAATTTAAACCAGATGGATTCGGGACAGATCGACTGTTCTGGAAAAAAACCTGCCTGTTATCACAACTTATTCGATGGCGGCTCGTTGTGATATTACTACGATTGCGTCACGCACGATTCACCCGTGACACGTAATACGGCGAATCTGAGTCTTTCTTCGTGGAACTTACGCTAATTTCAATCCGGAATGACTCAATAACAGCACCTTGTCGGCCATTGCGGCGGCGGCATGCGAGTGGGTCACCATGATGGCGCCGGCACCGCTGGCACGGGTTTCCTGGCGCAACAGGCCGAGGATGACGGCGGCGGTGTCCGGATCGAGGTTGCCGGTCGGTTCGTCGGCCAGCAGCAGCGCCGGCCGGTGTACCAGGGCGCGCGCGATCGCTACCCGCTGCAGCTCGCCACCGGAGAGCTGGCGCGGGAAGTCGTCGCCGCGGCCCTGCAGTCCGACTGCCGCCAGCATGTCGTCGGCGCGGCCAGCCGGTTCGTGGTTCAGCAGCAAGGGCAGCGCCACGTTCTGGCGCAGCGTCAGGTGCGGCAGCACATGGAAGGCCTGAAAAATGAAGCCCATGCGGGTGCGGCGCAGGCGCGTGGCAGCCGCGTCATCGAGCGCCGACATCGGTATGCCGTCGACGATCACCTGGCCGCTGTCAGGGGCATCCAGGCCCGCGATGAGGTTCAGCAGCGTTGACTTGCCGACCCCCGACTCGCCCATGATGGCGACGAACTCGCCGCCTTGAAAGGCATGCGAGAGCCTGGACAGCACCGCGCGGCCGCCATAGGATTTGTTCAGGTTATCGAGGACGAGCATGGCGTAAGCGAACGAGTCAATGGTTGGACATGGGCGACGCGGCGGCAGCCTGGCACCCGGTTAACGTGTGAGAGCGCGGCGCAACGCGTAGCTGGCCGCGTCGACCATCGCCACCAGCACCAGCATCGCGAGCACGACCGTGGCCGCGCTTTCCATCTGGAACAGCGACAGGTGGTACTTGAGCATCTGGCCCAGGCCGCCCGCCCCGACCACACCCAGCACCGCTGCCGCGCGGATATTATTCTCCCAGCGGTACAGCGCATACGAGAGCATTTGCGGCAGCGCCTGCGGCAGCGTCGCGTAAAGAAAGGCCGCCAGCGGCGCGGCGCCGTTGCTGCGCAGCGTGTGTTCCGGCAGCGGCGCGACGTTTTCCAGGGCGTCGGCGAACAGGCGTCCCAGCACCCCGGTCGTGTGCACGGCCAAGGCCAGGGTGCCGGCGAACGGCCCGAGTCCGGCCGCGACCAGCAGCAGCGAAGCCCAGACCAGCTCCGGGATCGAGCGCAGCACGTTGAGCAGGGCGCGCACGGTGGCGCGCAGGCTCCCGCCCATGCGACCCGAGGCGGGCAGGGCCAGCGCCAGGCCGCCCGCCGCCGCCAGCAGGGTGCCGATCGCCGACATGGCCAGGGTCTCCCACAGCGCGCCGGCCGTCTTTTTCAGGAAAGCCGGCGCGGTGTCGGGCGGCGCGAAGCCGGCCAGGAATTCGCTGACTGATGCCAGCGCTTCGGGCGCGAAGAAAGCGGCCCATTGCAGCGGCAAGGTCGCGAAGCTGGCCACGACCAGCGCCACCAGCCCAGCCAGCAGCAAGGCCGTGCCGGGCGAGCGCGCAGGCGCAGGCGGCAGCGTGTCGGGTGGCTGCGGTGTCATCCGAGCCTCCGGCGTAGCAGTTTCGAGACCAGGTCGGCCAGCGCCACCAGCAGCACGAACATGATCAGCATGGTGGCGACTTCGCCGCCGGCCATCATTTTGGTCGATTCATCCATGCGCTGGCCTAGGCCGCCGGCGCCCACGAAGCCCATCACCGCGGAGCCGCGGATTGCGCATTCCCAGCGATACACGGTATACGACACCAGTTCGGCCGACGATTCCGGCAAGGCGCCGTAGAGCAGCGCGGGCAGGCGCCCGGCGCCGTTCGCGAGCAAGGCCTCGGTCGCCTGGGCATCGCTCGATTCAAGGATTTCGGCGTATACCTTGGCCAGCATGCCGCAATAGGTCAGCGCAATGGCGAGCACGCCGGCGGTCGGCCCGAGGCCGACGATGCGCACGAATAGCAGCGCCCATACCAGCTCCGGCACACTGCGCAGCAGCACCAGTACCCAGCGCAGCAGCTGGCGCAGCAGTTTGGCGCCCAGACGCATGCGGCCGGTGCCCAGGCGCGATACCGACAGCCGCTCGGTAACCGCCAGCGTGGCCGGGATAGCGCCCAGCAGCGCCAGACTCAGGCCGGCAGTGGCGATCGCCACGGTCTGCCAGGTCTCGCGCAGCACCATCGCCAGGAATTCGGCGCCCAGGGCAGGGCGCAGGAAATCGCGCAGGAACATGCCTGCCGCCGCCAGGCTGAGCGGGTCGAACAAAGTCCAGGGCTTGAATTCGCTCGCCACCAGCATCGGCCACAGCAGGGCCAGGCAGACAATGGTGGCCATGACGCGGCCGCGCCAGGCCGGGTCTGGATGGCGGTGGCTGGCCGTGGCGGCGCTCGGTGCCGCTCGCATCAGAAACAGGCGCCGATCGCGATCCGCTCCGGTGCTTCGTGCGCATGCACGGGGGCCGGCTGGACGTGCTCGTTGTCGTAGAGCGCGGCGATCATGGCATCGGTCACGCGCTCGCGCGGCGCATCGAACACGATGCGGCCCGCGCGCAGTCCGACCAGGCGCGGAAAGTGGGCGCGCGCCAGTTCGACCTGGTGCAGGCTGCACACCAGCGTGGCCTTGCGTTCGCGCGCTTCCTGCTGCAGTGCCGCCAGTGTATGCAGCGACAGGGCGGGGTCGAGCGCGGAAATCGGTTCGTCGACCAGAAAAGCTTCGGCACTCGAGAGCATCAGGCGCGCCAGGGCGCAGCGCTGGCGTTCGCCGCCCGAGAGGCGGTCGACGCGCGCATACAGCTTGTCGCCCAGGCCAAAACGCGCCAGGGCGGCGTGCGCTGCAGCCGGATCAGAGGGGCGCACCAGCGAGGCCAAGGCGCGCCAGAAGCCCATGTGCGGCAGGCGCGCCGCCAGCACGGCGGTGACCACGCGCTGGCGCGGCGGCAACGGCGGCGTTTGGGGAGCCAGGAACAGGCGCGCGCGCAGGCGATGGCGCGCCGCCTGCGATAGCGCCCACGGGTCTTGCCCGAACACGGAAAAGCGTCCTTCGGCGGGGCGCTGGGCACAGGCAAGGGTGGCGAGCAGGGTGGTCTTGCCGGCGCCGGAGGGGCCGACCAGCGCCAGCTGCTCGCCGGGTTCGATGACCAGGTCGAGCGCATGCAGGGCGGGGGCCGCACCGGGCCCCGCCACCAGGTGGCGCACCGTGAGTTGCTCGAGCCGGAAACTCATGGCAAGGCTGGCCGGTGCGCTTACTTCAGCAGGCCGGCATTGCGCGCCGCAGCTTCGATGTCGGCGTAGTTCGACGCCTTGGTCGGGATGAACTTCGTCGCGCGTTGCAGTTCCAGGATCTGCTTGCCTTCAGGCGTGGCCGGGTCCAGTGCCAGGAAGGCGTCGCTGATCTTCTTCTTCAGGGCGGGGTTCATGCTGCTGTGGACCGACCAGTTGTAGTCGAAATAGCCCGGGGTGGTGTAGAACACGCGCACTGCCTTCGGATCGACCTTGTTGGCTTCGACCAGCTTGTCCCACACCGACATATTCAGCGCGCCGGCATCGACCTTGCCGCCAGCTACTGCGGCGGCCGTGGCGTCATGCGCGCCCGAGTAGGCGATACGCTTGAGGTCAGTGTCCGGGTTGACCTTGGCTGCCAGCAAATAAGAGCGCGGCATCAGGTGGCCCGAGGTCGACGATTCCGAACCGAACGACAGGGTCTTGCCTTTCAGGTCTTCGAGTTTGGTGATGGCCGGATTGGTAGTGATGAACACCGAGCGGAACTTTTCGTCTTCGACACGCTGCACCAGCGGCGTCACCATGCCTTTGCTGCGCACGTTCGCTTGCACGAAGGTGAAGCCGCCGAACCAGACCATGTCGATCTTGCGGTTGACCAGGCCTTCGACCGAGGCGGCATAGTCGGTTACCGGGGTGAACTCGACCTTCAGGCCGGTGGCCCGGGACAGGTAGTCGCCCAGCGGCTTGAATTTTCGCTGCAGCTCGGTTGGCGCTTCGTCGGGGATGGCCGACACGCGCAGGACACCGGGAGTGTTCTGGGCATGGGCGGCGCCGGCGGCGACCATCAGGCCGGCCGTGGCGGTGGCTGCGAACAGGGTTTTCAGGACACGCAATGGCGAGAACGATGTCATATCGGGCTTTCGTGAGTGTAAATACTGGAAATGGGATGAACCGTAGGCATCACGCCGGGATCACGTTCGCGTGTCAGGCGAATGCAGCAAAAGACTGGATTCCGCTATGATAGCTAAAACGGCAACTCCGACCCGGTAATAGAATCTGCAACTGAATCGGCAAGCACATCGGCAACCCTTTGCCACGACGCATGGTGCGAAGTGGCGGCACGAATGATAACGCTTATGTACACCTCCTGCACACAAGACCCGCCGCGCGCCGCCAATGCCCACGTCGCAAACGAGCTGCATGCCGGGCTCGAGGCGCGCGACGCCTGGATTTCGCCCAAGTTTCTGTACGACGCGCTCGGCTCCAAGCTGTTCGAAGCCATCTGCGAATTGCCCGAGTACTACCCGACCCGCACCGAGGCTGCGATCTTTGCGCGCCATGGCGCCGAGATCGCGCACGCGGCCGGGTCAGGCACCACCCTGATCGACCTTGGCGCCGGCAACTGCGCCAAGGCCGCTTCGTTGTTCCCGCTGCTCGCGCCGGCCCAGTACGTGGCGGTCGACATCTCCGCCGAATTCCTGAACGACGCGCTGGGCCGGCTGCGCCAGCGCTTCCCGCAGATCGCCATGGAAGGGTTAGGCATGGATTTCTCGACGCGCTTTGAACTGCCGCCCTCGGTTGCGGCCGGGCGGCGCCTGTTTTTCTACCCCGGCTCTTCGCTCGGCAATTTCACGCCCGACGAAGCGCAAGGCTTCCTGCGCCGCCTGCGCGGGCAGTGCGGCGACGATGGCGCAGTGCTGATCGGCATCGACCTGGTCAAGGACAAGGCCACGCTCGACGCCGCCTATGACGACGCGCTTGGCGTCACCGCCGCCTTCAATTTAAATGCCTTGCGGCATGTAAACAAGCTAATTGGGGCCGACTTCGATATCCGTGCCTGGCGCCACCATGGGTTCTATAACGAGGCGCGCGGACGTGTCGAAATGCACCTCGAAGCGACCCGGCCCCAGCATGTGCACTGGCATGGGGGCAGCCGTCGCTTCGAGGCAGGCGACTGTATCCACACCGAGAACAGCTATAAATACCAGCAGGCCGACATGATCGCGCTGTTGGAGCGTTCCGGATTTGAAGCCACCCGCGTGTGGACCGACCCGCAGCGCTGGTTTGCCGTTGTGCATGCCCAGGCGCGGGCAAAAGCGCAAGTCAAGGTGATCCATTGATGGGTAACGGGCAGCGCGAAGATATCCAGCACGCCTTCGGGCGGGTGCGCGAAGGCTCGCTCGCAATCGCGGCGCCACTCTCGGGCGAAGACTGCTGCGCGCAATCGATGCCGGACACCAGTCCGGTGAAATGGCATCTGGCACACACTACCTGGTTCTTTGAAACCTTTGTCCTCGAGCCGCACGAAGCCGGCTTCGCGCCCTTCCATCCTGCGTTCAGGGTGCTGTTCAATTCGTATTACAACGGCATCGGCGCCAAACATCCGCGCCCGCAGCGCGGCCTGCTCACCCGGCCTTCGCTGCACGAGGTACTGGACTACCGCGCCGACGTCGACCGTCGTGTCGTACAGTTGGCGGCACGCAGTACCGACCCGGCCATCGTCGCGCTGATCGAACTTGGCCTGCAGCACGAGCAGCAGCACCAGGAATTGATGCTGACCGACCTCAAGCACCTGCTGGCCCAGAACCCGATGTTCCCGGCTTATTCTGCGCAAGACATGGAGCAAGACATGGCGCAGGATCTGCACCAGGATCTGCGCAAGGACCCGGACGCTGCCTTGGCGCCGGGGGCGCCAGCGTGGATCGAGTTCGATGGCGGCCTGGCCGAGATCGGTTTCAACGGCCGCGGTTTTTGTTTCGATCACGAACTGCCGCGTCACAGCACCTATATCGCGCCCTTCGAACTGGCCTCGCGCCTGGTCACCAATGGCGAGTACCGCGCCTTTATCGACGCCGGTGGCTACCGCGATCCCGCACTCTGGCTGGCCGAAGGTTGGGACCGCGTGGCCACCGGCGAGCTCTTGCATCCGCTCTACTGGCTGGTCGACGAAGCCGGAAACTGGAGCGAATTTACGCTGCATGGGGTGCAAGCGCTCAATCCCGACCTGCCGGTTACCCACCTGTCACTGTTCGAAGCTGATGCTTATGCACGCTGGTGCGGTGTACGTCTGCCGACTGAGTCCGAATGGGAATTCGCGGCACGCCAGGCCGCCCTTGCCGAGGGCGCGCTGCATCCGGCGGCTGCCAACGGCGATGGCTTGCAGCAGATGTTCGGCGCCTGCTGGCAATGGACCAGCAGCAGCTATGCGCCGTATCCGGGCTATGCCCCTGCACCCGGCGTCATCGGCGAGTACAACGGCAAATTCATGGTCAACCAATATGTGCTGCGCGGCTCGTCCTGTGCCACGCCCGATGGGCATGCGCGTGCCAGTTACCGCAATTTTTTCCCGGCAGGCGCCCGTTGGCAGTTTTCCGGGATTAGGTTGGCTCGATGAGCTTGGCTAGATGGTAGGCTCGATAAAGCGCCGCAGTTGGCGCGAACGCCTGATGGACCAGCGCGCCAATGTGTACGTGCTGGCCCATCCGCTGGCGTTCACCTTGCAGGTGCTGCGCGGTTTTCGTGCCAACCAGGGCCTGCTGCTGGCCGGCGCCGTGGCCTATTATGCGCTGCTGTCGATCGTGCCCTTCCTGATGCTCGTGGTGGTGGCGCTGTCGCACTTCATCCACCAGGGCGAGCTGCTCGAGACGCTGCACCGTTACCTCAAGCTCCTGATGCCGGGACAGTCTGAATCGATTGTCGCCGAGGTCGCGAATTTCCTCGATAACCGCGACCTGATTACCTGGCTGCTGGGCGGCACCATGCTGTTCTTTAGCTCGTTCGCGTTCACGGTGCTGGAAAACGCGATGAGCGTGATCTTCAAGCACCGGGTCGAGATTTCGCGCCGCCATTTTCTGGTGTCGGCAGTGCTTCCTTACTGCTATATCCTGGCGCTTGGGGTTGGGGTCATGATCATCACCCTGGTAGCAGGGACCCTGGAAGTGCTGGGCGAGGAAAGCGTCTGGCTGTTCGGTTACGAATGGTCGCTCAATGGTGTCTCGGGCGTGCTGCTTTACTTGCTCGGACTGCTCGGCGAGATCCTGGTGTTGACCTCGATCTACCTGGTCATGCCGGTAGGACGGCTGTCGGTCTGGCATGCCCTGATCGGCGGCGTGACCGCGACCTTGCTGTGGGAAATGGCGCGTCACATCCTGGTCTGGTATTTCTCCACCTTATCCCAGGTAAACGTCGTATACGGTTCGATGACGACCGCGATCGTGGTCATGTTCAGTCTGGAGATCGGGGCAACCCTGCTGCTGCTCGGTGCCCAGGTGATCGCCGAATACGAGCGGGTGGGGCAGGGGCAGGCCAACGAGCCGCCCGAGCCCTTGACCACGCTTCCCCAGGCTTGAAGATCTCGATCGCTACCGGTTGCGCTTCATCAATTTAAGGCAGTAACGGCAGTGGCACAGTAGGCGCTTGCGCTCGCAGATTGGGCAAGCTCAAGCGGGCGCCAGATCAACCTAGCCGGGAGATGTCATGAGCCAAACCGTCGCCTTCGTCCTGCCCTTGCCGGTCGCGATTGCGCTCGCTGCGCTGCTGCTGGTGCTGGTCGGACTAAGCGCGCTTGCGGTGTCACTGCACCAGTCGGCCCCGGTGCGTGTTCCGGAGCAGGGGCGTCAAGGCCAGGGCCAGGGCCAGGACCCGGACCCCGAGCGCGACCCGCGCGCGCTTAGCTGACGCTCACGCGCGCCTGGCCCGCATCCATGCGGCCAATGATTGCGGCATCGCCAAAACCTTCGCGCGTGAACAGCGCCAACACGTCGTCGCTACTGGCCGGGTCGCAGGCGACCAGCAGGCCGCCCGAGGTCTGCGGATCGGTCAGCAGCGCCTGCTGCGCCGGCGTGATGCCAGCGCTCAGGGTAACGTCCTTGCCGTAGGCGTCCCAGTTGCGGCTGGAAGCGCCGGTGACGAAGCCGTCCTGTGCCAGGTGCAGTACGTTCGGCAGCAGCGGCACCTTGTCCATGTCGAGGCGGGCCGCAAGCTTGGCGCCGCGCGCCAGTTCCAGCAGGTGGCCGAGCAGGCCAAAGCCGGTGACGTCGGTCAGCGCATGCACACCCGGCATCTCGGCCAGCGCCTTGCCCGGTTTGTTCAATTTGGTGGTATTGGCGATCATCGCGGCATAGCCATCGGGGCCGAGTGCATCTTTCTTGAGCGCGGCCGATAGCACACCCACGCCAAGCGGTTTGCCGAGGATGAGCACGTCTCCGGGGCGTGCGCCGGCATTACTCTTGACCTTGGACGGGTGCACCAGGCCCAGCACTACCAGGCCGTAGATCGGTTCCACCGAATCAATGGTGTGGCCGCCCGCGATCGGGATACCGGCTTCGGCGCAGATCGATTCGCCGCCGCGGATGATCTCGCCGATGGTTTCGAGGGGAAGCTTGTTGACTGGCATGCCAACCAGCGCCAGTGCCATGATCGGCGTGCCGCCCATGGCATAGACGTCCGAGATCGCATTGGTTGCCGCGATGCGGCCGAAGTCGAAGGCGTCGTCCACGATCGGCATGAAGAAGTCGGTAGTAGCGATCAGTGCCTGCTCGTCGTTGAGCTTGTAGACGGCCGCGTCGTCGGCGGTCTCGATGCCCACCATCAGCTCTTTTGGTATCGGAAACCCTTTTGATTTCCCCAGGATTTCGGCCAGCACGCCTGGCGCGATCTTGCAGCCGCAACCGCCGCCATGCGAGAACGAAGTAAGTTTGATGGGTTGGTCAGGCGTCGTGCTCATAGGGAGGTCCAGTCGTTGATAGGGGGGGCGCCGGGCGCAAAATGACAGCTCATGTCAAGAGATTATCCACCAGTTCGCGCAACGCCGCTTGTTCGGTCGCCGGAGCGAACAGGGCGGCTCGGGCCGCGCACTGGCGCCGCAGCAGGGCGTCGAAGCCCGCGTCGCCAATGCAGCGATCGATCATGCGCGCCAGCGCGGCCGCGTCACCGGCCGCGAAATAGCCGGCGTAGTCTGCGCCGAGCATGCCGCGATTGCCGCTGATGTCCGAGGCCAGTACCGGCACGCCGCTGGTGACTGCCTCGATGATGACGTTGGCGCCGCCTTCCATGGCCGAGCTGATCGCCATCGCATGACAGCGCTTGAGGCGCTGGCGCGTGGCCGCGTGCGGCAGGGGCCCGAGCCAGCGGTAGCGCGGGTTGTCCGCTTGCGCGGCAATGGCGGCTTCGCCCAGCGCAGGCTCGAGCGCCGCGCCGATGTGGATCAGGCGCGCGGCAGGATGCTGGACCAGGCCGGCGGCGCGGATAAACGCCAGCGGGTCTTTTTCCGGGCGCAAGTGGCCGACCATGCAGATGTCGGCGAAGCGGGCCGTGCCCCTGCGCCGGTAAGGCTGCAATGACGGCGCCGACTGGTAGATGACCCGCGCCTTGGCGTGGAAACGGGGCGGCAGCAGCGCCAGTCCGGCGGGCTGCAGCAGCACTAGTGCCCCCGCCAGTTCCAGCGAAGCGGCCGCCTCGGGAGCGCTTGCGATGTCGCGGTACAGGTCGGTCCCGGTCAACACCAGCACGCTCGGCCTGTCGGGATGGGCGGCGCTGAACGCGGCCAGCGACGCGGCCGAGCGACGCGCGTGCAGCGCGATCATCAGGTCGGGGTGTTCGTTGCCGACCAGTTCCTCGCTGGCCGGCCAGTGGCCGGCAATGCGCACGTCGTAGCCGCCAGCAGCCGCGCGCAGGAAACGCGCCCAGCGGCTGGCGGTCTGCCAGTTGCCATTGTTGTCCCGCGCACCGGCGGGGCTGACGATCAGGATTCGCTTGCGCACTGTCGGGTCTCGGGGGAAAGGAGCGCGATTATACGCCCTGGGCCGCGCCGGCGCCCTGACCTGCGCGCCATGCCGCACCGCGAGGGTGAGGCCGGCGAAGCCAGGGGGGCGATACGCCGGACGAAAAAAAAGGCTGCCGAGGCAGCCTTTCTTGCCAGGAGGACGCATGCGCCTCCCGCTGTCGACGATTAATATTCGCCGAAGGTACGGCGTACGCCGTCAGCCGAACGCGGATGCGCCGATGGCTTGGCGAAACCGCTGTCGCGGCGTGGCGCGCCTTCGGTGCGGGTGCCACGGTAGCCGCCTTCGCGCGGCGCGCCGGCTGCTGGTGCACGGCCGGCTTCGCGCGCTGCGCCGAAACCTTCACGTGGGCCACGGTCGGCGTAACGGCTGTCGGCCGGACGCGCGGCGCGGTCGGCGTAGCCACCCTCGCGCGGTGCACCTGGCTTGGCGAAGCTGCGCTGGCCCGGCTTGGCGGCGCTGCGGCCGTCGCCTGGCTTCCAGCCTGGACGCGGGCCACTACGGGCCGGTGCCGAACGCTTCGGCTCGAAGCCTTCCACGACATCGACCGGGATCAGCTGCTTGGTGAAGCGTTCGATGCGCTTGACGTTCATGCCTTCTGCATGGTTCACCAGCGAGATCGCCAGGCCATTGCGGCCGGCACGGCCGGTACGGCCGATACGGTGCACATAGTCTTCAGGGAACTTCGGCAGGTCGTAATTCACCACGTGGGTGATGGTCGGGACGTCGATGCCGCGGGCGGCAACATCGGTCGCGACCAGCACGCGCACCTGGCCGCGGCGCATGCTGTCCAGGGTGCGGTTGCGCGCGCCCTGGTGCATGTCGCCGTGCAGCGCGGCGGCTGCGAAGCCGGCGATGTTCAGGCGGTCGGCGATGGTGTCGGCGTCGCGCTTGGTGGCGGTGAACACGACAGCCTGGTCGACCGATTCGTCGCGCAGCAGGTGGTCGAGCAGGCGGTTCTTGTGCGACAAGTCATCGACGAAGTGCACGCGCTGGGTGATGTTCTCGTGGCGATTGGCCGCGCTCATGATCTGGATCGTCTGCGGATCCTTGGTGATGCGACGCGCCATGTTGCCAACGACGCCATCCAGGGTTGCCGAGAACAGCATCGTCTGGCGGCTCGACGGGGTCGCGGCGACAATCTTTTCGATGTCGTCGATGAAACCCATGTCCAGCATGCGGTCGGCTTCGTCGAGCACCAGGATTTCCAGTTGCGAGAAGTCGATCTTGCCCGACTCCATGTGGTCGATCAGGCGGCCTGGAGTGGCCACCAGGATTTCAGGATTCTTGGCCAGCAGTTGCATCTGCTTTGGGTAAGGCATGCCGCCCAGGATCGAGACGGCGCGGATGCGGCGCATTTCGACCGTGTATTGCTCGGTGGCGCTGGTTACTTGCAGTGCCAGTTCACGGGTCGGGGTCAGGACCAGCATTTTTGGCTGGGCTGCGGTAAAGCGGACTTTTTCGCCGCGGGCACGGGCCGACTGCGCGCTTTGCGCCGAAGTGCGGCTGGCGTCACCCTGGTCGGCATTGGCCAGCTTGTTCAGGGCCGGCAGCATGAAAGCCGCGGTCTTGCCCGAACCGGTCTGCGACGAGACCAGCAGGTCGCGTCCGGCGATGGCGGCAGGGATCGCCTGCTCCTGCACTGGAGTCGGTTGGGTGTAGCCGGCGGTGGCCACTGCATTGACGAGGGACGCGTGTAAACCTAGTGCTTCAAAACTCATGTGGATTTTACTTTCGAATTAAATCATGATCGCGCGTGTCAAATGACGAGCGCAAAATAGCAACGCGAACCAACACTACGAAATGACTCAGAATTGAAAGAAATTTCGGCACAAAAGCTTTGCGCCGGGACGGTGTCTTGGTGCTGACACACAGGGCGGGAGGGCTTTATGGGGGGCGACCGAATTGTCGCCAAGGGTTGCGATGCTGCTTGTTGTATTACTGCGCGCCGCTTTGACTACTGATGCATCCGGTGTGTTTGGAAGCTCTATTGCAGCGCACAAACGATACTATACAACAGTTTGGAAAAGTCTGCACGGCCCCATCATGGGGGGGCTGCCCTGGGCCGGCATGGAGCCGGCCCAGGTGGAGATCAGCGCTGCTTGCGCTTGGACGAGGCGTTGCGGGCAATGCGGCTCTTGGACGTACGTGCGGCTGCCTTGGCCTTGTAGCGCGTGCCGCTGGACGCCTTGACGCGCTTGCCGCCGCTGCGCTCGGCTTCGAAGGCGACCACGGCGTTGTCGATGATGTTCTCGGCGATATTGCCGGCGTCGGATGCCGACACTTTCGGTACCAGGATTGTCGAGCCCGCCTTGAGGGTGGATTTAGCCGGGATGTTATTGGCCTGGCGAATGACTTCCGGCGTGGTGTCGAATTTCGACGCCAGCGACGCAATCGATACGCGCGCCCCGGTGATCTTGTGGGTGGTCCAGGTCGAGAGGTTACGGCCCCATTGCGCCAGGTTCAGGTGGAATTTTTCCGCGTTTTCCTTGGGCAGCAGGATCTTGGTCTTCTCGCCGCCGGTGATCACCGGCTTCTTGAACTGCGGATTCAGTGCCCTGAACTCGTCAAGCGTCATT
The DNA here is from genome assembly GCF_024802625.1 of Massilia sp. H6. Taxonomy (NCBI): domain Bacteria; kingdom Pseudomonadati; phylum Pseudomonadota; class Betaproteobacteria; order Burkholderiales; family Oxalobacteraceae; genus Massilia; species Massilia sp. H6. The sequence continues at coordinate 2,033,560 of NZ_CP103371.1, forward strand.
TCCGCCAACTGGGCAGCCACGGCCACGTCGATGTCGCTGGTCTTGTCGATCGCGGTGAAATAAGGCTGGTTGTCGATGGCGGGCAGGGCAATGTTGTACTGCGCGGGATTGGCGACGATGTTCTTGACCGCCTGCAGCTTGGGTACGTAGTTACGGGTTTCAGCCGGCATCAGGTCGGCCAGGCTTTCGAAATCGCTACCCTTGCCGAGCGCCTGGTTTTTCTTGATGGCGCGCTGGACGTTGCCTTCACCCCAGTTATAGGCAGCCAGGGCCAGCTGCCAGTCGCCGAACATCGTGTACAGGCGTTGCAGGTAGGTCAAGGCGGCGTCGGTCGAGGCCAGCACGCCACGGCGCTCATCCTTGAACATGTTCTGCTTGAGGTCGTAATCCCTGCCAGTGCCCGGCACGAACTGCCACAATCCAGCCGCACTGGCGGTGGACAGGGCTTGCGGATTAAAGGCGGACTCGATCACCGGCAGCAGTGCCAGTTCGGTCGGCATTCCGCGTTTTTCGAGTTCCTGCACTACGTGGTAGAGATAGAGCGAGGCGCGGCCCGAGATGCGCCTGAGGCTCTCTGGATGGGCGCTGTAGTCACGGGTATGGCGAGCGACCAAGTTGTTGTCGAGATCGGGAATCGCGTAGCCACTGCGGATGCGGCCCCAGACGTCGGTTTCGCGGTATTCGTCGGTCTTGTTCAGGGCGGGAATTGGCGCCAGGGCGGAGCGCAGATTCGAGGTCGGCACGGACACGGCGGCCGCACTGGCAGAAGCTGGCGCATTTTCCATCGCGTAAGCCGTCGGGGCGGCCAACAGGGCCAGCGTAGCAGTCACCAGGGTCGTACGGATCATATCGTTCATCGCTTTCCAGTGTTGCGTCCAGGAACGAACGGACAAGGTAAGGGGGCAGTGTACGTAGGCATGCTCTTACGCGTCAAGAAGTAAGTCCAGCCCGTTACAAATTATTTTCTCAAGATCATTAACGATCGTTGTCATCATGAAAACGAAAGAAGAAGGCGAGTTGGCAGCTGATCGCGGCGTTAGCTGCCGAGTGCGGGAGCGCCTTGCTTCAGCGATGCAGCAGGCTGCAGCAAAGTAGGGCTTAGCTCTCCAGCACAGCCTAGGCTTGCCGGGCTGCCGATCTATGAGGGCACGCAAAGAGTGCGTACAATCCGGATTCTCGCACCCGCGTTCAAGAATGAGTCGTTACCCATGAGTACTACCAAACCAAACCTCCACGCCGATGACGAGGCGATCCTTGCCGCTACCCGCGGCTGGCTGGAGCGGGCTGTCATCGGCCTGAATCTCTGCCCGTTTGCGAAGGCCGTCTATATAAAGGAGCAGGTGCGCCTGGTCGTGTCGTCGGCGCGCACGCCCGAAGCCCTGCTCGAGCAACTGATGGACGAATTGCAGCACCTGTCGGATACCCCGGCGGCCGACACCGATACCACGCTGCTGATCCACCCATTCGTGCTGAACGACTTCGAAGACTACAACGAGTTCCTGGATGTCGCCGACGCGGCGGTCGAGGACATGCACCTGGATGGTGAATTGCAGGTGGCCAGCTTCCACCCGGATTACCAGTTCGCCGACAGCGATCCGAACGACATCGCCAACTACACCAACCGCGCACCTTATCCGATCCTGCATCTGCTGCGCGAAGACAGTATCGACCGCGCGGTCGAGGCTTTCCCGGAAGCTGCAGAAATTTTCGAGAAGAACATCGAAACAATGGAAAAGCTCGGCCATGACGGATGGGATAAGCTCGATGTCGGCCCGGCCCCTTGATCCCGGTCAGCCGGGAAAAACACCGGAGCGCGCCGACACGCCCTGCGTGGCAGTGTGTTCGACCACCTTTGACGATGTCTGCCGCGGCTGCGGGCGTACCGTGGCCGAGGTGGCGCACTGGGTGTCGATGAGCGTAGAAGACAAGGAAAGGGTATGGGTGCGGATCCTGGCCGAGGGCTATCCGCGCAGGAATACCTGATCGACGGGTAGTCGCGGCCGGCGCCGGCAATTGCGTGACGCGTGGCAATGAAGCATGCATAATCATGCAACACCATTGCCTTAAATAAACGGTTAGCACCTTGCGAATGCGCAAGGGCCAAGCCGACACCTTGATGTCCATGCCACGACTGACTTTCAGCAGATTGACTTCCCGGCTGCGCAAGCTCTACAGCCGCTCGCTGTATGGCGCACTGCTGGTGGTCGTATTCGGCAGCCTGGCGGTGCCGGCCCTGGTCGGCGGCGTCTTCCTGATCGGCGTGCAGGAACGCGAAGCGGCGGTGCGTAGCCTGGACGGCGCGCTGCAGCGCAATGCCGACATCCTGGCACTGGGCATGCAGGAATCGTTATGGGACATGAACCTGGAGGCGGGACAGTCGCTGGTCGATTCCGTCATGCGCGATCCGGCTGTGACCCATATCGAGGTGCGCGGCGCGGCGGGCGAGGAAGTCATCCATCGCCGAGCACGGCTGCCCGCGGGCGCACGGGCCTACCGCGCCGAGCGTGACATCGTGGTGCGGGGTCAGAAGATCGGGGCCTTGGCGATCGAGATGGGCGACTACCTGAGCCAGCAAGAGTTGCGGGCCAAGCAGCGCAACTACGTGCTGGTGCTGGCGATCCAGCTCGGCATCTCGCTGCTGCTGATCGCGCTGCTGCTCAAGCGCCGCCTGCGCTCGCCGCTGCGCGTGCTCACCGGCTTTTCGGACCGCCTGGCGCGCGGCGACTTCGACACCCCGCTGGTGCCGAGCGCCGACGATGAACTGGGGCGGCTGGGTAGCCAGATGGAGCGCATGCGCATGGCAATTGGCGAACTGTTCGCCGACATCGGCCGGCGCGAGGAGCAGTTCCGCTCCATCGTGACGCAAGTGCCAGGTGCCGTGTTCCGGGCCCGCCCGGGCGGGGCGATCGACTTCATCAGCGACGCCATCGAGGACATCAGCGGCTACCCGGCAGAGCGTTTCATGCGCGCCACGACCGACGACTGGGCCGATATCATCCATCCCGAAGACCGTCGCATGCAGCGCCACCTGGCCAAGCAGGCGCTCGAGGCTGGCGCTTCCTACGAAGTCGAGTACCGGATCATCGACGCCGTCGGCATCGAGCGCTGGGTACTGGAGAGCGGGCAGCCGCAGGGCGTCTGGGGCGGCGAGGATTTGCGGGTCGACGGCATCATCTACGACATCAGCGCGCGCAAGTACGACCAGATGCGCATCGAGGCGCTGCTTACCGAGCAGGGCGCGATCCTGGACAACGTCATGTTCGGCGTGCTGTTCGTGCGCGAGCGCCGCATTGTCTCGGCCAACCGGCGCGCCGAAGAGCTGTTCGGCTACCGCGATGGCGCGATGGTCGGCGGCTCCACCGCAATCCTGTTCCCCGGCCGCGCCGAGTTCGAACAGCGCTGGATCGACAGCTGCCGCGAACGCGCCGGCAGTCCCGACAGCGGCGAAGAAATCCTGTTCCGGCGCGCCGACGGCAGCATTTCGTGGCTGTTGGCCAGTGGCAGCGCGCTCGATCCGGCCCATCCCAACGACGGCAGTATCTGGGTCTTCGCCGATATCACCGAGCGCAAGCTCGCCGAAGAAAAGCTGCGCCTGGCCGCGACCGTGCTCGAACACATCGCCGACGGCGTCATGGTACTCGACGTCTCGGGCCGCATCATCGCCACCAATCCGGCCTTTACCCAGATCACCGGTTATACCGAACACGAAGCGCTGGGCCAGCAATCGAGCCTGACGCGGCGCGGCCAGTGTCCGCATCATGACGATGGTTTCTACCAGCAGCTATGGAGCGAGCTGGCCGACACCGGTTTCTGGCGCGGCGAAATCTGGGACAACCGCAAGAACGGCGAGCTCTATCTCTCGTCGCTGACGGTGTCGGCGGTGCGCGGCGCCGATGGCGGCGCCAGCGACGACGCCAGCGTCACCCATTACGTCTGCGTATTCGGCGACATCACCAAGGTCAAGGAGTCGCAGGACAAGCTCGACCACCTGGCCCATCACGACCCGCTCACCGCGCTGCCGAACCGCTTGCTGTTCCACGACCGGCTGCGGCACGCGATGATCCGCGCCGCGCGCGCCGAGCAGCAGTTGGCGGTGCTGTTCATCGACCTGGACCGCTTCAAGAATGTCAACGACACGCTCGGCCATCATGTCGGCGACGAGCTGCTCAAGCAGGTGGCCGGCGCGCTTGCCAGCTGCCTGCGCGAAGGCGATACGCTGGCACGCCTGGGAGGCGATGAGTTCATCGTGCTGCTGGAAGACGTCAAGGGCGCCGAAGGGGGCATCTACGGCGCCGGGCATGTGGCCGGCAAGCTGATGACGCTGTTCGAGCAGCCGTTCACCGTGTCGGGTTACGAGCTGTTCATCACCGCCAGCGTTGGCATCAGCCTGTTCCCGCAAGACGCGCCAGACCTGAACATGCTGGTGCGCAATGCCGACGTCGCGATGTACCAGGCCAAGGCGCGCGGGCGCAATGGCTACCAGTTCTATGCGCCATCGATGAGCGGCGAGGGCGTCGAGCGCCTGCGCATGGAATCGATGCTGCGCCGCTCGATCGAGAAGCACGAGATCTTCCTGCATTACCAGCCACAGGTCGACATCGCCAGCGGCGAGCTGATCGGTGTCGAGGCGCTGGTGCGCTGGAACAATCCGGAGCTGGGGCTGGTAGAGCCGACGCGCTTCATCCCGGTGGCCGAGGACACCGGCTTCATTGGCCAGCTGGGACAGTGGGTGCTGGCGCAAGCCTGCCGCCAAATGGTGTGCTGGGAGTCCGATGGGCTGCTGGTGCCCAAAATGGCGGTCAACCTGTCGGTGCGCCAGTTCGACCGCGGCAGCATCGCCCCGACCGTGGCCGGGGTGCTGCGCGAGACTGGCCTGGCGGCGGCGCGGCTGCAGCTGGAAGTGACCGAATCGGTCATCATGAACACCGGCGACGCACTCGAATACATCAACGACTTGCGCGCGATCGGCGTCGGGCTGGCGATTGACGATTTCGGCACCGGCTACTCGTCTCTGGCCTACCTCAAGCAGCTGCCGGTGCAGACCCTGAAGATCGACCGCAGCTTCATCAAGGACATCTCGGCCGCCGCCGGAGGCGATGCCAATGCCGAAGCGATTGCGGTGGCAATCGTCCAACTCGGCAAGAGCCTGAACCTGTCGGTGATCGCCGAAGGCGTGGAAACCGAAGAACAGGCCGCATTCTTGCTTGGTCATGGCTGCAGCCACGCGCAGGGATATCTCTACGGACAGCCAGTGCTGCCGTCCACGCTACTGGCGCATTGGCACCAGCAACCAGACATAGAACGCAATGACGCATACCAGGCCACAGCAACCGAAGCACGCGAACCGACCAACCCAGGCAGCGCCTGAGCGCAAGCCCGGGCGCCGGCGCTTTCTTGCCAGCGGCCTGCTCGCCGGTGGCGCCTTGCTGGTCGGCTGGGGCTATCAGCCACCGCGCCAGCGCCTGCATGCGGCGCAAGCGCTGGCCACTGAAGGCGGCGCGGTAGGCCTGAACGGCTGGGTTGCGATTGCGCCGGACGGCATTGTCTCGGTGGTGGTGCCGCGCAGCGAAATGGGGCAGGGCGTGCACACCGCGCTGCCGATGCTGGTGGCCGAGGAACTCGACGTGCCGCTGGCCTCGGTACGCATCCTCCAGGCCCCGATCGACAAGATCTACGCCAACGTCACGCTCTTGCGCGATGCCTTGCCCTTCCACCCCGATGACAACGGCCGCACGCACCAGGGCGCGCAGTGGCTGGCGGCCAAGCTCGGGCGCGAACTGGGCATCATGTTCACTGGCGGCTCGACCAGCGTCAAGGATGCCTGGATGCCGATGCGCGAAGCCGGCGCCGTGGCGCGCGCACTGCTGGTGAAGGCCGCGGCGCAGCGCTGGCGCGTGCCGCCGGCGCAATGCCGTACCGAAGACGGGTTCGTGATCCACCAGGGTGGCGCGCGCCTGGGGTATGGCGCGCTGGCGCTGGAGGCTGCTGGCCTCGATGCCGGGATCGCAGCATCCGACGTGCGCCTGAAGCAGGCGGGCCAGTTTCGCCTGATCGGCAAGCCGGTCGCGCGCCTGGACAGCCGCACCAGGACCGATGGCAGCGCGCTGTTCGGCATCGATGCGCGCGTGCCCGGCATGGTCTACGCGGCGGTAAAGATGTCGCCGGTGGTCGGCGGCACGGTCGCGGCCTTTGACGCCGCCGCGGTGGCGTCGATGCCGGGCGTGCTGCACGTGGTGCCGGTTCCCGGCACGCCGGGCGAGCGCACCGGCGCCGGCGCCGGCGTGGCGGTGGTCGCCGCCGGCTGGTGGCAGGCGCACCAGGCCGCGGCGGCATTGCCGGTAACCTGGAACGACGGCGCCCTGGCGCAGTTGTCGAGCGACGAGGTAGGGCGCGAAATGGCGCGGGCGCTCGAGCACGACAGCGGCTACGTCTATCATGAGGCCGGCACCCAGGACGTGCGCGGCATCGCGCGCACCGTCAGCGCTGAATACCGCGCGCCCTACCTGGCCCATGCGGCCATGGAGCCGATCAACTGTACCGCCCAGGTCGAGGGTGGAAAAGTTCGCCTTTGGGCTTCGACCCAGGTGCCGAGCGTGGCGGTCGACGTGGCGGCGCGCGTGGCCGGCGTGGCGCGCGCAGACGTAAGCATCGAGGTCATGCTGCTCGGTGGCGGTTTCGGGCGCCGGCTGGAAGCCGACATGGTGGCGCAGGCGGTGACGGTGGCGCTGGCCAGCGGCGGCAAGCCGGTCCAGCTGATCTGGAGCCGCGAAGACGACACCACCCACGATGTTTACCGTCCCGCCGCGCTGGCGCGCATGCGCGCCCACCTCGACGCCGCAGGCAATATCCTTGCCTGGGACAGCAAATTGGCCAGTGGCGCCATCGGCCACCAGTATTTTTCGCGCAATCTCGGCCTGCCCGGCGTGGGCCCGGACAAGACCACCGCCGAAGGCGCCTACGACATGCAGTACGCGATCGCCAACCAGCGCATCGCCCACGTGGCCGTCGACAGCCCGCTGCCGATCGGCTACTGGCGCTCGGTCGGGCATTCGCACAACGCCTTCTTCAAGGAGGGCTTCATCGATGAGCTGGCGCATGCGGCCGGGCGCGACAGCGTCGCGTTCCGGCGCGCCCTGCTGGGAGCGCACCCGCGCGCGCTGGCGGTGCTCGATGCGGCGGTGGCGCGCGCCGGCCAGCCGGCAGCCGGGCGCGCCCATGGCGTGGCGCTGCACCGTTCGTTCGGCAGTACCGTGGCCCAGGTGGCCGAGGTGTCGGTAAAAGGCGGCCAGATCCGCGTGCACCGGGTCGTGTGCGCGATCGACTGCGGCATCGCGGTCAACCCGAACATCGTCGCGCAGCAGATGGAGTCGGGCGTTTTGTTCGGCTTGTCGGCAGCGCTGTACGGCGAGATCACGCTCAAGGACGGGCGGGTGCAGCAGTCGAATTTCGGCGACTACCCGGTGCTGCGCATGCACGAGGCGCCGCAGGTCGAGACCATCATCATGCCAAGCGCCGCCCACCCGGAAGGGGTAGGCGAGCCGGGCACGCCGCCGGTTGCGCCGGCAGTGGCTGCTGCCGTGTTCAAGCTGACCGGCCAGCGCCTGCGCAGTCTGCCGTTGCGGCTGGCATAGGAGCCGTCGAGCGCAACTCCGGGCGCTTGACCGGCCTAGGTTAGGCCGCCGAGCAATGCGCGCAGGTTACAGTCGCGCTGCCAGGCGCGCCGTTCTTCGCTCGAGCCGGCCCAGCGCGCCATTTCTTCGGGCGTCTGGCCAGCCTGCACCTGGACCAGCCGGTCGGCCACGATGGCGTCCGGCAGCATGGTGCCGAAAAAGCCCACCGTGTCGCCGCGCTGTACCAGCAGGGTGGGGAAGTTGTCGACATCGAGGTCGCCCACGACATCGGCCTGGTCTTCGATATCGATCCAGATAAAGGTCTTGTCCGGGTGGCGCGTGGCGAGCAGCTCGAACGTGGCGCGATAAGATGCGCAGGTGCCGCACCAGGCGGCGCACAGGCAGGCGACCGTCAGCGTGTCGTCGCCGATGGCGGCGGCGATGGCCGCGCGGTTGGCGGAATCCAGTGTCAGGCTTTGCATGAGCCGGATTCTACTCCGTGTTGCCCCTGTCTTGGGTTTTGCGCAGGCTGCCGCCATGGCCGACGGGCCCTTGAGCGGGTAAAATGCCGGCATGCCCAACATCCTCGCCATCGAAACCTCGTCCGAGCTCGCGTCCTGTGCACTGCTGGCCGGGGATCGCGTTATCGCTCGCGCCACCTCTGGCGTGCGCACCCATTCGCAATCGATCCTGCCGATGGTGCAGGAACTGCTGCGCGAAGCCGGCATCGCGCTGGCCGACTGCGATGCGGTCGCCTTTGGCGCCGGTCCCGGCTCGTTCACCGGGGTGCGCACCGCCTGCGGCGTGGCCCAGGGCCTGGCCTTTGGCGCTGGCCTGCCAGTGGTGCCGATGGTGACCCTGGCGGCGATGGCCGAAGCCTGCCGCGCCCGCACCGGTGCCGACGAGGTGCTGGCGGTGCTGGACGCGCGCATGAACGAAGTGTATTGGGCCCAGTACCGCCACGATGGCAACGGCTGGATCACGGTCAGCGCGCCAGCCCTGTGCGCGCCAGAGGCAGTCCAGCCGGTGCCGTGCGCGCGCCTGGCGGCCTGCGGCAATGGCTTCGCGGTGTATCCCGACGCCTTTGCCGGCAAGGCCTTTGCCCAGGGAGCGCTGGACGACATTCTGCCGCATGCGCGCGAGATGGCGCTGCTGGCGCTGCCGGCCCTGGCGGCAGGTTCGGGCTTGCCGGCTGCCCAGGCCCAGCCGCTCTACCTGCGTAACAAGGTCGCCTATACCAGCGCCGAGCGCCAGATAATCAATGCGGCGAAGGCTGGAACATGACAGCCACGGATCATGGCGGCCCGCTGGTGTTCGCGCCGATGACCGCGGCAGACATCGACGCGGTGCATGCGCTCGAGTGCAGCGTGTTCCCGTATCCGTGGAGCCGGACCAATTTCACCGATTCGCTGGCCAGTGGCTACGATGCCTGGACCGTCCGCGACCCCGGTGGTGCGTTGGCTGGCTACTACCTGTTGATGTATGCGCTCGACGAAGCGCACCTGCTCGATGTAGCGGTGGCCGGCGGCCGCCAGCATCAGGGACTGGGACGCCAGCTGCTCGACCGTATCGGCGCGCGCGCGCGGCAGCAGGGCATGCACTCTATCCTGCTCGAAGTGCGCCCGTCGAACACGCGCGCGCTTGAGGTATACCAGCGCTATGGCTATCGTGAAATCGGCCGCCGCAAGGGCTATTATCCAGCCCATGCAGGGCTGCGCGAGGATGCCATCGTGATGCGCCTGGAACTGTCCGGGGACCAGCAATGCAGATGAGCGGGCGCGACGCGGCCTTCCTGGCCGAAATGGGCATCGGCCCTCTGTGGAGCGTGCGCGCTGCGCCTGCTGCGCCGGCGGACGATGCCGCGGCATCGGCGGTATCGGCGGCATCGGCGGCGCCGCCGGCCGCGCTGGCGCCGCCGCCGATGCCGCGCCAGGTCGCCGAACCGGTCGCCCAGCGGGCCTGGTCGGCGCCGCTGCAAGAGCCAGTGCCGGCGCCGCAGCAGGTCGACGTTTCCACGCTCGACTGGGCCGGCCTGCGGCAGGCGGTAGCCAGTTGCCGGCATTGCAGCGCCTGCAGCGAAGGCCGCAAGCCGGTGCTGGGCAGCGGCTCCGAGAGGGCGCGCTGGCTGGTCGCGGCAGGAACCGCCAGTGCGCTCGATGAACAGGCCGGGCATGCGCTCAGCGGCGACGCCGGCAAGCTGCTTGACAACATGCTGCTTGCCGCCGGCCTGACACGCGCAACCGATGCCTATGTCACCAGCCTGGTCAAATGCCGGCCTGCCAACCGCAATGGCGGCGACCGCGCGCCGACCCTCGACGAGGTTGCGGCCTGCCGTCCCTTCCTGGAGCGCGAACGCGCACTGTGCGGCGCCGGCATCGTGCTCACCCTCGGTCAGGTGGCGGCCAATGGCCTGCTTGGCAAATCGCTGCAAGCACCACTGGCTGAGTCGCGCGGCGCCGTCCACCGCCTGGGCGCGGTGCCGCTGGTGGCGACGCTGCATCCGGGCGAACTGCTGCAGCGCGGCGCCGACAAGGCGCTGGCCTGGGCCGACCTGTGCCGGGCAAAAGCCGCCGACGCTGGTGGCAGCGACGGTGCCGATGGCAGCGCCGGCTGAGACTTACCAGCAAGGATTTCACCGTCGCTGGGGCCACCTGCGGCGCGCCCGGGTGCGCGCCCTGGCCTGGTTGCTCGATGCGCCTGGCTTGCTCGACCCGGACCACCCGCAGTGGGCCGGCCGGGTCGCCAGTACGGGTCCGGTTACCCTTGATGTGGCCGCCTGGTTGGCGCGCCTCGACCACGATCCGGCCGCGCTCGACGCCGCGCTCGGTCCGCGCGTCTACACCCGACTCGGCCTGTATGCCGAGAAGCTGATGGCTTTTTACTATGAACAGCAGGGTCGATTGGTCGCGCATGGCTTGCAGGTACGCGCCAATCGCAACGATACCATCGGCGAATTCGACTTCTTGCTGGAACACGGGCCGGACGCGCTCGAGCACATCGAGTTCGCCACCAAGTTCTACCTGCTGGACGCGCCAGGCGGTTCTGCTCACCCCGAAGAGCGGCAACTAACTGCCCTGGTTGGCCCGAACCTGGCCGATAGCCTGGGCGCGAAGATGCGCAAGGTGTTCGAACGCCAGCTTGGCCTGGGCCAGCATCCCGCCGCCAGGGAGCTGCTGCCGCGCCCGGTGGGACTGGCGCGGGCGCTGGTGAAGGGCTGGCTATTCTATCCGTCCGGCAGCTGGCCGCAGATGAGCGGCATCGCCGCCAGTCATTGCCGCGGCTTCTGGTGCGCGCTCGACGAGGTCGAGGCGCTGGCCGGGGCGGCCTTCGTAGTGCTGCCGAAATTGCAATGGCTGGCGCCGCTACGCGCCAGTTCGGCCGAGCCGGTGCGCAATGGCGCGCAGCTACGCGCACAGCTGCAGGCGCAGTTCGAGACCAATCCTGCGCCGGTTCTGGTGGCCGTGGTGCGCCAGTTGCCTGGCGCGGTCGAGGAAATCGAGCGCGGGTTCATCGTGCCGAACGACTGGCGCGCACGCGCGGCAGTTAGCCGCGCGTTGCAGCAGACCTGAGTCGAACGCCTGGGCGCGAGACCCGCCCAGGCTCCAGGATCAATGCTTGTGCTCGCCGATCAGCGCGAGCGAATCGTGCTCGCGCTGGTTCGCCGCATGCTTGCGTCCGATGAAATACATGATGCCGGCCACCGACAGCCCGAACATGATGACGATGATGTCGAGGTCGAGGTTCAGCGTGATCATCACTGCGTACAAGGCCAGCATGGTCAGGATCGACAGGTTTTCATTGAAGTTCTGGACTGCGATCGAGTGGCCGGCGCTCATCAGGACGTGGCCGCGGTGCTGGAGCAGGGCGTTCATCGGCACCACGAAGAAACCGGACAGGAAGCCGATCAGGATCAACAGCGGATAGGCATAGGTAACCGAAGTCACGAACACCATGCTGCATACGACCAGGCCCATGATGATCCCGAGCGGGATCACGGTAAGCGATTTGCGCAGCGGAATCATGCGCGCGGCCATGATCGCGCCCAGCGCCACGCCGATCGCCACCACGCCAATCAGATTGGTCGCCTTGTCGAGCGGCATGTGCAGCGAGCGCTCGGCCCATTTCAGCACGATGAATTGCAAGGTCGCGCCGGCACCCCAGAACAGCGTGGTCACCGCCAGCGAGATCTGGCCGAGCTTGTCGCGCCACAGCGTGGCCGAGCAGTTGGCGAAATCGGCGATCAGCTTGGCCGGGTTGCGCTCCTGGTGCTCGTAGCGCGCACCGGTGTCGGGAATGCGCAGGTTGAACAAGGTGGCGAGGATGTAGATGACCACCACGACCGCCATCGCCGCCTCGGCGCCGGTATCGATTCCGGTGTCGAAGCCTGGCATATCGAAGCCCAGGAGCCAGGCGCTACCGTGCGTGCTGACCAGGGTGCCGCCCAGTACGGTGCCGAAGATGATCGACATCACGGTCAAGCCTTCGATCCAGCCATTGGCGGGAACGAGCTTCTCGGGCGGCAGCAGTTCGGTCAGGATGCCGTACTTGGCGGGGGAGTAAACGGCGGCGCCGAACCCGACCACGGCGTACGACAGCAGCGGGTGCACCGAGACGAACATCAGGCCGCAGCCGAACACCTTGATCAGGTTGGCAATGAACATCACGCGGCCCTTGGGCAGCGAGTCGGCGAAGGCGCCCACGAAGGCGGCCAGCAGCACGTAGAAGAGCACGAATGAGAGCTTCAGCAGCGGAGTCAGCGAAGCCGGGGCATTCATCGACGTCAGCAGACTGATCGCAACAAACAGGAGCGCATTGTCTGCCAGCGACGAGAAAAACTGCGCCGCCATGATGGTATAAAACCCACGGTTCATTCTAAAAGAGTAAAAGCTGGTCCGAGTTGCTTTATACCATGAATGATCTGCGCTCCAAAAGAAAACCGGCCCTGCTAGTGGCGTCTGGTCCGGCACGTCCCGGCACGCTCCGGTAAAATAGCTGTTTTCCCAACCCTTGATCATCGGTGCACCCACACCGGTATTGACGATGCCACGCCCGCTCTTCGCCACCATTCATCTCGACTCGATGCAACATAACCTGGCGCAAGCCCGCAGTTGCGCGCCGTACGCCAGGATCTGGGCGGTGGTCAAGGCCAACGCCTACGGACATGGCCTGGAGCGCGCCATGCGCGGCTTTGCCACTGCCGATGGCCTGGCCCTGATCGAAGTCGACTACGCGGTGCGCCTGCGCGAGAGCGGCTGGATCAAGCCGTTGCTGCTGCTGGAAGGGTTCTTCGACGCATCCGACGTGCCGCTGCTGGCCGAGCACAATATTAATACCGCGGTCCATTGCATCGAGCAGGTCAAGATGCTCGAGTACACCCAGTTGTACCGCCCGATCGACGTGCACCTGAAGATGAATACCGGAATGAACCGCCTGGGCTTCCAGCCGGGCGAGTATGCGGCGGCCTATGCGCGCCTGCGCGCCATTCCGGGTATTCGCAACATCACCCACATGACCCATTTCGCCAATGCCGACGAACTGGAGCACCCGCGCCTGACCATCGCCGACCAGGTGCGCCGCTTCCAGCACGGCGCCGACGGACTGCCGGGCGAACGCAGCCTGTCCAATTCCGGCGGCGTGCTGCATCAGTCCGACCTGGGCGATTCCTTGTCGAACGACTGGGTGCGGCCTGGCATCATGCTCTATGGCGGCACCCCGGGCGGGCGTAGCGCCCAGGACTTCGGCCTGCTGCCGACCATGACCCTGCGCTCGGAGATCATTGGCATGCAGGAGATAGTCGCTGGCGACACGGTCGGCTACGGCAGCCGTTTCGAGGCCAGCGGACCGATGACGGTGGGCGTGGTCGCCTGCGGTTACGCCGATGGCTACCCGCGCCACGCCCCCCATGGCACTCCGGTGGTGGTCGACGGCGTACGCACCACGTTGGTGGGACGGGTCTCGATGGACATGATGACGGTTGACCTCACGCCGGTACGCAATGCGCGGGTCGGCAGCAAGGTGACGCTGTGGGGCGATGGCCTGCCAATCGACGAGGTAGCCCAAAGCGCCGGCACCATCGGCTATGAACTGATGTGCGCCCTCGCCGGACGGGTGCGGGTGCAAGAAGGGCCGATGGGTTCCGATGGCTAAGTCGCGCACCGCCTTTGTCTGCAGCGAATGCGGCGCCAGCACCAGTCGCTGGGCCGGCCAGTGCCCGGACTGCAAGGCCTGGAATACCCTGGTCGAGAGCGTGCTGGAGGCGCCCGGCGTGAACCGCATGTCGCAGACCCAGCACAAGAGCCTGGCCCAGACCGCGCCCGTGCTGTCGCTGAAGGATATCGACGCGCTCGACGTGCCGCGTTTCGGTACCGGCATCGAAGAATTCGACCGCGTGCTGGGCGGCGGCCTGGTGGCCGGCGGCGTGGTGCTGATCGGCGGCGACCCGGGCATCGGCAAGTCGACCTTGCTGCTGCAGGCGCTGGCCAACCTGGCCGCCACCCGCAATACCTTGTATGTCAGCGGCGAAGAATCGGGCTCCCAGATCGCGCTGCGGGCGCGCCGGCTGGCGGTCGATTCGTCCGATCTGAACTTCCAGGCCGAGATTCAGCTGGAAAAAATCCTGGGTACCCTGGCCGACCTCAAGCCCGAGGTGGCGGTGATCGACTCGATCCAGACCCTGTATTCGGACGCGCTCACTTCGGCGCCCGGGTCGGTGGCCCAGGTGCGCGAATGCGCGGCCCAGCTCACCCGCATGGCCAAGCAGACCGGTGTGACCATCATCCTGGTCGGCCACGTGACGAAAGAGGGCGCGCTGGCCGGTCCGCGGGTGCTCGAGCACATCGTCGACACGGTCCTGTATTTCGAGGGCGATACCCAGTCGAGCTTCCGTCTGGTGCGGGCCATCAAGAACCGCTTTGGCGCCGTCAATGAGCTGGGCGTGTTCGCGATGACCGAAAAGGGCCTGAAGGGCGTTTCGAATCCATCGGCACTGTTTTTGTCGCAGCACGACAGCCAGGTGCCGGGATCGTGCGTGATGGTGACCCAGGAGGGCACGCGCCCGCTGCTGGTCGAGATCCAGGCGCTGGTCGACGCCAGCCACCTGCCCAATGCGCGCCGGCTGTCGGTCGGCCTGGAACAGAATCGGCTGGCGATGCTGCTGGCAGTGCTGCACCGGCATGCGGGCATCGCTGCGTTTGACCAGGATGTATTCATCAATGCGGTCGGCGGCGTCAAGATCGCTGAACCGGCGGCCGACCTGGCCGTGCTACTGGCGATTAACTCCTCGATGCGCAACAAACCTTTGCCACGTGGCCTGGTGGTGTTCGGCGAAGTCGGCCTGGCTGGCGAGATTCGCCCCGCGCCGCGCGGCCAGGAGCGCTTGAAAGAGGCGGCCAAGCTCGGCTTTTCGATTGCAATGATCCCGAAAGCCAACGTGCCCAAGCAAAAAATCGAAGGGATGACCATCGTTGCCGTCGAACGGATCGACGAGGCTTTCACCAAGCTGCGCGAGCTCGACTAATCCGGGCCGCGTCACCCTCGGATTCACCTCACCTCACCTCACTTCACTAAAATTGGTACAACGTGACAGAACAAAGAAAGTCTGAACGCAAACTGCTACGCACCCGAGCACGGGTCGTCATGGAGGGGGCCGCTCCCATGAGTGGTCGTACCAACGACCTTGGTGCCAATGGCATCAGCATCAACCTGCCCGATCCACTGACCAACGGCCAGACCGGCCAGATCAGCTTCGACCTGCTGGTCGACGGCAAGCTGGTGCCGGTCAGCGTACAAGCCAGGGCGCTGTACTGCATTTTCAGTAGTGGCGAATACAAGACCGGTTTCCAGTTCATGAACCTGGAACTGGCGGCGATGAAGGTTGTGGCGCGCTATTTGCGTTAGTGGGCCGGCGCGATGCAAAACGGCGAGCGCCCATGGGGCCTCGCCGCTGTGTCGTCGCAAGACATTGATCCGGTAACCGGATCCACACTATCCGTGATAGTGATCGCTCAGGCTTCGTTTGCTGCCTTTGACTTCCTGGTAGATTTCAAAGGCCACGAGTCCGGCTAACCCGCTGAGAATACCAAACACCATGAGACTGAACATATATTTCGACGCCTTTCAGCGCCTCCTCCTTGTCAAGAGCCTGTCTTCAGGTTAGCAGAAGGCGATGTATTTACAAGGCGGACGGGTGGGGCGCCACCGGATTATTTTCCTGTCGGCTGGGGCCGCTCCCAGCGCACCAATGCCAGTGTCCAATCGCGTGCGCCGATCGCGAAAATTGCGCCAAGATACTGCCGCGGCGCCGCGTTTTTTCCCGATTATTACAGCTGTCACGAACTTGTCATAATCGTGCGCTAGACTTCGTATTGTCGTTGAACGGGATCCGTCCCAGTCCTCTTTCACAAGGAACCATCATGCGCATGAAGCACCTGATCATCTCCGTCGCCATCGCTGCCTCGACCTTCGCAGCGAACGCCCACGCCGCCAACATCACCGGCGCCGGCGCGACCTTCCCGTACCCGATCTATGCAAAATGGGCCGAGATGTACAAGGCGGCGTCTGGCAATGGCTTGAACTACCAATCGGTGGGCTCGGGAGCTGGCATCAAGCAGATCAAGGCCAGGACCGTCGATTTCGGTGCCTCGGACATGCCGTTGCCGGCCAAGGAGCTCGACGCGGCTGGCCTGTTCCAGTTCCCGGCGATCATCGGCGGCGTGGTGCCGATCGTGAACCTGGCAGGCTTCGCCCCTGGCCAGCTCAAGCTGACCGGGGCCGTGCTGGCCGATATCTACATGGGCAAGATCACCAAGTGGAATGCGCCCCAGATCGCAGCGCTCAACCCGGGCATCAAGCTGCCGGGCGACGACATCACCGTCGTGCGCCGTGCCGACAGCTCGGGTACCACCTTCTTGTGGACCGACTTCCTGTCGCAGGTCAGCCCCGACTGGAAAGCCAAGGTCGGCGCCGGCACCGCGGTGAAATGGGCCGTGGGTGTGGGCGGCAAGGGCAACGAGGGCGTCGCTGCCAACGTCCAGCGCATCAAGGGATCGATTGGCTACGTCGAGTGGGCCTACGCCAAGAAGAACCGCATGCAGCACACCCAGCTGCAGAACCGCGACGGCGTCTTCTTGCAACCAGCCGACGAGGCCTTCATGGCTGCCGCCGCAGGCGCCAACTGGAAAAGCACGCCTGGTTATGCCATCGTGCTGACCAACCAGGCAGGCAAGGCAAGCTGGCCGATTACCGGCGCTTCCTATATCCTGATGCACAAGACGCAGGCTGACGCGGCAAAAGGCAAAGAAGTACTGAAGTTCTTCGACTGGGCCTACAAGAATGGCGATGCCGCCGCCGCCGCGCTCGACTATGTGCCGATGCCGGACGCCGTGACCAAGTTGGTGGAGGGGGCGTGGCGCGCCAACCTGAAGGACGCAGCCGGCAAGGCGATCTGGTAATTTTCCTCCACGGCAAGTAAGGGGGCCGGAACGTTCCGGCCCTTTCGTTCGCCAGTAAGATTGATAAAAAGTTATGAGCGCACACAATTCCGCCACCCTGCCTGATACTGCCGCCCAGTCAGGCGATGTCGACGGCTTCTACTCCGCCGCTCTGCGCAAGACCATGCGTAACCAGCGCATGCAAGACTTCGTCTTCCACAAGGTCACCCTGTTATTCGCCGCGTCCGTGCTGCTGGTGCTGGTGGGCATCATTGTGTCGCTGATCTATGGCGCTGCGCCGGCCTTCCGCGAATTCGGCCCGGGCTTCATCACGCGCATCGAATGGGATCCCGTGAACGACCAGTTCGGCGCCATGATCGCGATCTGGGGCACCCTGGCGACGTCGATCATTGCGCTGGCGGTGGCTTTCCCGATCAGCTTCGGCATTGCCCTGTTCCTCACCGAGATTTGCCCGGCCTGGCTGCGGCGCCCGATGGGAACCGCGGTCGAGCTGCTGGCCGGCGTGCCGTCGATTATCTACGGCATGTGGGGCCTGTTCGTGTTTGCGCCCTTGTTTGCCGACCATGTCCAGCCGCTGCTCAAGGAAACTATCGGCCATCTGCCGGTCTTCGGCTTGCTGTTCCAGGGCCCGATCATGGGCATCGGCATTCTGACCGCTGGCCTGATCCTGGCGATCATGATCATTCCATTCATTGCCTCGGTCATGCGCGACGTCTTTGAAGTGGTGCCGACCGTATTGAAAGAGTCTGCTTATGGCCTTGGTTGCACCAAGTGGGAAGTGGTGCGCAAGGTGGTGCTGCCGTATACCCGCAACGGCGTGGTCGGTGGGGTGATGCTTGGCCTCGGGCGCGCCCTGGGCGAGACCATGGCGGTCACGTTCGTGATCGGTAACGCCCACGACCTGTCGGCTTCGTTGTTTTCGGCAGGTAATTCGATTTCCTCGACCCTGGCAAACGAATTCGCGGAAGCCGCGACGCCGCTGCACGTGTCTTCGCTGTTCGCGCTCGCCCTGATCCTGTTCGCCATCACCTTTATCGTGTTGTCGGCGGCCAAACTGATGCTGGCGGGAATGGCCCGCAACGAAGGGACCAAATAATGAAAACTGTCGCGACCAACCCGGTCTACCGCAAACGGCTGCTGGCGCATCGCATTGGCATCGCCCTGTCCATCTTCGCGATGGGCATTGGCCTGGCCTTCCTGGCCTGGATCCTGGTCACGCTCCTGATCAAGGGCTTCGGCGGACTGTCGCCGCTATTGTTCACGGCCGATACGCCGGCGCCGGGCAGCGAAGGCGGTGGCCTGCGCAACGCCATCTGGGGCAGCCTGATGATGGTTGGCCTGTCGACGCTGGTGAGCACCCCGATCGGCATCCTGGCCGGCATCTACCTGGCCGAATACGGCCAGGAAAGCAAGTTCGCTTCTGTTACCCGCTTCGTCACCGACATCATGCTGTCGGCACCGTCGATCGTGATCGGCCTGTTCGTCTACGCGATCTATGTCGCTAAAGTTCAGCATTTTTCTGGTTATGCCGGCAGCATTGCGCTATCCCTGATCGCAGTGCCGGTCGTGGTGCGTACCACGGACAACATGCTGCGCCTGGTGCCGAACAGCTTGCTCGAAGCGGCCTTCGCCCTCGGCGCGCCGCGCTGGAAGGTCGCGACCCTGGTGCGCCTGCGCGCAGTCAAGGCTGGCGTCGTCACCGGCGTACTGCTGGCGCTGGCACGCATTTCGGGCGAGACCGCGCCGCTGCTGTTCACGGCGCTGAACAACCAGTTCTTCAGCAGCGACATGAATGCGCCGCTGGCCAACCTGCCGGTGGTGATTTTCCAGTTTGCCATGAGCCCGTATGACGACTGGCGTTCGCTGGCATGGGCCGGTGCCTTGCTGGTAACTTTCACTGTGCTGATGCTCAATATTCTGTCGCGGACCCTGTTCCGCCAGAAGACTCCGCGTTAATTTTATTTAGATAAAAGTGATGACCCAAACTATGCCAAACCCGGCGCCTGCCGCTGACCAGGGCAAGACGATCGAAATCTCAGGCCTGAACTTCTTCTACGGTAAGACGCAGAGCCTGAACAACGTCAATCTCGATATCCATGCGAAGCGGGTGACGGCCTTCATCGGCCCATCCGGCTGCGGCAAGTCGACGCTGCTGCGCACCCTGAACCGCATGTACGATCTGTATCCTGGCCAGCGCGCCGAAGGCTCGATCATCTACCGCGGCCGCAATATCCTGGAGCCTGGCGTCGATGTCAACATGCTGCGCGCCAAGATCGGCATGGTGTTCCAGAAGCCGACGCCATTCCCGATGTCCATCTACGACAATATCGCCTTCGGCGTGCGCCTGTACGAAAACCTGTCCAAGGGTGAGATGGACGAGCGGGTGGAATGGGCGCTGAAGAAGGCGGCCCTGTGGGAAGAAGCCAAGGATAAGCTCAGCAAGAGCGGCCTGTCGCTGTCGGGCGGCCAACAGCAGCGCCTGTGCATCGCGCGCGGCGTCGCGGTCAAGCCGGACGTATTGCTGCTCGACGAGCCGACTTCGGCGCTGGACCCGATCTCGACCGCGAAGATCGAGGAACTGATCAGCGAGCTCAAGAAAGACTACACGATCACCATCGTCACCCACAACATGCAGCAGGCCGCGCGTTGCTCCGACTATACCGCCTACATGTATCTTGGCGAGCTGGTCGAGTTCGGCGAAACCGACCAGCTTTTCATGAATCCCGCGCGCAAAGAAACCCAGGATTACATCACCGGTCGTTTTGGCTGATGTGTCCGTCGAATCCACAAGACTAACAGGGCCAAGGTCCCAGCACAGGAGAGCAGTATGACAGGCGAACACTCATCGAAACAGTACGACCAGGAACTCGAAGCGATTCGTTCCAAGGTCTTGCTGATGGGCGGCATGGTGGAAACACAGTTCGAATCGGCGATGGAGTGCTTCCGCGCAGGTGATCCGGAGCGTGCCGAGCGCGTGATGGCCGAAGACCAGGCCGTCAACCAGCTCGAGGTGCAGCTCGACGATGCCTGCAGCCACCTGATCGTGCGGCGCCAGCCGACCGCGAACGACCTGCGTACCGTCATGGCCAGCATCAAGGTCATTACCGACCTCGAACGCATCGGCGACGAAGCATCCAAAATTGCGCGTACGTCCAAAAGTCTGTTCGAGCGCGGCAACATCAATTTTGCGCATTACGACATGGTCCGTTCGATCGCGAAAGCCACGGGCGAGCTGCTGCATGATGCGCTCGATGCGTTCGCGCGCCTGGACGGCAAGCAGGCGCTCGAGCTGATCGCGGCCGACGAAAGCATCGACCACGAATTCCGCACGATTCTGCGCAATTTGATTACCTTCATGATGGAAGACCCGCGCACCATTTCGTCGGCGCTCGACACGCTGTGGGTGGCCAAGGCGATCGAACGCATTGGCGACCATGCCAAGAACATCGCCGAATACGTGATCTATGTGGTCGAGGGCCGCGACATTCGCCACAGCAAGCCGATGGCGATCGAGCAGCCAGCGACCTGATATGGCCGACAATACGCGCGTGCTGGTGGTGGAAGACGAGCCGGCGATTGTCGAGCTGGTGAAGTATTCACTGCGCGAGGCGGGCTGGGAGATCGGCACCGCCGATACCTCTAGCGCCGCCTGGGACAGCATCACCCACGGCAAGCCCGACCTGCTGCTGCTGGACTGGATGCTGCCCGACCAGAGCGGCCTGCGCCTGCTGGCACGCCTGCGTGGCGACCGCGACTTCCAGGACATTCCGGTGATCATGCTGACCGCCAAGAGCATGGAAGAAGACAAGCTCGCCGGCCTGAACTCGGGCGCCGACGACTACATCACCAAGCCGTTCTCGCCGCGCGAGCTGCTGGCCAGGTCACGCGCCCTGTTGCGCCGTAAGAGTCCGCACCTGGCCGAGGCGCCGCTGCGCGCCGGCGCCGTGGTGCTCGATCCGGGCAGCTGCACGGTGACGGTCGAAGACGCACCGGTCGACATCGGTAATGCCGAATACAAGCTGCTCAAATTCCTGATGGCGCACCGCGAACGGGTGTTCTCGCGCGCCCAATTGCTCGACAAGGTATGGGGCGACCACGCCGTGATCGAGGAGCGCACGGTCGACGTGCACGTGCTGCGGCTGCGCAAGGCGCTCAAGGGCGCCGATGGCCTGATCCGCACGGTGCGCAGCGTCGGCTACATGCTGTCCGAGAAGTGACTCACTGCTAACAATGCGCTCGATGAATCCAAAATTGCTGTTCTGGGTGCCGGCCGTGCTGCGCCTGTCCCTGGTGTTCCTGGCGGCGCTGGTGGTCTGGTGGCTGGCCGATCTGGTGCAGGCGCTCGCGCTGGCGCTGGCAGCCGTGGTCGTGGCGCTCTTCGTCCAGCTGCGCTACCTGAACGAACTGGGAGAGTGGCTGAACAATCCGCACAGCAGCCGCCTGCCGGACGGCTGGGGCGCCTGGACCGACGTGTTCGCGCGCCTGTACCGCCTGCGGCGCGAGGACGAACGCCACCAGGCCGAGATGGCCGAATGGCTGGCGCGCTTTCGCGAAGCGATGCAGCTGCTGCCGGAAGGCGTGGCCATCATGGACGACGTGTTGTTCCTGGAATGGTGCAACGAGGCGGCCGAGCGCCACCTTGGTCTGACCATGGCGCGCGACAAGGGCCTGCGCGTGACCAACCTGGTACGCCATCCCGAGTTCATCGACTACGTCATCCTGGGTCGCTACGAGCAGCCGTTGACCCTGTCGTTCCGCGGCCGCAAGCTCGAATGCCGCATCATCCCGTTCGAGAACCGGCGCCAGATCCTGGTGACCCACGACGCCACCGATACCGAGCGCATCGAAGCGATGCGGCGCGACTTTATCGCCAATGCGTCGCACGAACTGCGCACGCCGCTGACGGTGATCGTTGGTTTCCTGGAAATCGCAATGTCCGACCCCGGCCTGGACGTGGCCACGCGTACTTCGCACCTGGCCTTGATGACCGAACAGGCGCAGCGCATGCAGCGGCTGATCGGCGACATGCTGACCCTGTCGCGTCTTGAGTCGGACGAGTTTCCGTTCCGGCGCGAGCGGGTCGACGTGCGGGCGCTGGTGGAATCGGTGGCGCAGGAAGCGACCGCCTTGTCGGGCGGGCGCCACCGCATCGACGTGCAGATCGATGGGCCGGACGTGATGGGCAGCCAGGAAGAACTGCGCAGCGCCTTCGCCAACCTGGCCTCGAACGCGGTGCGCTATTCGCCCCAGGGCGGCGCGATCTGCCTGGCCTGGCAGCGCGGTGCCAACGACTTGCGCTTCTCGGTCACCGATAGCGGCATCGGCATCGATCCGATCCACATTCCCCGCCTGACCGAGCGCTTCTACCGGGTCGACAAGAGCCGCTCGCGCGACACCCAGGGCACCGGGCTGGGGCTGGCGATTGTCAAGCATGTGCTGCTGCGCCACGGCGGGCGCCTGGTGATCAGTTCGGTGCCGGGGCAGGGCAGCACTTTTGCCGCGGTATTGCCGAACACCTCATTGCCGGGCTAACGCCATCCCAACACGGCAAACACCTCGGCAACGATCCGGTCGCGCTCGGACGGTTGCTCGTCAAGGGTCTGCAAATCGTCCAGCTCGTCGTAGCTCAGCAAGCCCTGCTCGACCATCCAGGCGAGCTGAAGGGCAGGGCTAGCTTGCCGGGCCATGTCGGCCCAGGCCGGATGGGCCAGGGCCGCTGCCTGGTGCGCAAGGCTGACGAGCGTCAGCGCAGCAGGAAGCGGGTCTGCTGCGGTGCAGGTACTGGTCATGCGGGCCTCCGAGTCGCCGATCGAAGCGCTATGCTATCGACAAACCTTTCTGTCCAACAAGCGCTGGCGCAAACAGCGAGACCGGTTCCAGCGTACTGGGCAATTGGGGAAAGAGTCGGGGTACAATCATGGCTCGTTCTCTTTGGCTTCTTCCATGCTCTCTCGCCGTAGCTCCCTCATTGCCTGTACCGCGTTGTTCCTGTCCGCCTGCGGCAGCACCCCACCCCCGCCTCCGGTCGCGCCCCTTGCCCAGAAAGCGACACCACCCGCGCCGGTGCGCAAGGTCCGCATCGGACTAGCCCTGGGGGGCGGCGCCGCACGCGGCTTTGCCCATATCGGTGTGATCAAGGCGCTCGAAGCGCAGGGCATCGTGCCCGAGATTATCGTGGGCACCAGTGCCGGTTCGGTGGTGGGCGCCCTGTACGCTTCCGGCCTGAACGGATTTGCGTTGCAGAAGACGGCCATGGCGATGGACGAGGCCACGATTTCCGACTGGGCCATGCCGCTGTTCGGCAAGTCGACGGGCCTACTCAAGGGAGAAGCGCTGCAAACTTATGTCAACAAGGCGGTCAACAACCAGCCAATGGAACGCCTGAAGATTCGCTTTGGCGCGGTCGCCACCGATTTGCGCAGTGGCCAGCCGATCCTGTTTAATAAAGGCAATACCGGCATGGCGGTGCGCGCGTCTTCCAGCGTCCCGAGCGTGTTCCAGCCGGTGAAGATCGGCGCCAACTCCTATGTCGACGGCGGCCTGGTGGCGCCGGTGCCGGTAAAGTTCGTCAAGGAAATGGGCGCAGATTTCATCATCGCCGTGAACATCTCCAGCGCAACCGAGGGTGCGGCCACGGCCAGTTCGCTTGACGTGCTGATGCAGACCTTCAGTATCATGGGCCAGCGCCTGAATCATTTCGAACTGAAAGAAGCCGACGTCGTCATTACCCCGGCGCTGGGCAACATGGGTAGCAGCGACTTTGGCAACCGCAACCTGGCCATCCTCGCCGGCGAGCAGGCTGCCGCCGCCGTGATGCCACAGATCAAGGCAAAGCTGAAAGCCAGGCAACAAGCGCGCTGAGGCGCATCAATCAACTTTTACGGGAACCGCTATGCAATCGAAGCCTTACCTTACGCTCGAGGACGTCAAGAAAATCGCTGTGGCGGCTGAAGCCGAAGCAGTACGCAACAACTGGGCGGTGTCCATTGCCATTGTCGACGATGGCGGCCACCAGCTCTGGTTCCAACGCCTTGATGGCGCCGCGCCGGTGTCGTCGCATATCGCGCCAGCCAAGGCGAAAACGGCGGCACTGGGCCGCCGCGAATCGAAAGTGTACGAAGACCTGATCAACAACGGCCGCACCTCGTTCCTGTCGGCGCCGGCCATCGAAGGCATGCTTGAAGGCGGCGTACCCGTGGTGGTCGATGGCCACGTCATTGGTGCGGTCGGCGTCTCGGGTGTGAAGTCGACCGAGGACGTGCAAATCGCCAGGGCCGGTATCGCCGCCTTGACCGACGGCTGAGTTGGCTGGGTTGGCTGGGGCGGCAGGCCCGAGGGCGCCTGCCTGGCGCCAGCATGCGGGTGTTTCCGCGCCGACTTCCCGTATGTTTCAGCAAAAATGGCGGCACTTCTATAGAATTGCTGCATTGCCGAATAGGGCGCTTTTGCGCTATAATTTGGAAGTTTAGCCATTCACACATCAGCCGTAGCGCCTACCCATCATCCCTCATTCAACTTGATATCCATTCCTGGCGCGCACTAGTTTGCCCGGGCACTTTGGATGTCGGTCTGACGTGGCGCAGCTACGGTAACTTTATTGGGAGTTACCCTTGCCGCCATTTTTTTCTGGCCCAGCCGTCCCGGCCATCCTGGCCCTCGCAGACGGAACGATTTTCAGAGGACATTCCATTGGCGCTGCCGGCCATACGACCGGCGAGGTGGTGTTCAATACCTCGATGACCGGCTATCAGGAAATCCTCACCGATCCCAGTTATTCACGTCAGATCGTTACGCTGACCTACCCGCACATCGGTAACTACGGCGTCAATCCGGCCGACGTCGAGGCCTCCAAGGTTCACGCTGCCGGTCTGATCATTCGTGATCTGCCGCTGCTGGCATCGAACTTCCGCTCGACCATGTCGCTTGCGGACTACCTGAAGGCCGAGAACGTGGTCGCGATCGCGGGTATCGATACCCGCAAGCTGACCCGTATCCTGCGCGAGAAGGGCGCCCAGGGCGGCGCCATCCTTACTGGCATTCAGGGCAACCAGCCGCTCGAGGCACAGGCGCTGGAACTGGCGCGTTCGTTCCCGGGCCTGACAGGCATGGACCTGGCCAAGGTGGTGTCGGTGAGCGAATCCTATGTTTTCACTGAAACGGAGTGGAAACTGGGCGAGGGTTACGGCAAGCAGGAGAACCCGCAATACCACGTGGTCGCCTTTGACTATGGCGTCAAGCGCAACATCCTGCGCATGCTCGCCGAGCGCGGCTGCAAGGTCACCGTGCTGCCGGCGCAGGCCACTGCGGCCGATGCGCTGGCCCTGAACCCGGACGGGATCTTCCTGGCCAACGGTCCGGGCGATCCGGAACCGTGCGATTACGCGATCAAGGCCAGTGCCGAGCTGATCGAAAAAGGGATCCCGACCTTCGGTATCTGCCTCGGGCACCAGATCATGGCGCTGGCCTCCGGCGCCAAGACCATGAAGATGAAGTTCGGCCACCACGGCGCCAACCACCCGGTGCAGGACCTGGATACGAAAAAGGTGCTCATTACCTCGCAGAACCACGGTTTCGCGGTCGATCCCGAGACCCTGCCGGCCAATTGCCGCGTCACCCACGTGTCGCTGTTCGACGGTTCGCTGCAGGGCTTCGAGCGCATCGATAAGCCGGCCTTCTGCTTCCAGGGCCACCCGGAAGCCTCGCCCGGCCCGACCGACGTCGCCTACCTGTTTGACCGCTTCATCGCACTGATGCAAGCGGCGGAAAAAAAAGAACAAGCTGGAGAAATGAATGCCTAAGCGTAGTGATATCAAAAGCATCCTGATCATCGGGGCTGGTCCGATCGTCATCGGCCAGGCGGTCGAATTCGACTATTCGGGCGCCCAGGCCTGCAAGGCCCTGCGCGAAGAGGGTTACAAGGTGATCCTGGTCAACTCGAACCCGGCGACCATCATGACCGACCCGGAAACCGCGGACGTCACCTACATCGAGCCGATTACCTGGAAGGTGGTCGAGACCATCATCGCCAAGGAGCGTCCGGACGCGATCCTGCCGACCATGGGCGGCCAGACCGCGCTGAACTGCGCACTCGACCTGCACCACAATGGCGTGCTGGAGAAGTACAACGTGGAGCTGATCGGCGCCACGCCAGAAGCCATCGACAAGGCCGAGGACCGCTCCAAGTTCAAGGATGCGATGACCAAGATCGGCCTGGGTTCGGCACGTTCGGGCGTGGCGCATTCGATGGAAGAGGCATGGGTCGTGCAGCGCGAAATGGGCTTTCCGACCATTATCCGTCCATCGTTCACGATGGGCGGCAGCGGCGGCGGCATCGCCTACAACGAAGAAGAATTCGAGGCGATCTGCAAGCGCGGCCTGGAAGCGTCGCCAACCAACGAGCTCCTGATCGAAGAATCTCTGCTTGGCTGGAAAGAGTACGAGATGGAGGTGGTTCGCGACAAGAACGACAACTGCATCATCATCTGCTCGATCGAAAACCTGGACCCGATGGGCGTGCACACTGGCGACTCGATCACGGTCGCGCCGGCACAGACGCTGACCGACAAGGAATACCAGATCATGCGTAACGCCTCGATCGACGTGCTGCGCGAGATCGGCGTCGATACCGGCGGCTCGAACGTGCAGTTCGCGATCAATCCGCAGGACGGCCGCATGATCGTCATCGAGATGAATCCGCGCGTGTCGCGTTCATCGGCGCTGGCATCGAAGGCCACCGGCTTCCCGATCGCAAAAGTGGCGGCCAAGCTGGCTGTCGGTTTCACTCTGGACGAGCTGCGCAACGAGATCACCGGCGGCGCCACCCCGGCGTCGTTCGAGCCGTCGATCGACTATGTCGTCGTCAAGATTCCGCGCTTTACCTTCGAAAAATTCCCGACCGCCGACAAGCACCTGACCACGCAGATGAAATCGGTGGGCGAGGTAATGGCGATGGGCCGCACCTTCCAGGAATCGTTCCAGAAGGCCTTGCGCGGCCTGGAAGTGGGTGTGGATGGCCTGAACGAAAAGACCCGCGACCGCGAGAAGATCGAAGAAGAACTCGGCGAGCCTGGTCCTGACCGCATCTGGTACGTGGGCGACGCCTTTGCCCAGGGCTTCACGCTCGACGAGGTGCACAACCTGACCAAGATCGACCCGTGGTTCTTGGTGCAGATCAAGGAAATCGTCGACATCGAACTGTGGCTCGATCACCAGAAGCTCGATAGCCTCGACAAGCCGACCTTCTACAAGCTGAAACAGAAGGGCTTCTCCGACCGTCGCCTGGCCTTCCTGATGCAGACCACGCCGGAAGAGGTGCGCAAGCAGCGCCATGCGCTGGGCATCCGCCCGGTGTACAAGCGGGTCGATACCTGCGCGGCCGAGTTTTCGACCGACACCGCCTACATGTATTCCACCTACGACGAAGAGTGCGAGGCCAGGCCGACCGACAAGAAGAAGATCATGGTGCTGGGCGGTGGCCCGAACCGTATCGGCCAGGGTATCGAGTTCGACTATTGCTGCGTGCACGCAGCGCTCGCGATGCGCGAAGACGGCTACGAGACCATCATGGTCAACTGCAATCCAGAGACCGTATCGACCGACTACGATACCTCGGATCGCCTTTACTTCGAGTCGCTGACACTGGAAGACGTGCTGGAAATCGTCGACCTGGAAAAGCCGGTGGGCGTGATTGTGCAGTACGGCGGTCAGACTCCACTCAAGCTCGCGCTCGACCTGGAAGCCAACGGCGTGCCGATCATTGGCACCTCGCCGGACATGATCGATGCTGCCGAAGACCGCGAGCGCTTCCAGCAACTGCTGCAAAAACTTGGCCTGCGCCAGCCGCCGAACCGCACTGCGCGTACGGAGAGCCAGGCACTCGAATTGGCCCAGGAAATCGGCTACCCGCTGGTGGTGCGCCCATCTTATGTGCTGGGCGGCCGCGCGATGGAAATCGTGCACGAGCAGCGTGACCTCGAGCGCTACATGCGCGAAGCGGTCAAGGTGTCGCACGATTCGCCGGTGCTGCTCGACCGCTTCCTGAACGACGCCATCGAAGTCGACGTCGACTGCATCTCGGATGGCGAAGCCACCTTTATCGGCGGCGTGATGGAACACATCGAGCAGGCCGGCGTGCACTCGGGCGACTCCGCCTGCTCGCTGCCGCCTTATTCGCTGTCGGAAGAGACCATCGCGGAACTCAAGCACCAGACTTCGTTGATGGCGAAAGCGCTGAACGTGGTTGGCCTGATGAACGTGCAGTTCGCGATCCAGCAATCGGAAGTGGACGGCAAGACGGTCGATACGGTGTTCGTCCTGGAAGTGAACCCGCGCGCCTCGCGCACGGTGCCTTTCGTGTCGAAGGCCACCGGACTGCAGCTGGCGAAGATCGCAGCGCGCTGCATGGTGGGCCAGAGCCTGGCCAGCCAGGGCATCACGAAAGAAATCGTCCCGCCGTTCTACAGCGTCAAGGAAGTGGTATTCCCGTTCGTGAAATTCCCGGGTGTGGATACCATTCTCGGCCCGGAAATGAAATCGACCGGTGAAGTCATGGGTGTGGGCATGACCTTCGGCGAAGCCTTCGTGAAGTCCCAGCTGGCGGCCGGCATCGTGCTGCCCACCAAGGGCGCCGTGTTCCTGTCGGTGAAGGCTTCCGACAAGCCGCGCGCGGTCGGCGTGGCGCGCGAGCTGGTGGCGCTGGGCTTCTCGCTGGTGGCGACCAAGGGTACCGCTGCCGTGATCGCGGCCGCCGGCATGTCGGTGCGCGCCGTGAACAAGGTCATGGAAGGGCGCCCGCACGTGGTCGACATGATCAAGAACCGCGA
This sequence comes from Massilia sp. H6, assembly GCF_024802625.1. NCBI lineage: Bacteria > Pseudomonadati > Pseudomonadota > Betaproteobacteria > Burkholderiales > Oxalobacteraceae > Massilia > Massilia sp. H6. The sequence goes on from NZ_CP103371.1 coordinate 2,062,441, forward strand.
GATCGTCATGGTCGTCAACACGGTCGAGGAAAAGCGCTCGGCGGTGACCGATTCGCGCACCATCCGTACCTCGGCGCTGCAGTCGCGCGTAGTCACCTACACGACCATCGCGGGCGCGGAAGCGGCGATCGAAGGAATGCGTCATATCGACGAACTCCAGGTGTACGATTTACAAGGCCTTCATAACACCTTAAACTAGGCGTGAAAGCAGCGATGCAGTAAGCTGGAAGCAGTACCCCGTCAAACCACAGAGCTCGTGCGCCCTAGGGCGCGCGTCCTCTGTGGTTTTCACTTGGTACGTCGACAAACGAACACCATAGACAGACATGAACAATACCGTCCCATTGACCAAATACGGCGCGCAACTCCTGAAGGACGAGCTGCACCAGCTCAAGACCAAGGAGCGCCGTATCGTGATCGACGCGATCGCCGAGGCGCGCTCGCATGGCGACCTGTCGGAGAATGCCGAATACGATGCCGCGAAAGAGCGCCAGGCCTTCGTGGAAGGCCGCATCGCCGAACTGGAAAGCAAGCTCAGCGCCGCGCAGGTCATCGACCCGACCACCCTTGATGCCGAGGGCCGCGTGGTCTTTGCCGCCACCGTCGACCTCGAAGACCTCGACAGCGGCCAGAAGGTCACCTACCAGATCGTCGGCATGGATGAAGCCGACCTGAAACTGAACAAGGTATCGGTCACCTCGCCGATCGCCCGCGCCCTGATCGGCAAGTATGCCGGCGACGTCGTCGAAGTGCAGGCGCCGTCGGGCCCGCGCGAATACGAAATCCTGGAAGTACGCTACATCTGATGGGTGCTCGCGCCGCAGCCGGACCCATGGCGCTGTCACCCCTGGCAGCGCGCCTGGCCGGTGCGCGCCTGCTGGTTGCGGTGCTGTGGGCGGGCGCCTTGTGGGCGCTGGGCTATATTGCGGCGCCGGCAGTATTTGCGGCGGTGCCCAGCGTGCAGGCCGGCGATGTCGTCGCCGTCATGCTGGCGCGCCTGGCCTGGGTATCGTTCGGCTGCGCCGCGCTGCTGCTGGCGCTGGTGCGGATGTCATCCGACCTCGATCCGGCGCGGCGTCGCTCCCTTTATTTGTTAGTGCTGGCGATGCTGGCATGCGCGCTGGTGATGTTCGTCGGCCTGCAGCCGGCCATGGCCCAGATCCGCGAGCTGGCGGGGCAGGGCGGGCTCAAGGCGTCGCCGTACTGGACGCAGTTCGCGGTCATGCACGGGGTATCGCAACTGTTTCACGTGATCGAGAGCGTGCTGGCGGCTTGGCTGGTACTTAAAAGCCGCTGAGCAAAAAAAAACCGGGTCACCCCGGTTTGCATTACTTGTTCAGCGAATTCTTCTTGGTGCTGGCCTGGCGCGGCTTGGCGCGCTTGATGTTGCCACCGGCGGTGACGCGCTCGTTCCCCTTGATCATGACCTTGGTGACGCTCGGCTTCTTGGTGCCGCTGGCGCTGGCCTTGACGATGGTGACTTCGCGCATGCCCTTGCCGGATTTGCTGCTACGTTCCTTGACCACTTCTTTTTTCGGGCGGTAGATCACCAGCAGCTTGCCGATGTGCTGGACCGGAGCGCATTCGAGTTCGGTGCAGATCTTCTCGTACATGGCGATACGGGCTTCGCGGTCGTCGCCGAACACGCGGACCTTGATCAGGCCGTGCGAATCGAGGCTGGCAGCAACCTCTTTCATGACGGATTCGGTCAGGCCGGATTCGCCAATCATGACAACGGGATTCAGTCCGTGGGCTTCAGCGCGCAGTGCGCTGCGCTCGGCCGGGGTGAGTTTAAGCATAATAATATTTAGATGTACCTTTAAAAGCAGTATTCTACGCGAATGGCCAAGAACAAATCCAACCAAAACTGGTTACACGACCATATTAACGATCCATATGTCAAACTGGCCCAGAAAGAGGGCTACCGCGCCCGTGCCGCGTTCAAGCTCAAGGAAATCGACGAAAGCGAAAAGCTGATCAAGCCGGGGCAGGTTATTGTCGACCTCGGCTGTACACCGGGCAGCTGGGCGCAGTACACCCGGCGTAAGCTGGCCGGCAAGGATGGCGGCGGCATCCATGGCACCATCATCGGGCTCGACATGCTGCCGATGGAGCCGATCGCCGACGTACTATTCATCCAGGGCGATTTTCGCGAAGAAGAAGTGCTGGACCAGCTGGCAGTTGTGTTGCATGGCCGGCAAGTCGACCTGGTGCTGTCCGACATGGCGCCCAACCTGTCAGGCATTCCGACCGCCGATGCGGCGCGAATGGAACATTTGATCGACCTGGCACTGGAGTTTTCTCAACATCATTTGAAACCGACCGGCGGATTACTGGTGAAATGCTTCAAGGATATGGGGTTCACCCAGATACTGGAACAATTCAAGCAGGAGTTCAAGACGGTCAAGCAGGTCAAGCCCAAGGCCAGCCGCGACAAATCGTCGGAAATTTTCTTGCTCGGGCGGGGTCTGAAGAACCCTGCGGCGTAAAAATCGACGCATGACGCCGTTTTGACCCTTGATATTCGGCGTAGCAACCGCACATCTGCCGCGTGAGGTTGGTTGTGCAAACGCTTGCGCAGCCTGTCGAGCAGGGAAATTGGTTGTTTTGGCATGAATGCGGACGTTGCGTGGCAGCGTCGGCTTATTGCGGGTAAAATCGCGATACTGATATCGGTAGAGATGCAAGCGCATCGGAGGAGTTTTCGTGAATAATATGTTTTCCAAATCCGCCATCTGGGTGGTCGTTGCACTGCTGTTGTTCATGCTGTTCAAGCAGTTCGACAACCACACCGTCGCAGGCGGCAGCAAGACCATTGCTTATTCCGAGCTGCTCGACGATGTGAAGGCGCGCCGCATCAAGGACGTCGTGATCGAAGGCTCGAACATCACCGCAACCCGCCAGGACGACACCAAGGTGCGCGCCACGGCCACCATCCTCGACCGGGGCCTGATTGGCGACCTGCGCGAGAATGGCGTGCGCTTCGATGTCAAGCCGCCAGAAGAACCATCGTTCCTGCAGCAGGTCTTCATCTCGTGGTTCCCGATGTTGCTGCTCATTGGTGTGTGGGTGTTCTTCATGCGCCAGATGCAAGGTGGCGGCAAGGGCGGCGCTTTCTCCTTCGGCAAATCGAAGGCGCGCATGCTCGATGAAACCAACAACACGGTCACCTTCGCCGACGTCGCCGGTTGCGACGAGGCGAAAGAAGAAGTCGGCGAGATCGTCGACTTCCTCAAAGATCCCACCAAGTTCCAGAAGCTGGGCGGCCGTATTCCACGCGGCGTGCTGATGGTCGGCCCTCCGGGCACCGGCAAGACCCTGCTGGCCCGCGCCATCGCTGGCGAAGCCAAGGTGCCGTTCTTCTCGATCTCGGGTTCCGATTTCGTCGAGATGTTCGTCGGCGTGGGTGCGTCCCGCGTGCGCGACATGTTCGAGAACGCCAAGAAGCATTCGCCATGCATCATCTTCATCGACGAGATCGACGCTGTCGGCCGCCATCGTGGCGCCGGCATGGGCGGTGGCAACGACGAACGTGAACAGACCCTGAACCAGCTGCTGGTCGAGATGGACGGCTTTGAAGCCTCGTCCGGCGTGATCGTCATCGCCGCTACCAACCGCGCCGACGTGCTCGACAAAGCCTTGCTGCGCCCTGGTCGTTTCGACCGCCAGGTGACGGTGGGCCTGCCGGACATCCGTGGCCGCGAGCAGATCCTGAATGTGCACATGCGTAAAGTGCCGATCGGTACCGACGTCAAGGCCGACATCCTGGCGCGCGGCACCCCGGGCTTCTCGGGCGCCGACCTGGCCAACCTGGTCAACGAGGCCGCGTTGTTTGCTGCGCGCCGCAGCAAGCGTTTGGTCGAGATGATCGACTTCGAAGATGCCAAGGACAAGATCTACATGGGTCCGGAGCGCAAGTCGATGATCATCCGTGAAGAAGAGCGCCGCAACACCGCCTACCACGAGTCGGGCCACGCGGTCATTGCCAAGCTCTTGCCGAAGGCCGACCCGGTGCACAAGGTCACGATCATGCCGCGCGGTTATGCACTCGGCCTGACCTGGCAGCTGCCCGAACATGATGCGTTGTCTGGTTACAAAGACAAAATGCTTGAGGAAATCTCGATTCTGTTCGGTGGCCGTATCGCCGAAGAGATCTTTGTTGGCCAGATGTCGACCGGCGCCTCGAACGACTTCGCCCGCGCCACCAAACTGGCCCGTTCGATGGTGACGCGCTTCGGCATGTCCGAGAGCATGGGCGTGATGGTGTACGAAGACAGCGAGAACGAAGGCTTCTTCGGTGGCGCCACCAAGACCATTTCGGAAGCCACGCAGCAGAAGGTCGATGCGGAAATCCGCGCCATCCTGGACACCCAGTATGCGCTGTCACGCCGCCTGCTCGAAGAAAACCGCGACAAGGTCGAGGCCATGACCAAAGCGCTGCTCGAATGGGAAACCATCGATGCTGAGCAAATCAATGACATCATGGCAGGCCGCGAGCCGCGCCAGTCGCCGACCAGCATCCTGACCAAGCGTACCCCTCCGGGCGATGGCGGTTCGGGTGGCGTGGCGCCAAACGCCACCGCTCCGGCTTGATCACCTGAGTCACCTTTGCAAAAGGCATCCCTGCGGATGCCTTTTGTTCGTTAACGCTTCCCGTATCGCCCCATGCCCAAGAACTTGCAATGTGGTCAGTTCAGCTTCGCGCTGGACGGCCCTGCCTCTACCCACCCGGTCGTGATGGGAATCCTTAACCTGACTCCCGACTCGTTTTCGGATGGTGGCCGTTACCAGGGCCTGGAGTTCGCGCTTACGCATGCCGAGACCATGATGCTCGAAGGCGCTACCATGATCGATATCGGCGGCGAATCAACCCGGCCCGGCTCGGTCAGCGTGCCGCTGGCCGAGGAACTGCAGCGGGTGATGCCGGCTTTGTACGCCTTGCGGACGCTCGACGTTGCGCTGTCGGTCGATACATCCAAGCCCCAAGTCATGAAAGAGGCGCTCATTGCCGGCGCCGACATGATCAACGATATCAACGGCTTTCGCGCCCCTGGAGCGCTCGCAGCGGTACAGGACAGCGATTGCGGGCTATGCGTGATGCATATGCATGCTACGCCGCAGACGATGCAGCAGGCGCCGGGCTACGTCGATGTGGTGGGGGAGGTGATCGGCTTCCTGGCTGGACGGGTCGACGCCATGGTGCGCGAAGGCATCGCACGCGAGCGGATCTGCGTCGATCCGGGCTTTGGTTTTGGCAAGACCGTCGAACATAATTTTGCATTGCTGCGCGGACTGAAGCGCATCGGTGACGAACTGGGCCTGCCCCTGCTGGCTGGCCTGTCGCGCAAGTCGATGATCGGCGCCGTCACCGGACGTCCGGTCGAGCAGCGCGCCGCGGGCAGCGTGGGCGGGGCATTGGCTGCGGTAGCGCATGGCGCTAAAATTGTGCGTGTGCATGATGTTGCGGATACTGTCGATGCGCTCAAGGTATGGCACGCGGGCAACTACGAATGACTCGGCAATTGTCGACAGCGAAGTAATCAAGAGCAATCAAGCGAATAATCACGGAAGAAAGAAGAGAACAAGCATGGCACGTAAATATTTTGGTACGGATGGCATTCGCGGTTTGGTCGGCACTGCGCCAATTACTCCAGACTTCGTCATGCGCCTCGGCTACGCCGCCGGCACGGTGCTGGCAAAGGGTGGAAAATCGACCAGCGGCCGTCCGGTTGTACTGATCGGCAAGGACACCCGAATCTCGGGCTATATGCTGGAAGCCGCGCTGGAAGCCGGCTTTTCGGCGGCCGGCGTGGACGTCATGCTGGCCGGCCCGATGCCGACTCCGGCCATTGCCTACCTGACCCGCGCCTTGCGCCTGCAGGCTGGCGTCGTGATCTCGGCCTCGCATAATCCGTTCCAGGACAACGGCATCAAATTTTTCTCGGGACATGGTACCAAGTTGCCGGATGCGGTCGAACTCGAGATCGAGGAGGCGATTGACCAGCCAATGGGCTGCGTAGCGTCCGACAAGCTCGGTCGGGCCAGCCGCCTGCGCGACGCACAGGGACGCTACATTGAGTTCTGCAAGAGTACCTTCCCGAACGAACTGGACTTGCGTGGACTGAAGATCGTGGTCGACAGCGCCCATGGCGCGGCCTACAACATCGCCTCGCACGTGTTCCACGAACTCGGCGCTGAAGTCATTTCGATTGGCGCCCAGCCGGACGGATTCAACATCAACGCCGGCTTTGGCGCCACCGCGCCCAAGGCATTGTCCGAGGCCGTGGTGGCCAACAAGGCCGACCTCGGTATCGCGCTCGATGGTGATGCCGACCGCCTGATCATGGTCGACGCCACCGGTCGCGTCTATAACGGCGACGAATTGCTGTACCTGATGGTACGCGATCGCATGGCGACCGGCCCGGTGGCCGGCGCGGTTGGCACCTTGATGACCAATATGGCGCTGGAAGTGGCTTTCAGAGAACTCGGCATCGGCTTCGCGCGCGCCAAAGTGGGCGACCGCTACGTGCTGGAAGTGATGCAAGAGCGTGGCTGGCTGTTCGGTGGCGAAAGCTCGGGGCACTTGCTGGCCCTCGACAAGCATTCGACCGGCGACGGAATTGTGTCAGCGCTGCAAGTGCTTTCGGCGCTCAAGCGCAGCAACCGGTCGCTGGCCGAATGCTGCAGCGAACTTACGCTCTATCCGCAAACGCTGATCAACAAGAAGGTAACACCAGGATTCGACTGGACCAGCAACAGTGCCGTTGTCGCCGAGAAAGAAGCCGTGGAGCGCGAGCTTGGCGATTCCGGCCGCGTACTGATCCGCGCTTCTGGTACCGAACCCTTGATCCGCGTCATGGTCGAGGCCAAGGAAGCCGCTTTGGCCGACAGCATGGCACGCCGTATCGCGGACAAGCTGGCTGCCTAGGCTGCGGCTGAGGGCGCTGCCCGCACGGGCACGCGGCGCAACACACCGATTTGACGTAGCCCGGCCGGGCGAGTATCATGCGTCTTATTCGGAGTGTAGCGCAGCCCGGTAGCGCACCTGGTTTGGGACCAGGGGGTCCAAGGTTCGAATCCTTGTACTCCGACCACAGTTTTCCCTGCGGGCTGTCTTTTGACAGCCCGTTTTATTTTCGGCGCGCCTTTCGGTGCACCAATTACTGCCCATAGCTCAGTTGGATAGAGCATCAGCCTTCTAAGCTGAGGGTCGCAGGTTCGATTCCTGCTGGGCAGGCCATTGACGTCTAGCCGTTTTGGCAATGGCAACCGCTTGCGGCTTCGCGATTGATCCCCTATGCAGTAAGATCAGGTTCCTGCACCCGGTACTGCTGCCCTCGCTCATCCCAACAGTTAACGATCTCATGCTCCTCCTGACAGTTCCCTACGCCGAAAAGGACCAAGCCAAGGCACTCGGTGCCCGCTGGAATCCTGCCAAGCGCCGCTGGTACGTTCCAGACGGCGTCGCCACTGCTGGTTTCGAAAAATGGGTCGCGGATGCAGGCGCCAGCGCCTCGCCCACAAGCAGCGGGCGGGTCGACAGCTACCAAGGAAAGACCGTGGTCGGCGCGAACTATGTCGCGCTGGGCCATGACTGCAATCCGTTCGAGCCTTGCGCCCAGTGCGGTGCTGCGCTTCTGCTTACTCCGTGGGAAACAGCGCGCCAGCATCTCGTGCAAGTCGTTGCCAGGCTCTAAATTGCACTGATCGGCAGGCAGGAATGCGGCAGCTGCGTTATGACCTGCTGTGATCACTTTCTTTATGGATGAGCCATGTCGATCCTGCTACCAGTATCAAGCCGGGCTGCCAAGGCCTGACTTTTGATGCGTTGCAAGGCCATGCCCGATGGACCCCGTACGCTGAGCTGAACGGCTCAAGTGATGGTCCATTTTTGATAGGCAACAATCATGGCTTTGTTTTATTCGAGTGGAATACGCGCATGCTGCTCGGCTGCGCTGGCGCTGGCCCTTGCCGGTTGTGCGACGGGGCTCGGTTTCGAGTCGCCCTTGCGGGCGGAAACGGAAAACGGCAGCGCTGCGCCGCCTACCGAGCTTATAACTGACACGCTGATCGCGACCGAGCGCGAAGCGTCCGCCAGAAATGCACGCCAGGACCTTACGCCGCTGTTCGTGGCGAAGCCACCCCCTTATACGATAGGCCGCGGCGACATCCTGTCGATCGTGGTTTGGGACCACCCCGAGCTGGCCGCAGGGGGCATGAATGCCGCCACGGTCATGAACCCGAGCGGTACGGTGCCGCCCAACGTTGTCTCGCCCGGTTTCGCCGTCGACCATCTCGGACGCATTCAGTTTCCGCTGATCGGGCTGCTGACGGTGGATGGGCTCACCGAAGAACAGGCGCGCGCGTTGCTAGCCAAGAAGCTGGCACGCTACATCGCCCAACCCAATATTACGCTGCGCGTGCAGTCCTACCGCAGCAGGCGCGTCTATGTCGACGGCGAAGTGCGTACGCCGGGCCTGCAGGCGATCGACGACATTCCCATGACGCTGGTCGAAGCACTCAACCGTGCCGGCGGCATGGGGCCGGGTGCCGACCAGAGCCGGATCGTTCTCGAGCGCGGCGAGCGGCGCTACATCGTCAACTTGCGCGAGCTGGTCATGAAGGGTGTCAATCCCGGCAGCATTCTGCTTGCGCACGGCGACGTCGTGCGGGTGCATTCTCGTGACGAGAGCAAGGTATTCGTGTCGGGCGAAGTCATCACGCCGAAGGCGCTCACCATGCACAACGGTCGCCTGACGCTCAGCGAGGCACTGGGCGAGACCGGCGGCATCAGTCCCCTGAGCGGCGACGCCCGCCAGGTCTATGTCGTGCGCAAGACGCCGGAGCGTACACGCGTGTTCCGCCTGGATGCCCGCGGCAGTGGAGCGCTCGGCATGGCCGAAGCGTTCGAGTTGCGGCCGAAAGACGTGGTCTACGTCGCTGCGTCGCCGCTGGCGAACTGGAACCGACACCTGAGCCTGCTGTTCCCGGGTGCGCTGACCTCGGCCGTCGGCGTCACCACCAGGCCTTGACCGGAGAGCTCCCGCCATGACGACCCCGCACGACCAGCATCCGCACCCGCTCAGCCCCGTGTACCACAGCCCGCCGGTGCTGTCGGTACCGTTCGATCCACGCCCGTCCGAGCCGCACTCGGAAGAACCCGCCGTCGATTTCAAGAGCTGCCTCAACACCCTGTACGACAGCCGCTGGCTGATCGGTACCGTGACCGGGATCATCACGGTGGTCGCCGTGCTGTACGCGCTGCTGGCCAAGCCCGTGTTCGAAGCCAACCTCATGATCCACGTCGAGGAAGAGAGCCCAACTGCATCGAAGAATATCCTGAGCGAAGCCTCGTCCCTGTTCGAGACCAAGAAGGCGGCGATTGCTGAAATGGAACTACTACGCTCGCGCATGGTGGTATCGCGTGCGGTCGACAACCTGCAGCTGTATGTCCAGGTGCGGCCCGTATACTTCCCGGCCCTGGGCTCCTGGTTCGCCAACCAGAATGGCAATACGCTATCGGTGCCTGGCCTGTTTGGCCAGGGCGGATTTGTCTGGGGCGGAGAAAAGGCCGAGGTATCTGTGTTCGAAGTGCCTGAAAGTTGGTTGAAACGCGAATTCACCATCACCGCGCGCGAGGGCAATCGCTACCGCTTTTCCGGCGGTGGGCAGCCGATCGCCTTCGATGCCACGGTCGGGCAGCGCTACCGGGTGCCGACGCCCAGCGGCCTGGTCGAAATCAAGGTTGATCGCCTCTATGCGAATCCTGGCGCGCGCTTCCGGCTCAAGCGCAACTCGCGCCTGGGCACGATTCAGTCGATTCAAAACGCCATGGTGATCATGGAGAAGGGCAAGCAATCGGGTGTCATCGAAGTCAAGCTGCAGGGTGAGAATGCGGAAGCCATCCACGGCCTGCTCAGCGAAATCGGGCGCGAATACATGCGCCAGAACCTTGCGCGCAAGACCGAAGAAGCGGAAAAATCGCTGGCCTTCCTCAACCAGCAATTGCCTATCCTGAAGCGCCAGCTCGAGCAGTCCGAAGACCGCTACAACCAGTTCCGCAATGCCCATGGCACGGTCGACTTGCGCGAGGAAGCCCGCATGAGTCTGACCCAGGTGGCTTCCGCGCGCGCGCGGCGCATGGAGCTGGTCCAGAAACGGACGGAGCTGCTGGCACGCTTCACTGACGACCATCCTGTCATGGCAGCGATCAATCGTCAGCGCAAGGAAGTCGACACCGAGATCGAGGCTATCAATACGCGTATCCGTACGCTGCCCGTCATGGAGCAGGATGAAGCACGCCTGACACGTGACATCAAGGTCAAGACCGACCTGTACACCGCGCTGTCGAACACTGCACAGCAATTGCGCCTGATCTCGGTCGGTCGGGTCAGCAACGTGCGGCTGGTGGACGCGCCAATTGCCCCCGAACGGCCCATCAAGCCCAACCGTCCGCTGATCGTGTCGCTGGCCGTGCTCACCGGATTATTCCTCGGCACGCTCATCGCCTTCACGCGCAAGGCCATGCGCGGCGGTATCGACGATCCTGCCAAGATCGAGCGCCTGCTGCGTGCCAAGGTGGTCTACGCGTCCATTCCGCACAGCGTGAACGAAGACAAGCTCATGCGCAAGGTGAAAGGAGAGGGCGAAGGCATATTGCCACTTCTTGCGCAGATATTGCCGGAAGATCCTGCCGTGGAAAGCCTGCGCAGTTTTCGCGCAGCACTGCAATTCTCGATGCCCCATTTCAGGAACAATGTCGTGATGTTCGCGGGTCCTACCCATGGGGTGGGAAAATCCTTTGTCACCATTAATTTTGCCGCAGTAATGGCAGCCAGCGGCAGGAGGGTGCTGCTAATCGATGCAGACATGCGCACCGGGCGCCTGCACAGGTATTTTGGCCTTAGCCGCGATCATGGCCTGTCCGATGCCATCACTGGATCCGAACCGATGGAGGACGTGATTCACCGCGACGTGATCGAGAACCTGGACTTTATCGCCACCGGCTCGCTTCCGGCAAACCGGTCCGACTTCCTGTTGCATCTGAATTTCAGCACCTTGCTCGATACGCTCAGCCCCAAGTACGACCTGGTGCTGATCGACACACCGCCCCTCTTGCTCGCCGCCGACGCGCTGGTGATCGGTGCACGGGCCGGTGCGGTTTTCCTGGTTGCACGCGCGCATGTAACCACTGACGGCGAGATCACCGAGTCGGTCAAACGACTGAACCATGCGGGCCTGTCTCCACAGGGCGTATTGTTTAATAATTCGAGTTATCGACTCGGTCGATCCCACGCGCCATTCCAGACTGGCCCAATTGGACAGCTGAAATATTCAGAGTAAGCGAACGGGCAGACATGCTGCCGAGTTGGTTCTCGTGCCAGCCGCTGTGGCGACGATCATTCGCGGCAATACCACCGCACGGTAATTTGCACGAAAAAGCCCCGAACAGCCGGAGCAAGCTCCGCCTGTTCGGGGCAGTCTCCCGGCTCGGCCGGGGATCGGGTAAGTCTTAGAACTCGTAGGCGCCGATGTCGATGGCACCGCCGCGAGGACGCGCCACGCCAGCGATGTCAGTGGCCGGTGCGCGGGTCGCAGTGCCCTTGTTGATGGCAGGCGAGGTCCTCTTGAGGCGGTAGTTGCCGGTACCGCTGGCCTGGTAGTCGACGAACTGCGGCTCGGCAGCCACGGTGCCGGTGACGGTGCCCTTGACGAGCCAGCTGCGGCCGGTATTGAACACCAGGTTGTTCGGATAACGGTTATTGGTGCCGACCTTGCCCATCTCGGTAATGCCGTAGGCGTTACGGTAGACCAGGTTGTTGGCCACGTAGTTGTTGCTGGTGCCGGCAGAGGTCGCTCCGCTGTCACCATGGCCGATCACGATGCCCATCTTCGAATTGAAGATCGTATTGTTGACGATCGTGGAAGCCGTCGCACCATGCCAGCTGTTGATGCCCACTGCCGCCACGCCCGAAATTATGTTGTTCGAGATCCGGTTGTTCTGGTTGGTGACATAGATGCCCTGCACGGTGTTGCAGGTGCGGCCGGCGACCCATTGCAGGCCGATATTGCGCACTACGTTCGAATCGATGACCGCGCCGCCGCCCGGACCCCAGGCATCAATCGCCGCGCCGCCGCCGCCATTGCAGCCGCCGGTGACGGTCAGGTCGTGGATGAAGTTGCGGGTGATGTTTTCCTTGCCGCCCTCGGCCAGGATGCCGATACGGCCGGTACCGGAAATATCGAAACCGTCGATGTCGACGTAGGCACCTTTCGAATTCCAGGCCATGCCCTTGCCCGAGAAGACGATCTTGGCGCCCCATTTCACGTCCGAGACGAATTTGATGCGGGCGCTGGCGGTGCCGCTCTTGACGGTGCGGATACCGACGCTGCCGGTCGACGGCGCAGCAACCCTGTAAATGCCGGGCGCGACGTGGATGGTATAGCCGGCACTGGCCAGTGCATCGGCGCGGGCAATGGTCTTGAGCGGACGGGCCTGGGTGCCAGGATTCGAATCCGAACCAGTGGTGGCGACGTACAGGTGGCGGCCGGTGCTGACGGCTGCAGGGCGCACGGCCGCTGCGGCCGTGGTAGCGGCGGCAGCGGCGGCTTCAGCCATGTCAGCGGCAGCCATTGCGCTCGACTTGGTAATCTGGGCCGGGGAATCATAGGCTGGCTCGACGGTGGTGCCGGCGGCGACGTTGCCGCCTGCGGCGAGCAATGCCGCAATGCACAGCAGTTGGTTGGTGCGAACATTCGAGACTACGGAAGCGATTTTTTTCATCTGAATTACCCTACCTTAACAACGTGAATGAGTAAGCTTTGAGGGTAGGAAACTTCCTAAGTTCAATGTTTTTGAGAAAGAATTTCTTTGCTTTATCAATGCACTAAGGAATCTTTCTTCTAGGAATTTAGATTGCTATTATCGTTATTCGTCTGTTTTGTCGTTCTATAAGGCATGAAAAAGCCCCGAACAGTCGGAGCAAGCTCCGCCTGTTCGGGGCAGTCTCCCGGCTCTGCCGGGGATCGGGTAAGTCTTAGAACTCGTAGGCGCCGATGTCGATGGCACCGCCGCGAGGACGCGCCACGCCAGCGATGTCAGTGGCCGGTGCGCGGGTCGCAGTGCCCTTGTTGATTGCAGGCGAGTTGCTCTTGAGTCGGTAGTTGCCGGTACCGCTGGCCTGGTAATTAACGAACTGCGGCTCGGCAGCCACGGTGCCGGTGACGGTACCCTTGACGAGCCAGCTGCGGCCGGTATTGAACACCAGGTTGTTCGGATAACGGTTATTGGTGCCGACCTTGCCCATCTCGGTAATGCCGTAGGCGTTACGGTAGACCAGGTTGTTGGCCACGAAGTTGTTGCTGGTGCCGGCAGAGGTCGCACCGCTGTCGCCATGGCCGATCACGATGCCCATCTTCGAATTGAAGACCGTATTGTTGACGATCGTGGAAGCCGTCGCACCATGCCAGCTGTTGATGCCCACTGCCGCCACGCCCGAAATTATGTTGTTCGAGATCCGGTTGTTCTGGTTGGTGACATAGATGCCCTGCACGGTGTTGCAGGTGCGGCCGGCGACCCATTGCAGGCCGATATTGCGCACTACGTTCGAATCGATGACCGCGCCGCCGCCCGGACCCCAGGCATCAATCGCCGCGCCGCCGCCGCCATTGCAGCCGCCGGTGACGGTCAGGTCGTGGATGAAGTTGCGGGTGATGTTTTCCTTGCCGCCTTCGGCCAGGATGCCGATACGGCCGGTGCCGGAAATATCGAAACCGTCGATGTCGACGTAGGCACCTTTCGAGTTCCAGGCCATGCCCTTGCCCGAGAAGACGATCTTGGCGCCCCATTTCACGTCCGAGACGAACTTGATGCGGGCGCTGGCGGTGCCGCTCTTGACGGTGCGGATGCCGACGCTGCCGGTCGACGGCGCAGCAACCCTGTAGATGCCTGGCGCGACGTGGATGGTATAGCCGGCGCGGGCCAGTGCATCGGCGCGGGCAATGGTCTTGAGCGGACGGGCCTGGGTGCCAGGGTTCGAATCCGAACCGGTGGTAGCGACGTACAGGTGGCGGCCGGTGCTGACGGCTGCAGGGCGCACGGCCGCTGCGGCCGCAGTCGCGGTGGCGGACGCAGCTTCTGCCATGTCGGCGGCAGCCTGCGCGCTCGACTTGGTGATCTGGGCCGGGGAATCGTAAGCTGGCTCGACGGTGGTGCCGGCGACGACGTTGCCGCCTGCGGCGAGCAATGCCGCGAGGCACAGCAGTTGGTTGGTGCGAACATTCGAGACTACGGAAACGAATTTTTTCATCTGAACTTACCCTACCTTTACAACGTGAATGAGTAAGCTTTGAGGGTAGGAAACTTCCTAAGTTCAATGTTTTTGGAGGAAAATTTCTCAGGTTTATCAATGCGTTAAGGAATGTTTCTTTCGATACGCCAAGTCACGATGCGGCCCCCCGCATTTCCATTTGCCATCTTGGAAATGCGGGGGATGTCGTGATAACCAGGAAGGCAGAGACAGCCAGCGAGACCCCTTGGACCAGGCAAGGGTGTCTTCCGAGCACCGGGTTTCCGGGCATGGGTCATGCGGGCTATTGATTTGCTACGCGCGAGAACGCTATGAGCTTTTGGGAAGCCAGGTGCAGTAAACCCGCAATCGACAGCGCCAAGCAGTGTCGGTCAAGGCGTGAAGGGGCGAGGTAAGCTGACGCGAGAGCTCGGGTGATGGGCCCAGCAAGCAGCCGCTTGATCAGCGGAGTTGGCCATGCGCTTTCAAGTCGTGCACCAGGTACTCGATGCCGTGCTCGAAATCGTGAGGCACGTAGTTGAAGTCGGTGATGAAGGCTTTGAGGTCGATGTGTTTGTCTTCCTGGAAACGCTGCACCTGTTCCCTTGAGATGGGGCTCAAACCGATCACCGACAGCAAGGCTACGCCGCAGCGTACAAGCGCTGCAGGAAGTGGTACCAGCCTGGCCCGCCGGCCCAGGCTGGCGGCAGCGCATGCGATCAGCTCGCGATTCGAATAAGCCTTGCTACCGCCAATGTTGTACGACTTGTTATAGCACCTGGCGTTGAACAACGCTGTGCCATATGCCTTGACGAGGTCGTGGATCAGGACTGGCTGGATAAGGTTGCTCCCAGAACCGATCAAGGGCATCAGCGGATAGCGTGCAACTGCCTGTACCAGCCTCGAGATATTACGGTCATCTTTATGGCCGTAGATCATCGTTGGCCGAATGATCGTCCAGGGAAAGCGGTAGTGTTCTTGAATGAATGCCTCGGCCCTGAGTTTGCGATCGGCGCTTGGCGAAGGCAGGCGGGTAAAAATTCCGGTCGACCCAGTGAACACGATATGGCGAACCTGCGCCTGGCTTTCAAGAACCGCCTTGTGTATGAATTCGGCGAACCAGATGTAGCCTGTATTCACAATTGCATCGCAGCCAACGAGCGACAATGCCAGATCCTCGACCTTCGATATGTCGGCCACGTAGCGAACTTCCACGTCGGGATAACAGCTGAAATCGCGCTTGCCCAGGTTGCGCACGATAGCGACGATACGGTAGGACGAATGCAGGGCCTGAACCAGTCTGAATCCAACTTCGCCCGTTGCTCCGATTACTGCAATGGTATTCATGAATTCTCCTGTCGACATGATGAGTTGCGTCGCTATGACCGCGACGCTTGGACGGAACGAACAGTTGCACTGAACGACGCCGCTGCGTGCTGGTACGTTTCCAGTGGCTGAGGAGCCTTCTGCCGATCTAGCTAGCGCTTGGCCGACGCCGCGGCCGCTCCAGCGGGACGTGCAGCGGGGCGGCGCTGAACCACCGCTTTAATGATGTGTCGCATGCGATAGGTCTGCGATTCGAAGAGCAGATAAGACAGGTAAGATCCGACCAGTAAGACAGCCAACATCCCCAGATATAGCAGGAAGTGCATTGGTTCGGCGGGAGAGAGCTGTTGCAGACCAAATTGCGTGCCCGCCACGTGTTTGAGCAAGAAGATGAGCGGCAGGTGCAATACGTACAGGCTGAACGAAAAGTTAGCGAAGAAGGTTCCGACCCTGGCCAGGGGGCGCGCGAGTTTCGATGTCGGCGCAGCGCGAAACTGCAGGCTGGACAACAACGGCAGAAACATCAGGCTGAGCAAAATGTCCATCCCCAGCGTTACTTGATCGAACCTATCGTTGTCGGCGGTCAAACGGAAATAGGAACATGCCGCAGCGAGAGGCAGCAACCATGCGCAACGCAGGGCAGTGCTGCACTCGATTCTCACGCGCGAAAAGGCTACGCCGAGCAGCCAGATCGAGAAATACAGGAGGATGGGAAGCGGCAACAGCGTTGCCAACAGCGCCAACATCGCACCGCTGGCCAGGCGCGAGCGTGCGCGGCGGGCGGTAAAAAGCACGACCAGTAGTGGGAACAGCACGTAATACCAGGTCTCGTTAGCCAGGCTCCATAGAGCGTAGTTGCCGCCGAAGTTGGTCAGGACAACGCCCTGGAGGCCGAACAGGTTGCCCGCGAATGACAGCGCCGAAAATTCGTTGGCGCCCGAGAAATCGATGCTGCCCGGGACAAGAACGCCGGTACCCAGGCCCAACAGCAGCGTCAAACCGAAGGTTGGCACCAGTACTGTCCACAAACGCGAAGCACGATCGATCGCATAATTGGTCAACACGCCCGGCTGTCCGATTTTGCTCAGCAGACTGCCGCCCACCAGCCAGCCGCTAATCAGGAAAAACACCAGCACTGCCTGGTGCGCAAAGCCTGTGACGAAAGCAAAGCCCTGGAACCACAGGGATGGATCGGTGACCGTACGCAAGCCTGGGTACATTTCTGCGCGCAGGTGCGCAGCAGCCACAACGAATGCCGCAAGGCCGCGCAGGACGGAGATAAGAATGGAGTGCCAGTAATCGTCACCGATCTGGCCTTGCGACTGGAATGTCAGCTTCGGCATGGTAAGGCTGCGCATGGTAAGTCCTCATGTGGGTTCGTCGCGCTATGCAGTCGGGCATGGCGGCGCCGACACTGGATGGGAAGCGTGAGTTAAAGAACGTGGTGCAGCTTGCGAATTCGCAAGTGACTCGATTGGCAAAGATCATCTGTTCGTGAGGCCCGAAGCGACGGGCTGGAAATGGCCTTGCCAAGGGCCGCTTTGATGCCAGGTGATTGATACGCGATGCACTAAGCCATTGTGTTGATCGTCCATCCCGTGTCCACAGTGGAGCCGGTCGACTCAGCTTGTTCCTGGCAATTCGATGCCCCCGACAATATCAACTCGACACGCTCGACGCATTGAAATCACTCAAACTAGCCACCCATCCACATGGAATGTCGTTACAAGGTAAGCATTAACATTTTTTCCGAAAATCCATGTCGCCTTGCGTAATAAACTGGCGCGCCTATCACGAAGAATTGGTTCTCGCCCGTGCTTCGCACATCAACGGCAGATACGCCCACCTCCAACTACCTGCAGGCGGTTCGGACGCAAATCCCTGGCACGGGTGACAACTGATACCCGTCAATCCGAGAATCTTCAATCACCAGACAATCAAAGCTGATTGCTGATTTTTTTGGCCTGTGTGACGCGGTCCGAGACGTCGTCGGGAAAGCTGCCAGGGTTTTTCGGAAACTTCTTTAAGAGTGACCATGCTCGCAACTTTGCCAGCCTTCTGGAAACATGCCGCCACCGTTCTCACTGGCACTGTCGCCGCGCAGGCACTCCCCTTGTTAGTTGCGCCATTGATTACGCGCTTGTGTACGCCGGGCGACATGGGTGCATTTAGTATCTGGCTAGGGGTCATTGCCATCGCGTCCACCGTCGCGACCCTGCGGCTGGAGGCGGCAATGATCCTCGACCATGAGAAAAGTGCCCAGCAAACCTGTTTTAGCGTCGTAGCCTATTTCTCGACATTGCTGGCAATAATTATTACGCTGTGCGCAGTACTTGCGCGTGAATGGGGTCTCCCGCAAGCGCAAGCCATGTCCTGGTTTGGCTTGCTAACAATTGGCGTCGGCACCTGGATAACAGCGTATAACCATACGGCCAGTGCCTATGCAACTTCATATCGTGCTTTCGGTAAAGCAGCTTTGGTGAAAGTTTATGGTGCTGGGACAATTGCAATTAGCCAAGTGCTGTTGTTATCGCTTGGGGTAGGCGGGATGGGCCTACTGGCTGGACATATTATTGGCTTAGCGGTAGGTATGACAGCCGCGATCCTGCTGTTGTCGCCGCCACTCCCGCGCATTGCGCTAACGCCTACGAGCACACAACGCCAGTTTCTCAAAAAACATCAATCCTTCTGGCAGTATTCCCTGCCTGCCGGCCTACTCAATGTTGCGGCTGGAAAATTTCCGCTGTTTTTGATCGGTGCGAAGTATGGCCTGTTTGCTGCGGGCCTGTTCGCTTTGACGGAAAGGATCCTGACCGCACCGATCTCTCTACTTGCCGCATCCGTGCTGGAAGTATTCAAACGCGAAGCGGTACATGAATTCCAAACGTTAGGAAACTGCAAGAACGCCTATCGCCGCACATTCAAGGCGCTGGTCTTACTCGGCAGTGGACCGGCAATAATAATTTTCATTTTTGCCCCCGATTTCTGTGCTTGGATTTTTGGCGAGCCATGGCGTGGGGCCGGAGAGTTCGCTCGGATCCTGGCACCTCTGTACTTCCTCAACTTCGTTGCCAGTCCGCTGAGTTACGTGTTCTTTGTTGCAGGTAAGCAGAAGGTAGAGTTTGTCTGGCAGATTGCATTATTCATCACGACCATCACGGTATTCCTCGCTCCGCTACCGCTTACGCAAATCCTCTGGAACTACACGATTAGTTACTCTTTGCTGTATATCGTCTATTTATATATGTCCCATCGATTTTCTCAAAATGCAAGCCTGGGTCGCAGTCGTTCCGCACCGGCGGCCTCGGGCGAGCTATAGCTGACTAGACAACACGAGGCCGTCAGGATTGAATGATGAATACAAGTGAGGTCCGCTCGAGCCGTTTATTATCTTCGAGCACTGAAAAATTCGCCATATACATGGCATTCCTTCTCTTGTTTCCGGGATTTTTCTTTTATCACACTCTACTAGGATTGGGAATCATTCCTGCGCTGCTGGGCGGTTATTTTTCGCCGGTCGCACTGTTATTTACTTTGCCTATTATAGGAATGTATTTTATCGCTGCTAGAAAGAAGAGAAATTTCTTTCTTGAGGCGGATCTGTTTTTTATGTTGTTCGTCGCTTATTACGCCCTGGTGTTAATGGCAAACTTTGCAGCTGGAACCAACTCTGCAATTGTGCAAAAACACATGTTCAGCATGATATTTTGCGTTGATGTATATATCGTGTTCAGGATGATCGACTTAAGTGACAGGAAATTCATTGCCATGGCCGCCGCATCGCTGGCCTTCATGTCAGCCATCACCATTTACTTTTCCATCGACGGGTTTTTTTATCTCCGTTCTCTGGATGAGGCCAGTAACCCTGAAAGTCTCGCGACCTATCAGGGTTTTGCGCGGTCATACATCTACACCTTTTTGATAGTTATCGCCGTCGTTAAGTCAATTGGAGTCAGATTCCTGCTCTACGGGCTAGCTGCCTGCAGTCTGTTCCTGAACGGTGCGCGCAGCGAATTTTCCGCAGTATTGTTTGTGGTTCCAATCATCGAATTTTACTACGCAAAAAGCAAGGTGTACTCGATGAATCTGGTGTTCTTTCTGTTTATCTGGATTGGCGCCAATGCCGACTCGATCGTCGGAGCGTTGCCGGATAATCGAATATTGCAACTATTCGATCTTTCGCATTCGAGCTCGAATGTGGCTCGCGAGCAGTTGTCAAAAGATGCCTGGCGTACGATCACGGAGAATCCGATTTTTGGCGATTTCGGAAGCTACGCAGACGGTCATTATGCGCACAATATACTGTGTGCCTGGGTGGATTTTGGGTTGATTGGGTTTTTGATTCTAGGTGGAATGTTAGTGTGGTCAGCGTCGCGACTGTTCATGGATGGATATTTTTTGCGCAAAAAATCGCCTGATTTTATCCTGGCCTGCTGTTTCGTATGCATTTCAATTCTGTGGGCGCTGACAGCTAAGTCGGTTCCCGATATGAGCGTCGGCGCTGCACTCGGCGCATTCGCCAAGTATCGTTACACGAGAAGGAATGAGACGCGCTTGCCGCATCACATGACGTCGTCGCCTCAGCCAATTGGCGCGATGTGAGAGTAGCGGGTGACGTTTGTACCTGGCACCTGCATTGATTGGGAGAGCAGCACATGATGTCATGGAAATTGATCATCGACATAGGTCACACTGCATTCGCCCTTCCGATGGCAGCGGCAATCGCCGCATGGCTCATCGTCGGACGTTCGTGGAAGCTGGCAATGTATTGGTGCCTGATGTTCGGTGGGGGGTTGGTCCTGGTCGCATTATCAAAGATTGCATTCCTTGGTTGGGCTGTCGAAATCCCCGCACTGCAGTTCAACGCGTTAAGTGGCCATGCCCTGTGCGCCTCGGCCGTCGTACCAGTACTATTCTTTGTCGCTTTACAGGGGAGCACAGACACCTGGCGTTTGGCAGGGGCGCTTGCCGGGGGCGGCGTCAGTGTCGGTCTCGGTGTACTACTGGTGTACTTTAATTTCCACACGGCCTCCGAAGTCATCGCCAGCCTGGTTCTAGGTACTTGTATCAGCATGGGCTACATACGAATTGCCCGCTCGTTGCCGTCTCCACAGTTAAACCGATGGGCTATTCCACTGAGCATGCTTGTGTTCGCCCTGGTCTTCAGCCTGAAGCCAGCGACTATTAATCATCGACTCGTTGATGTAGCACTCCACCTATCCGGGAGAGATCGTCCGTTTAAATGGCCCAAACGAGTGTTATGCGGTGCACCTGGCCAAACAGCCGGCCAAGGGCAGGGCATGATCATGTCCACTGGTGAGTCGATTATTGCCTGATCGACTTGCGTAGGGTAACTTCGCCAGCAGGCTTGTCAAGCTCTGTTAAAGCGGCGACGCCATGCGCCTGGCCCCACCGGAACTCGGGCTTCGGATGTGTCCCAAGAATCGGGGCGATCCAGCCCTGGGTTGATGAATACTCCCGCCCCGGGCGCGGCAGCCTGCAGCCGAATACAAGCCCCCCTTGGGCGCGACGGGTCGTGCGTGGTCATACAATGCCGGCCTGCCCAGCCCAGCGGATGAGCAATTGTTTACCCCGCGAACGGCGTGGCTCGCGCTGATCAGGCGATCATTCAAGGGGGGCATTACCAATGAACTTTACGGAAAGCTGTTAGTGGGCGATGCCGTCCCTGCGCATTACCTTGAGCACGGTCAGCAGGATGACCTTGAGGTCGAGCGTCAGAGATTGATGGCGCAGGTAGTACACGTCGAGCTCGACCTTTTCAGGAATTGGTAACTCGTCTCGTCCATTAATTTGCGCCCAACCTGTCAAGCCCGGGCGAATCGTATGCACACCTTCGACGGTTCGCAACTGGATCAGATTCTCCTGGTTAAATAGCGCCGGGCGCGGGCCAACGATACTCATGTCGCCGCACAGGATACTCCAGAGCTGAGGCAATTCATCCAGGCTGGATTTGCGCAGGAATCCGCCGATCGGAGTCAGGCAATCATTGGGATTCTGCAGCAGATGGGTTGCCACTACCTGAGTGCCCACCCGCATGGTTCGTAATTTCGGCATCGAGAAAATCGCGTTATGTCGTCCGACTCGATGTGACCAGTATAGAGCCGGCCCCTTCGACGTCAGTTTCACCAATAATGCAACGACCAGTAAGGGAATGATAAAAACAAGCAAAGCCGCCATTGCCAGGAACACGTCGAATGAGCGTTTTGACAGTTCTCGTGCCCTGCGACGTGCGCACATCCGGGGCCCCCTCACGGGCAAGTGGCCATTGAATATTTTGCTCCACAATGACTGTGAGGCGGGCTTGGGAGCAGGGGGGGACGATCGCTTTGTCATCGCGTTACGCAAGCGTCAAGGAATCGCTGGCCCAGCACAGGGTAGGTAAGATTCTCGAGTACAAATGCCTTGCCTCTAAGTCCCATGGCACGGCGCTCGTCGGGGGAAAGAGCGAGTAAAGCCTGAATGCCTTCCACAACCGCCCGGGGATTGTCTGGCTCGACGGTCATGCCGCAGCCTGCTTCTTGCACCGGGTCGTTTCCAGCGGCCACTGCATGCAAGATTGGGCGAGCTGCCATCATGTAGTCCATCAACTTATTTGGGGCAATGCCGAAGCGATATAGAGGATGGCGATGCCAGCCAATGTAGGCGATGTCGAAGCACTGCAGCAATGATGGAATTCGAATTTTCTCTACAGGATCGAGAAAATACACGTTGTCCAGACCTTCGCGCGCGGCACGTTGTTGCAGACTGGCCTTGCTGGGCCCGCCGCCAACGAACACGAATGCAACCTTCTCGCCCAGCATTAATTTTGCCGCATCCAAGGTATTGTCCAGCGCGTTCGATACGCCATGGGTTCCTGCATACCCCACGATGGCTACTCCCTGTTCGCGCAGCCCGGCAAGCATCTTGCTGGCAGCTTCAGGCAGCCCGGGGCAGTTCGCCTGCCATTCTGCCGGATCGATCCCATTTGGCACAACGTGCAGCTTTTCCGGAAGCATCCCACGTGACTGCATGTACTCGCGTACCTTGGGTAGCATCGACACCACACTGTCGGCATGGCGGTAGGCATAGTCTTCGGCCATCTGCACTAGCATGATGAATGGATGCCACTTTGACATTCCTCCAAGTTCCATCGGCGATAGCGGCCACAGGTCATGTACTTCGAACAGCAATTTTGCCTTGGCTAAGCGCGCCATGCGGCTCGCGGGCCAGATATCCATTGGGTAAGTGCTCGATGCGATCACCAAGTCCGGCGCGAACTCCCGTGCCATTCGTTTGCTGTCTCGATACAGGGCAGTGACGAAGGCTGCCATGTTTCTGACGCGACCGACACCATTGCCTTGGTAGGCTGGCGTGCGATACCAGGTGTATTCCACGCCATCGATGGTGTCGTGGAGGCACGCCGCGCCCGCTAATTCTGGCTGCCAGGCGCGGATGTGCGAGTTGTCTGCTGCGAGTATGCGGACGCGGTGTCCCATACGGACCCATTCTCGAGCTAAATAATAGGGTCGATAGGCCATACCGTGCCTGGGCGAACCGGCATAGTGATTGATCAGGAGAATATTCATTCGCGCGCTCAATGCAAGAATAAGGCTGATTTATCAAAAAGGATCCATCTGCGCCCCGATGCCTTTACTAGCCCGTACCCAGGCTATTCATCTTTCGTCCACAGAGATAGGTGCCTGCGCCCCGAACGGCGCTCCGGTCCGGGCGTCCGCAGCATCCATTCTTAGATGAATGTTTGCGCCGAGACCGGTCGCGGGCGACATTGTGTGAAGGCGATAGTCCCCAGTGCCATCGTTTCTAAAATTTAAAAACATTGGATCGGCGGAAATTGTGCCAATGACCTGGCCCATCACGCGCCAATTGTTATTGTTGGAATGAACCAGATTGTTCACATACCGGTTGTTCCCGCCCACCTTGCCCATCTCAGTGATGCCATGCCCGTTCCCAAAAACAATATTATTGGCTACGTAGTTGTTGCTGGTGCCTGCTGCGGTCGCGCCGCTGTCACCGTGCCCAATCACGATTCCCATCTTCGAATTGAGGATCGTGTTGTTCACGATCGTGGAGGCCGTCCCGCCATGCCAGCTGTTGATGCCGACCGACGCCACGCCTGAAATCACGTTGTTCAATATCCGGTTGTTGGCATTGGCAACGTAGATGCCCTGTACCGTGTTGCAGGTCCGGCCTGCAAGCCATTGCAGGCCGATGTTACGAACGACGTTCGAATCGATGACGGCGCCGCCAACCGGACCCCAGGTATTGATCGCCGCGCCGCCGCGTCCGTTGCAGCCGCCGCTTACAGTCAAGTCGTGGACGAAGTTGCGCGTGATGTGCTCGTTGCCACCCTTGGCCAGGATGCCGATGCGGCCGGTACCGGAAATATCGAAACCGTCAATGTCGACGAAAGCGCCTTCCGAGTTCCATGCGATGCCAGTCCCAGAGAAGACGATTTTGGCCCCCCATTTGCGGTCCGAGACAAACCTGATGCGGTCGTTCGCCGTACCGCTCTTGACGGTGTGGATGCCGGCGCTGCCCGGTGACGGCGCCGCTACCCGGTAGATGCCTGGGGCCACGTGAATGGTAAATCCTGGTGCCGCGCGTGAGTCTGCATGCGAGATCGTCGCGAACGGGGCCTCTTTTGTACCTGGGTTGGTATCACTGCCCGAGGGCGCCACGTACAGATGTTTGCCGCCGCTGCAGGCAGCGAGCAGGATGCCAAGAATTGCACACGAGGCGGCGGGGAGGGTCTTGCATGCCCACGCCGACGGGCTGCAGTCATTCGGGACAGCCAGAGGGGATTGCGCGCTGCCAGGAAAGACTAATTGTCGCTGCGCGTCGCCCCTGGCCGTGACAGCGGAGCGGGCGCCATTCTGGATGATGCGGGTAATCAGGCCCGCGATCTGGAGAATCGGTATCGGTGTCATGGCGCGTTTTCCGGCTGGATCGGGGTGGCGGAACCGGGTGTTTTTCACTACCAGATCAGTCCCTCATAAAAGCGGAAAATATTGTCTTTCGTATTCTCTGCCCAATTTGTTTCAACCTGGCGAGGATGCGTTACCAGGCATATCCTGCGGTGTTCGCGGATTGCTTGGGTGGGCGATGTCGGATGATAATACTGTGGAGCAGGGCGATCCGAAATGTAGATATCAATATGATCCAGCAGCGCACGATCATAGGTCTCGCAGGCGATCCCACATTCTTTGCGCAATTGCGGATCGTCAAGGATTTCGGTGTTGGTGATCTTTAATCGCCTGTTGACAAAATCGCCGTGGCTTGCCACCGTGCGTAGCTTCTTTTTCAGCCTTTCCTCGATATACAGA
This sequence comes from Massilia sp. H6, assembly GCF_024802625.1. Lineage (NCBI taxonomy): Bacteria > Pseudomonadati > Pseudomonadota > Betaproteobacteria > Burkholderiales > Oxalobacteraceae > Massilia > Massilia sp. H6. The sequence goes on from NZ_CP103371.1 coordinate 2,087,399, forward strand.
AAATTCGCGAGGAAGTTCGCGCGGATTTCAGGCATCCGCGCGCGTAAAGTTGCCGGGTCCTTGATCCGGTATTTCTTGGCGAAGGCGGCTAGCTCTTCGTAATGGTAACTGGCTTCGCTCCCATATTCTTCGATATCCCGCATCAGGCCAAAGTCAAGGGTAGAAAGCCTGAAATAAAAACTCGATCTGATCCCGTGCTTTTTCTCGATGTCGAACAACTTTCTGGTGGTGCGCAGATCGGTATCGATGTCATGGCGGTGTACGAGAAATTTCCCTGGGACGCAAGCTCCATCGCGTACGCGCTCGACATAATCGCGCACCGATAATTGCTCATAGCATGCTTCTTGAGCCCGATGCACGACTTCTTCGTAGGCGGCCAGTTGAGAAGGCATCAGGTAATCACAATACAAGCGACCGAGCATGGTAGTCATAGGAGAGAGTATTTTGCGCGATAAGGTTCGAATCCAAACATTTTCTTGAATGTCTTCAAACCGGGACTTGCACCGAAATAGGTGTCATACATCAGGTAGTCGAATTTTCCGGTCTCGATAACCTGAGAAATGATTTCCGCGACCATCAAGTGCATGATGCCGTCATTGTTGCGAATGCCGATCACCCGATTAAAGGCAGCGAAATTACCCAGGTATGCAACTTCGCAGTAAGCCATCAACTGTCCATGTTGACTGAGCACGCCGTAGTACCTGAAATTGACTTCGGACTGGTAGCTGGTTTTTTTGTCTCTATAAGCGGGATCCATTGGCCGGCCCTGGCGAATCTCAACGGAATTATTGATTTCGTGGATATCGTCAACGAAATCGTTCCTGTCGATCTCCATTACCGCGTAACCCTTGGACCTGGCTTTCTTGACGTGGCGCTCTGCTTCCTTGCGGCGCTTGAGTTCCTGGGCGTAGTCATCGCGGCTACGGAACCTGGTCAGGTCTACCAGCGCAGCCCCCACCGCCTTGTTGGGGAATATCTTGTATTTCGGATGCGGCTTGGTGTAGTACCGGTAGCTCTTTTCGACATTTTCAGGGTTCAGGACCAGATGAAATTGCAGCCGCACCACGGGCAATCTGGCAACGGCGACAACCTGGTCAAACAGTTGCGATAGCTTGTTTAGCATTTGAACGCGCCCCATAGAAATCGGTCAGTCTCGTGGCCTCGACGTCCCAGTTGTACCTTTCCATTACTGCCCGCCTTCCGCGCTCCCCCATTGATTTGGCGATGTCCGGGTTGCAGACCAGATAGTCGATCGCGGTGGCGATTGCTTGAGGATCAAGAGGATCGACGCAGATGCCACATTCGTTTCCTTCGACGATCTCGCGCCATAGCTTGAAGTTAGACGCGATCACTGGAATACCCGAAGACATGTACTCAAACATCTTGGTGGGCAAGGAATCGACATGGTTTGGAAGGGGGAGCAGCGTTACCAAGCCGGCGACCGAGCGTGCCATCACGTCGCGCACGCCTGCGCGATCCAGTAAACCAAGGTCGGCGACACGCCCCCAGCCGGGATGGGCTCTGACTTGCGCCTCGCTTACCGGGTCGAAGAAGCGGCCGGCCAGGTTCAGGCGCGCTCCCGACTGCAACAGGCTCGCGGCCCTGACCATCTGGCGAATGCCGCGGATGCCGCTAATGGCGCCGACGTAGCACACCTCGTCCTTCTTCAGGTTCCATGGTGTCGCGGTGCTGAATTCGCCGACGATGGGGAAATTATTGATGTCTACCGTGACCGGATTGATTTTCAGGAAAAGATCGCGAATACAGGGAGTTGCTGCGATGACGCCGTCGAAGCGGGAACAGGCAAAACGTTCGTATGCTGCGAACATGGCCGGCAGCACGCGCCGCGAGAGGGGGTCAAGGTAAGGTTTGCCGACCAGCTGGCTGGCGGTATCCTCGTGCGAGTCGAAGATCACGGTCTTGCCCAGCCGTTTGAGCTTGAGCCCTGCAGGAAGCAATTCAGGGTCGTGGAACTGGTAGATATCCGCGTCCAGTGCAACAGCCTTGTCGAACACTCGTTTCGTTACCTTGAAAATGCGGTTCAGCCGGCCTGGCAGGCGGCCGACATCGGCGATCGTGACGCCATCGACATGCGCGTCGCCCTTGCCATCTGCAACTACCAGCGTCACGTCATAGCCGTGAGCTGCAAGCGTTCGGCACTGTTTAATGAAGATCCTGATGTCGTTGCGTGGATGCGCGGACGTGAGGTGAACGATCTTGCACATGAGCGAAAATCCCTGGATGAGCTTGCAAGCATGGGGCATGCGAAACGGGTGAACATTCAAGCTGCATATCGCTAAATTTGAACGGCCGCCGCCTGTTTCGCTCGCATATCACACCGATAGTTCGACCGTCTCCACGCGGCCAGGCTGGGTCAGGTTTGTAGCGCGCAGCAAACTGCTGGCCACGTGGCGCGCATCGGAGGCGGACAGATAGGGGCCCATTGGCAGGCTGAGCACGCGTGCGGCCATGTCTTCGGATACTGGATAGCGCTCCCCGGCAGCCAGGTGAGCGTAGGCGGGCTGCTGGTGGATTGGCAGCGGGTAATGGACCGCAGTCGGGATTCCGGCAGCATCGAGCTCGCTGCGTAGCTGATCGCGCTGCTCGACCAGCACCGTGTATTGTGCATAGACGCTGGTGCGGTCAGGCTGGCAGGCAATCACCGGCAGGTGCGGATGCAGCAGCGCGTCATATGCGGCCGCGGCGCGCCGGCGTTGCCGGATCTCCCAGTCGAAGCGCTCCAGTTTCGCCAGCACGATGGCGCATTGCAGCGTATCCATGCGCCCGCCGACGCCGAGGCGCGTATGTACGTAACGGCGGGACTGGCCGTGCACCCGAATTTCTCGCATTGCGGTCGCGAGGGCGTCGTCGCTGGTAAACAATGCGCCGCCGTCGCCATAGCAGCCGAGCGGTTTACTTGGGAAGAAGCTGGTGCAGCCGATGGTGGATAAGCCGCCGCTCTGGCGACCGCGGTAGGTGGCGCCGAAGCTTTGTGCGCCGTCTTCGATCACCGCCAGGCCATGGCGCGACGCCACCAGATTGATGGCGTCCATGTCGGCCGTCTGTCCGTACAGCGATACCGGGATGATGGCACGGGTGGCCGCCGTGATTTTTTGTTCGATCAGCTGAGGATCAATATTGCAACTGGCGCGCTCGATGTCGACGAACACGGGCTTGGCGCCGACCAGCAGCACGGCTTCGGCCGTGGCGATGAAAGAAAATGGCGTGGTGATGACTTCGTCGCCTGGACCCACGCCCAGTGCCATGAGGGCAATGATCAGCGCTTCGGTCCCTGAGGAAACCGTGATGCAGTGCCTTGCGCCGGTATAGTCGGCCAGGCGCTGTTCGAGCTCGGCCACTTCAGGACCCATGATGTACTGGCCATGGTCGAGGACAGCCTGGATTCGGCTATTGATCAGGTCGCGCGAGTCTTCGTATTGCGATTTGAGGTCGATGAATTGCATGGCTTTTCCTTATTCGGAGCGAATGGCAAGATCGTGGATGACAGGGCGTCAGTGGTCACGGGCGGGCGCGCAGACACCGTCGCGCAAGACGTACACTTCACCGGTTTCAGGACAACGCGCTTCGCCTTCGCCCGCCAGGGGCAGCGCGAGCCGTCCGCCATTGCGGCTGATCCAGCCGATCTGGCGTGCCGGTACGCCAGCGACCAGCGCGAACGGGGAGACGTCGCGGTTCACCACGGCCCCGGCGGCGACGAAGGCACACGCGCCGATCGTCACGCCGCATACGATGGTGGCGTTGGCGCCAATGGTGGCGCCACGCCGCACCAGGGTGCGCCGGTACTCGTGCTTGCGTACCACTGCGGCGCGCGGATTGTAGACATTGGTGAAGACCATGCTCGGTCCGCAGAACACATCGTCTTCGAGCGTCACGGCATCGTAGATTGAAACATTGTTCTGGACCTTGACGCCGTCGCCAATCAGTACGTCATTGCCGACGTAGACGTTTTGTCCGAGCGAGCAGTCGGTGCCGATACGCGCACCGGCCGAGACATGGGCGAAATGCCATACCCTGGTGCCGTCGCCGAGAACCGCGCCTTGGTCGACAATGGCGCTGGAATGGATGACGATCGCCATGATCAATACTCCAGCGGCAGCGCGATACGCTTGCCGTCGCGCGCCGAGCGGTAGGCTGCTACCAGCACCTCGAGCGATTTGAGCCCTTCGCGGCCGTCGGTTTCGGGTTCGGCTTCGCCGCGCAGGACTTTGATGACATTGTCGTAGTAGAGCGGGTGGCCGAAACCATAGACCGAGGTGGTCTGGTAACTGGCGTGCCCGACCCCTTCATCGTCCGGGTCGGGCGAGGCGAATTCCCACTGCTGCACTTCATTGACTGCCACGCCGCCTATGCGCACCGTGCCGTGTTCGCCAAGGACGGTGATCGAGCCTTCCAGGTTGCGCGGGTAGGTCAGCATGGTGACGTTCATCGACCCGAGCGCACCATTGCGCCAGCGCACACTGATGACACCGGTGTCCTCGACCTCGATGTCGCGCGCCAGCGTGGCAGTGTAGGCTTGCAAGCTTTCCACCGGTCCGATGATCCAGTCGATCAGATCGATGTAGTGACTGGCCTGGTTCATGAACGCGCCGCCGTCGAACTCCCAGGTGCCGCGCCATTTGGCGCTGTTGTAATACTCTTCAGGACGGGTCCAGAACACGTTCAGGTTGACCATGTAGATTCGACCGAAACGCTTTTTCTCGACTGCGCTCTTGAGTAGTTGCAGTGTCGCGTTGCGGCGATTCTGCTTGACGACGAACAGGCGCACCCCGGCCGCGTCGGCGGCCGCCACCATCGCCTTGCCGTCTTCCCAGCGTGTAGCCATCGGCTTTTCGGTGATGACATGGCGGCCTGCGCGGGAGATCTGGATCGACTGTTGCGGATGCAGCCCGGAAGGCGTGGCGAGCACGAAGGCGTCGGCATCGCATTCGCGCAGCATCTGGTCCAGACTGCGGTAGGGGCGGGCGCCGGTGCCGGCGGCGGCTTCCTCGAGCGCGCGTGGGTTGACGTCGCACACGCCGACCAGTTCGCAGCGATCGTGGTGCTCTCGGATCGCATTCATGTGATTCTTTGCAATGCGGCCGCAACCGACCAGGGCGAAGCGGATCTTGCGGTCGAGTATGGCAGGAGGATAGGTACGCATGGTGGTCTCCGGACTGGGCTCAGGCTTTGACGACGTTCGGCAGGCGCTCGGCATAGACGCCACGGGTATCGACGATCAGGTTGGCGTACTGGCGCACCAGCTCGTAGTCGACGCTGCTGTGGGCGGTAGCGATCAGCACCACGTCGTAGGATGCGATCGCGTTCGGTGTCAGTGCCACGCTCGACAGCTCGAAGCGGTGCTCGCGCATGCGCGGGAACACCGGCACGTGGGGGTCGGAATAGTCGACGCCGGCACCCTTGCGGCGCAGGATTTCCATCAGCGCGACCGAAGGCGACTCGCGCATGTCCTCGACGTCTTTCTTGTAAGCGATGCCCAGCACCAGCACCCGGCTGCCCATGACCGAGCGCCCGCGTTCGTTGAGTGCGTCCGCCACCTTGCTGATCACCCACTGAGGCATGTCGCTGTTGATCTCGCCGGCCAGTTCGATGAACCGGGTGTGCAGGCCGTATTCGCGTGCCTTCCAGGTGAGGTAGAACGGATCGATCGGGATGCAGTGGCCACCCAGGCCTGGTCCGGGGTAGTAGGGCGTGAAGCCGAAAGGCTTGGTGGCAGCGGCCCGGATCACTTCGTGGATGTCGATCCCCATGCGGTCGGCAATGATTTTCATTTCATTGACCAGGCCGATGTTGACGGCGCGATGTATGTTCTCAAGCAATTTGGTGAGTTCGGCAGCGCGGGTGGAACTGACCGGAACCACCTGGTCGACCGCCGCGCGATACAGCGCCAAGCCGGCTTCAAGGCAGGCGGGGGTCGAACCGCCGCATACCTTCGGGATGGTGCGCGTCTGGAAGTGTGGATTGCCCGGATCTTCGCGCTCGGGCGAGAACAGCAGGAACAGATCGCGCCCGATCGTGAAGCCACGCGATTCTAGGCGTGGGCGCAATTCTTCTTCGGTAGTGCCGGGATAGGTGGTGCTTTCGAGCGACACCACCTGGCCCTGCCGCACATGGGGCAGCAGGGCGGTCACGGTACCGAGCACGAAGGACAGGTCGGGCTCGCGGTAGGCGTTGAGCGGCGTCGGCACGCAAATGATCAAGGCATCGGCTTGGGCGGCGCGAGTGAAATCGGCGGTGGCTTCGAAGCCGAGCTCGCGCGCCGCACCGATTGCACGGGCGTCGATGTGCTTGATGTAGCTCTCCCCACGGTTCAGGCGTTCGATCTTGTCGTTGTCGATGTCAATGCCGAGCACCTTGAAGCCTTGTGCCGCGTAGCACAGGGTGAGTGGCAGCCCGACATAGCCGAGGCCGACAATCCCGATGACGGCGGTGCGGTCTTGCAGCTTCGCCAGCAGCTGCTCCAGGTGAGGTGAGGTGTTATCGTCGCGCATGTGTTTCCTCGTCGGTCAGTGACAATGGGGAGGACAGGGTTCAGGGGCAGGCATTAAATCCGGAACGGTACGAACTTCTTGATCAGGCTCGGACGCGGCTTGTCGGCCACGTCGGCCACCAGCGGCGGCTCCAGGTCGGGCGCGGTCGGCACGTATTCGGCGACGATGGCCTTGACCATCGACTCGATCGTGCCGCGCTCGTGGGTTTCGCAGGCCATCATCAGGCAGGTAATGCAGGTCTCGAGCACGCTCGGGCGCAGCGCGCTTTCCTTCATCCGCATGATGCGCGGATGCTCGCTGGGGAAGACGGTGCCGTCGGTAAGCAGTTCTTCGTGCAGCTTCTCGCCCGGGAACAGGCCGACGAACTGGACTTCGATGTCGCCACGCGGATTCTGGAGGCTGCGTTCGGTAAGGCCGGACATGGCGATCATGGTGCGTGCCAGATCGACGATCTTGACCGGCTCACCCATGTCGAGCACGAATACGTCGCCGCCCTTGGCCATGGCGCCTGCCTGGATCACCAGTTGCGCCGCTTCGGCGATGAGCATGAAGTAGCGCGACACCTCGGGATGGGTGATGGTCAGCGGTCCGCCACGTGTGATCTGGCGCTGGAATAGCGGGATCACCGAACCGGACGAACCGAGCACGTTGCCGAACCGCACCATGCAGAAAGTGGTATGGGCGCCGTGGCGGACGGCCGCGGCCTGGAAAATCAGTTCCGCGATGCGCTTGCTGGCGCCCATGATGTTGGTTGGACGCACCGCCTTGTCGCTGGAAATCAGAACGCAGGTCTGTACCCGGTGTTTGGCGGCAGCACTCGCCACGACCTGGGCGCCCACGACATTGTTGCGCAGGCCTTCGACGATATTGGTCTCGACCAGTGGAACGTGCTTGTATGCAGCCGCATGGTAAATCGTGTTGATCTTTCCCTCTTGCAATATCCGTTCTATCAGGTCGCTATTGCAGACCGATCCCAGGTGCGCATGGATGGTGAGCGCAGGGAAGCGCGTGGTCAGTTCTTGGCGCACTGTGTAGAGCGCGTATTCGGAATGGTCGAGCAGGTGCAGTTCGCCGGGGGTGAGCGTGACGATCTGGCGGCACAGCTCACCGCCGATGGAGCCACCGGCGCCAGTCACGAGTACGTTCTTACCGCGCACGCATCGGGCGAACAGATCGAGCCGGGGCGGCACCGGTGGCCGGCCGAGCAGGTCTTCGAACTTGAGCTCACGAATCGCGCCGCTTGCCGGTGGGCGGTCGTCGGACAGGTCGACCACGCGGCTCAGGATCTTGGTGGGTACGCCGCCCTGGCCGAGACGCTGCGTGATATCGCGCAGCCGTTCGGCGGACACCGAGGGCAGGGCGATGACGATGGTGCGGATGCTTTGCGCAGCCACGATTTCGGCCAGGCGCGCTGTATTAAACACGCGCAGGCCGGCGATAGTGCGTTCGTTGAGGGCGCGCTTGTCGTCGAAAAAACAGACCGGGCGATATTCATCGCTGTGGCGCATCGCCTGTACTAACCGGGCACCGGCATCTCCGGCACCATAGACAGCGACCGCATCGGATTTGCTGCTGCGTCCATCACGGACCCGCAGCAAATTACGCAGGCCAATGCGCGATGTGACGACGTAGGAGAAAACCACAAACCAGTAAATGGCGAGCGCGCTGCGCGGAAACCGTGGCTCGTCCACTAAAATTAATACGACGTATACACATAATATGGCGAATGCGAGCGCGGCGCCCGTCAAGCTCAGTAGCCGCTGATCGATAAATCGGATGACGGCGCGATAAAGATTGGAGATGGAGAATGCCGCAATGGTAACGACTGCGACCAGTACATACGATGCCGGTCCATAATTCATTGCAAGTTGCAAGTCTCCCCCGCGTAATATCATGGCGATTAGAAAACATGCTGGCAATGCCAATAGGTCGGCTGTGACCATCAGGGCAATTTTACTGGTGCGGCTCATCGACACCATTCGGGTGCGCAGCTGGCTGAAAAGATCTGAGCTTGAATTCGACATGGCGATCCGCTGGTTATTAATAAAGAGAATAAATTGATGCGTGAATCTGCTTGCTGGGGGAAACGATAGAAGTCGATGAGTGCCGCCTTGAATGCACGTTTATGTATAAATCCGAGGTTTATCCCTGGCTGAGCATTTCGTAAATTTTGTAAATTTATTATCTGGCGTACACTACGTGCGGTGTTTGACTTCACTCAACGGCAAAGAGTGAATTAAAAGAAAACACCTGTAATTTCGAATAAGAAATGGAAATCGGAAATAAATCGCTAATTCCATTACCAATGGTTATTGATGGGTAGTCGACGATGCTAAGATTGCAGAATCGTTGGGGGGAATTAAGACAAGCAAAAAATTGCGACTGGCCGGTCGCGGCGTTGGCGTGCCTGAGGCGGCGAGACCCGCTCGATAAGGGCGTCGAAGCTCGATTGGCGTCGCAGTGGTGAAGACAGTACGCACGGGTGCCGGACTACCGCGGTGGGTACGAACCACGAACGCGCAACTTCATGCGCCTGGCATAGCCTGCGCGAGGCTCGTGCTGGTACATTCCTCAAAGTAATAGAGCGTCTAATACAAATGATCATCGAGGGAGGCCCTCCGTTATCAACACCCCGACAAAGGCGGCTCTAGCGCCTGCCTCTGCCGGCCCGCGGGCCCGGACCACCTGCGCTCCCGCGCCGGGTGTGATTACCACGTCCAGCGACGCGATCCAGTATTACGAACGCGCGCCAGAACTACAACATCCTCGGCGCCGGCTACGGTTCGCCGGTCGGCACCGACGGTATCTGCCAGGTCAACGGCCCGAATCCACGCCTGGAAGCACTCCTGGCCAAGAACCTCGACCCGTCCTGGGCGTGGTATGCCGGGCGCCGTTCGATAGTGGGCGGGAACCTGTTCTACTCGGACATCATTGGTTATCCGAAGACCGGCGGGGCAGGCCAGGACACGGTGCAGCTACTCGATCCACGCAACAACCCCGCGCCGGCACCGAACGCAAATAGCCAGGGTCTGTCGACCATCAACGGCGTGCTGATGCCGGTCGCTCGAATCACATGGCGCACCGGTCACCGTGCTGGCATCCGATGCCCGCTACAACTTGCGCGAGAACCTCGTGCCGTCGTTTGACGCGACCAACATCACCAATGTCAAGCGCGCCTACTATCGCTACAGCGAGCACGAGCAGCAGAAGCTGCACGTGGCCGGCCGCACCTTTTACGTGAACCTGAAATACCGCTACTGATCAACGACCAGATTCGCTTGCTGGCGAGCTTTCCGGGATTGCCATGCGCCTTGTAGGATCGCACCTATCGCGCAGTGTGAGCTAGCTAACGGTCGGTTTGCCAAGTCATCGTTATCATGAAGCTGTGTGAGTGAGGGGCTGCGCGGCACGTGCGGCGCCAACAGCTCTGCAGGTTAGCCGGTCGCCTCGAGGACCGGCACCAGATCCGGGCCGGCGCGCAGGCGAGGCCCTAGACAATAGCGGAGGTTGCCATGTTCGAGATCAAGTATCCGCCCAAGCACCTGGTACGTGAATACCTCGAGCGCCGCTCGCGCGATACCGCACCGCCGCCAACGCCGGAAGAAATTCGGCGCCAGCTCGGATGGGGCATGTTGATGCCGTCCGATCTCGAACTGGCCAACAACCGCTCTTAGCACCGTTTTTATTCCCATACCGCGCCAGGACGGCGTGGCCAGCACCAGAAAATGGTGTTCAACCAGGAGACGTTCATGACCCACAAAATTGGCAGCAAACACGAAGCACAACACCGCGGCAAGCAGGAACGCCTGGAAATTCGCCGCATGAATATCGCGCGCGAAGCCGTCAAAATGGCAGAAGCCCGCGGCAAGTACCGTAACCAGGTCAAGGGTCGTCCGCAAATGGACCTGTCGGCTTCGGCCTGATTTGCTCCTTGCCCTGCCAGCCCGCCCCTGAAAAGGCGGGTTTTTTTTCGTCCATGCACCTGGCCGGCGCGCCATTGGCCGAATCGCACGCCGTTCGCCGACCCGGCACCGCCGTTGACCGATAAGCGCTTTCCCCGCCAGCTCCGGCTGCGGTATCGTGTGTCCATTCCGATTACACACGAGGAGCCGCATCATGAACAACCAACAGTCTTATCGCTGGCGCAAACAGGTGGTTGGGGGCCTGCTCCTGATCGCTGTCGGCGCGCTCTTCCTGCTCGACCGTCTTTACTATATCGACGCCGGACCCATATGGCATTACTGGCCGCTGCTGCTGGTTGCAATCGGCATCAACCAGAGCATCGGTTCCCCGAGCGCGCGCGAATTCGGCAACGGTCTCTGGACCGTCTTCATCGGGCTGTGGCTGTTTGCCTGTCTCGAGCACCTGGCCGGGCTTACCTTCCGCAACAGCTGGCCGTTATTCATCCTGGCCTGGGGTGTCAAGATGGTGGCCGAACCGTTCGTCACACGGCGCCTTGCACATCACCATCCGGAGAACCAGCATGCAAAATAAACTGCGCGCGAAAGGCGTGACCAGCCAGGTAGTACTCGGCCTGCTGGTGATCCTGGTGGGCTTGCTGTTTTTGCTCGATAACCTCGATATCATCGACACCCGTAGCGCCATATCGTTCTGGCCGATGTTGTTCCTGATCGTCGGCACCGTCAAGCTGTGCGACACCCAGACCCTTGGCGGGCAGCTGACGGGAACAGGCTTGATCGCACTAGGCGTGATCCTGATGCTGGACCGGATGAACATCATCGACTTCAACTGGCGCGTGCTGTGGCCGCTGTTATTCATCGGCTTTGGCGTCTATACGCTGTTCAAGGCACACATCGGGCGCCGCCAGCTATCGCTGGCCGAGGTCAAGGACCAGACCGACGCCGGCGGGGAAAGCGTGGTGGACGTCACCGCCATCCTGGGCGCCTTCGAGCGGCGGGTCGTCACGCCGAACTTTCGCGGCGGCGAAATTACCGCAGTGATGGGAGGCTGCGCTCTCGACCTGCGCCATTCGTCGATCCAGGGTGAGGCGGTAGTCAATGTGTTTGCTGTCTGGGGCGGCGTTACTCTGAAGGTTCCGCCCGACTGGACAGTGATCCTGGACGGCACGCCGATCATGGGGGGCTTCGAGGAAAAGACCATCGCGCCACCCGACAACAGCAAGCGCCTGCTGGTGCGCGGCTACGCCATCATGGGCGGCGTGGAAGTACGCAACTGACGGTGCGCATGCGATGAACGGTACATCCTGGGCCCGGCGCAGCGTCGCGCTTTACCTGCTGGCCTGGCTGATGCTGGGTCTGCTGCTGGCCGGCCTGGTCAACGCCGGCACCGGCGTAGCACCCGGCCCCAGCCTGGCCTTTGCCCTGCCGCTGACGCTGCTGTATGCGGTCGCCTGCGGTTTTTCCGCCTACTACCTGTGTCGCGCTTATCCACTGACCCAGCGCAGGCTGGGTGCGGTGTTGTCGGTCTTTTTCTTCAGTGCCTCTACAGCCGCCGTGTTGTGGTGCGTCGCGGCCAGTGCCTGGGCATCGCTGTGCAACTTGGTGCTGGCCGACGCGGTGCGGTTCGAGCGTCCCCTGGTCGCAATCATGTTCTGCCTGGGCGTGTTGCTGTACTCGATGACGGCGGTGGCCCACTACCTGGCGCTGGAATTCGAACGGGCGCGCAGCGCCGAGAACCGCGAGCTGGAATCGCGCCTGCTGGCGCAGGATGCCGAACTGCGCATGCTGCGCACCCAGATCGACCCGCACTTTCTGTTCAACAGCCTGAACTCGATCAGCGCGCTTACCAGCATCGATGCCGGCCGGGCGCGCGACATGACCTTGCAGCTGGCCGGCTTCTTTCGCCAGACGCTCGGTCTGGAGGCTCACCGCAAGGTCGCCTTGCATCAGGAACTGGCGCTGCTCGAACGCTTCCTGGCGATCGAGCAGGTGCGCTTCGGTCCACGGTTGCGCTTTGAGTGCCGGGTTGGCGAGGGCGCCAGCGACTGCATGCTGCCGCCCATGCTGCTGCAGCCGCTGGTGGAGAATGCGGTCAAACACGGGATTGGCCAACGGCTCGAGGGCGGCAGCATCGCACTCAGTGCCGAACGTACCGGTTCGCTGCTGCGCATCCGGATCGAAAACGACGCCGATCCGTGCCCGGCCGGTTCACCCGTCGCCGGCGATGGAATCGGCCTGGTCAATGTACGCCAGCGGCTGGCGGCGGCCTATGGCAAGGAAGCTGCCCTGCACTGGACTGGCGAAGACGGCAAGTTCATCGTAGTGCTGGTACTGCCCGCACAGGACCAAATAAACGAACCATGAAGAGGAACCGATGCGCGTACTGATCGTCGACGATGAACACCTGGCCCGCGCACTGTTGCGCGAGTTTCTCGGGGCCCATCCCGAGCTCGAGATTGTCGGCGAATGCGCCAACGGTTTCGAGGCCGTCAAGGCCATCGCCGAACTCGATCCCGAGCTCGTGTTCCTGGATATCCAGATGCCCAAGCTCGACGGCTTCGAAGTGGTCGAACTGGCCGGTAGCAAGCCGCACTACATTTTTGCCACCGCTTATGACGGGTTCGCGCTGCGCGCCTTCGAGGTGCATGCGATCGATTACCTGCTCAAGCCCTTCAGTCGCGAGCGGCTCGCCCAGGCGTTGGGCCATGCGCGCAGCCGCGCCCGTCCGCAGGCGCAGATCGCGCACCTGGTGGCCGAAGCGGCCCAGCGCCACGGCTATCTGGAGCGTGTGCTGATCAAGGATGGACCGCGCGTGCATGTGGTGCCGGCAGCCAGTATCGACTACATCGAGGCGCAGGACGATTACGTCCAGATCAGCGCGGCCGGCAAGTCCTGGCTAAAAAATCAGCGCATGTCCGCACTCGAGACGCAGCTCGATCCGCAGATGTTCATCCGCATCCACCGCTCGTACATCGTCAACGTCGGTTCGATCGCACGCATCGAACCTAGCAGCAAGGACAATTACTGCGCGGTGCTGAAAGAAGGCGTCACACTGCCGATCAGCCGCAGCGGCTACCAGAAGGTTCGCGAACTGATGCGCTAGGCCTGCAAGCAGGAAGGGCCATCGATGTCCCACCATGCCGGCAGCAGCGCGCGCACATCCGGCTTGCCGAAACGGTCATCGATCAGCCAGACCACCCCATGGTCCTGTTCGGTGCGGATCACGCGCCCGGCCGCCTGCACCACTTTCTGCATGCCGGGGTAGAGGTAGGTATAGTCGTAGCCGGAGCCGAACATCGTCCCCATCCGCTGGCGCAGTTGCTCGTTTACCGGGTTCACCTGCGGCAGGCCGAGCGTGGCCACGAAGGCACCGATCAAACGCGTGCCAGGCAAGTCGATGCCTTCGCCGAACGACCCGCCCAGTACTGCGAAGCCGACCCCGCGCCCCTCCAGCGTGAAGCGATCGAGGAAGCCGGCGCGTTCGGGCTCGCTCATGCGCCGCTCCTGGCGCCAGGCTGGCACACCCGGATGGCGCAGCGCGAGCTGCGTCAGCACTCCTTCCAGGTAGTCGAAGCTGCTGAAGAAGGCCAGGTAGTTGCCCGGCCTGGATGCGTACTGGCGCGCCACCAGGTCGGCGATCGGGGCGAGCGAGGCGGCGCGGTGCTGGTAGCGCGTCGAGATGCCGCCGGCAACGCGCACCTCCAGCTGGCAGGCGCGAAAGGGCGAGGCAACATCGGCCCAGGCGGTATTCGCAGGCATGCCGAGCAGGTCGCAGAAATAATGCCAGGGACTGAGCGTCGCCGAAAACAGCGTGATCGAATGCGCCAACGCGAAACGCGGTTTCAGGAAGGGCGCCGGCACCACGTTGCGAATGCAGATCATCGAGTCGCGGGTGCCCGAGCGTGCCAGGTCGCACAGCGAATGCTCGCCGAAGGATTCTGCCAATCGCAGGAAACCCAGCGCGTCGAAATGGAAACGCTGCAGCTCGGGGTCGAGCGGTGCGGGCGCCTCGGCCAGGAAATCGTTGATGGCGCTGGTCGCGTTGTGCAGCGCGTCGATCAGCTTGGGAGGCACTTCGCCCAGCACCTGGTAGGGGGCCGGGGCCTGCTTGTCGACGCCGGTCCAGGCGCGTCCGACGCGCTCCAGCGCCTTTTTCACGATCTCGGGAGCGTGCGCACGCGCAGCGCGCAAGCTGGCGCGATCCAGCTCGGCACTGTACATCGAGCGCGTACGCGACACCATGTTGTGGGCTTCATCGACCAGCACGCTGGTACGCCAGCCGTTGTTCAGGGCAAGCGCGTACAGCATCGCGCCGCCGTCGAAATAATAGTTGTAGTCGCCTACCACCACGTCGGCCCAGCGCGCCATTTCGCTGCCCAGGTAATAGGGACAGACATCGTGCGCCAGCGCCACGCTGCGCAGCGCCTCGCGGTCGAGCAGCGCAAGCTGTGCGGCGCTAGTACGGGCAGCCGGCAGGCGGTCATAGAAACCCTTCGCGAGCGGGCAGGCGTCGCCGTGGCAAGCCTTGTCGGGATGCTCGCAAGCCTTGTCGCGCGCGGTCAGTTCCAGGACGCGCAGCGCAACTCCTGTCGCGCGCGTGAGGCTGGCGGTGGCATCGAGCGCAAGCCGCCGACCCGGCGTTTTCGCGGCCAGGAACAACACCTTGTCGAGGCGGTGCAGCGGCATCGCCTTCAGTGCCGGGAACAGGCTGCCGATCGTCTTGCCAATGCCGGTCGGCGCCTGGGCCAGCAGGCAGCGGCCACTGGTGTTGGCGCGATAGACGTTCTCTGCCAGCTCGCGCTGTCCGGGCCGGAAATGCGCGTGCGGGAAGGGCATCGCGGCCAGGCCGGCGTCGCGCGCCACCCGGTGCGCCGCTTCCATGGCAGCCCAGCGCGAGAACGCTTCGCACAACTGCGCGAACAGCGCGGCCAGGTCGGTCGCCGCCTGCGTCTCGCGCAGGACGGTTTCGTGGCCGCTGCCGATGTCGTAGTAGACCAGCGCCAGGTGTATCTGCGCCAGGCCCTGCTGCTGGCACAGCAGGTGGCCGTAGACCCGTAGCTGGGCCCAGTGCAGGTGGCGGTGGTTGTCGGGGATGGCGCTGAATTTGCCACGGTGGGTCTTGATTTCTTCGATCAGGTTCTGGTCCGGATCGTAGCCGTCGGCACGGCCGCGCACGTGCAGGTTGCCCCAGTCGCCGCACAGCGATACTTCGGCTCGGTAGCTGCCGCCGCGCCGGCCTTGCACGACCGTGTGCCCTGCGATGCCCTCCTGGGCGGTGGGCGAAGGCGTAAAGCGCAGGTCGAGGTCGCCCGCCTTGGCGGTAAATTCGCATAGCGCCCGCACCGCCACGCTGTATTTCAGGCCAAGGTCGCTCAAGCAGCTTCTTGCCACTGCAAATAGCAGACCGACACCGGCATCTGGTGCGCGGCGCAGTAATCGATCCAGCGCACCTGGTTGTCCTGCAGGCGGTCGCCGGGACCTTTCACCTCGATCATGGTGTAGCGCTTTTCGGCAGGCCAGAACTGGATCAGGTCGGGGAAGCCGCACCGGTTGGCCTTGATGTCGGCCAGGATGCGCTCGCACCACTTGCGCAGGTGCGCGGCCGGAATGCACTCCAGTGCCAGTTCGAGCAGGGCTGGGCTCAGCAGATCCCAGTGCACGAAAGGCGAGGCGATGCCGGCCTTTTCGAGCAGGTGGCGGCGGATGATGTCGCGATAGCTGCCGTCGTCCAGCGCGCCCAGGCATTGCGCGAACTGCGCTGCGCGGCGCTGGTGGAAGTCAAGGCTGTACAAGTCGGCCGGTCCGCGGTGGAAGGGATGGAAAAAGGCGCCGGGAATGGGGGCGAAGATCGCGCGCCAGCACAGCAGGCCGAACAGCGAATTGGCCAGCGCGTTCTCGACATAGAACACCGGCGCGTCTTCGGTGGCCAGGTGGTCGCGCACGACGCCTTCGACCCACCGTTCCCCGGCGGGCATCGGCAAGCACAGTTCAAGGCGGCTGGCGGGGGCGTTGCGTTGCGGCGCCGGCTTCGCATGCCCCAGGCGGCGGGCCAGGCGCGGCGCGATGCGTAGCAGGTGCTGGCGTTCAGCCTCGTTTTCCGGTGCATCCTGCGCCTCGGTCAGCAAGGCGAAGGCTTGCGCGAAGCGCTCGTGCTTTTCCAGCACCCGGATCGCACGCCCGCGGGCGCCGGGGAAGCGGCAGCGCGTATAGACCACGTGGGCATTGTCCCAGTCCCTGGCTTTTTCGTACTGCTGGCCGATCTGGAACAGCAGCTTTTCGCGGCGGCTTTCCAGCCAATCGTTGTCGAACACATGCGAGGGCAGGTCGCGCACGACCTCGTCGAGCGCCTCGCCGGCGTAGAAGCGTTCCTTGCAAGCGTGCAGGACAATGTACTGGTCGATGTCGCCGCGCGAGCGCAAGCCGCGCGAGGCATGGGAAATCTCGACCTGCTCGTAGCGGAACATGCCGAGGTCGGATAGCACGAATTCGGTCCAGTCCTGGCGCAAGTTGCCGAAAAAGATCAGGCGCAGCCGGTCGCACAGCGGTTTGACCCGGATGCGTAGCGCCGTGTCGGGACAATCGCGGTACCAGTCGGCGAACGGACGAGGGCCGGCAAACGTGGGGCTGAGCGCTTCGAGCAAGGCACTCTTGCGCGCATTTTTCTGGGGCAGGTGCGCGTGGAAGGCGGCGCCGATTTCGGGCTTGGACAACAGGTCGAACAGTTCCTCGAGCGAGAGACTGGGATTGGCCTCGACCCAGCCGGTGCCCAGCAAGGGGCGGGACGCCTCAAGCGGGCAGCCGATTTCGGCATAGGCGAGCTTGCTCGCGCGGAACAGGCTTCCCTTGCGCATGACCATGCGGACGAACAGCGCGCGCGCACTGCGGGGCAGTGCAGGAAATGCGGCCAGGAAGGCGAGCTCGTCGTCGCCGAGCAGATCGCGATAGCGTTCACCAATCCATTCCAGGACACGCTCGAAATTATCCAGATAGTAAAACTCGTTTTCCAGAACCCTGATCATCTCATGTTGCCATACTGTGCTTATGTACAGTATAGCCTCTCGAGGCGTCCGGCATCCAGCACTATCCCGGTATTTCGCTGCCAGTGGTGGGTTTTCGCCACGTTAGTGCCGCGCTGGTTTCTCTTTGCAGCCATCATTCGGACATATCAGCTCCGTCATCTGCGAGCCCGTGGGAGCATGACCGTTGGCATGCACGATGACGGCGGAAATCAAGGCGACATCGGCGTCGACGTGGGTGTCGGTGGCCTTGCCCGGGGCGGGAGTGCGCTGCGCCTTGCCCTGGCCAGGGCGGGCGCTGTTGCGCGCGGCGGCAAGCGCCCGCGGCCGCTCGACGGGGCGCGCCTCGGTGGTGGCCGCAGTAGCGCGCCGCGCAGGTCTTGCCGGCACCGCCACCGGTACCGGTACCGGTAGCCGGATCGTGGACGGCGCGGGCTTGAGTAATCGCAGCGGCACCACGTTGTTGCCGGGATCTTGATCGACGATGGATGCCGCGTTGGTTGCCATGGCAACCTGGCGTACTACGGCAAACGGCTTGGGCGCGTCGATGGAAGGGGCATGACGGCCGGTGGAGCCAGGAGAAGAGCCGGAGCTCGCCAATATTGCATGATCAAGCGCCAGCGCGACCCCGTCTGCCTGCCGTCCATCGTTGGCTGCTGCCAGCCACACCAGTACACCGGTCAGGACCACGGCCATGGCTGCGCTGGCGCCATACCATGCAAGCCGTGCGCCGCTACCCTGGTCGCGCTTGCGGGCCGGATCGCGCTCGAGCATCGCCAGGATGCTGTCCTCGCCGCTGCTGCGGCGTGGCGACATCAGGTTCGGACGCAGGGACGGGGATTGATTTTCGTCTGTAGGCCGCACGGCATTACTCCTAAGATTGGTTCTTCCAGTTCCGATTAGAAACAATCTTGGGGGAAGCGATGCTGATTTTTCTCGCCCTTCTGTACTTTTGTCTCGCATCCGCTGCGATCTGGCTGGTCCTGTTTCCGGCCAGGCGTGCGCTGCTCGTGCGAAGCCTGTTTGCCCTGCGTCAGCGCCTGTCGCAACGCGCGCTCGGCTGGCAGATTGCGGGCAGCCGCTACGCCGGCCATGTGCGCGATGGCGTACCGGGCGATATCCGCGCCAGTGCGCTGCGCTTTGTGCGGCGCCACCGGATCGGCTGCGCCATCGGCGTACCCGCAGTGCTGATTCCATCGCTGCTGGCGCTGGCCCTGAGCAGTCCGTCGATGCTGCCGGTGTACGAGGGCGGCAACGCCGTCCCCGATGTTCAGGTGGCGGCCCTGCTGCAAGGAGAACGGCTGGTGCCGCCGCTGGCCCCGCCGCCGGTGGCGTTCACTACTGCGGAAGTGGAGCTGGTCCGGCCGCTCCTGGTAAGCGCCAGCCGCAACTGGGGCCTCATGCATCCGGACTTCAGTCAGCGGCTGCTGCTGGCATTCAAGATCATGAAGGAACAACATGGCTATGAAATGGCATTGCTGGAGGGCTATCGCAGCCCGGCGCGCCAGGATGAGCTCGCGAATGCCGGCAGTCATGTAACCAACGCCCGCGCCTTCCAGAGCTGGCACCAGTACGGCTTGGCCGCTGATTGTGCCTTTTTGCGCAATGGCAAGCTGGTGATCTCGGAAAAAGATCCCTGGGCCATGCGCGGTTACCAGCTGTATGGCGAAGTGGCCGAGTCGCTGGGCCTGACCTGGGGCGGGCGCTGGAAAATGATGGATCTTGGCCACAGCGAGCTGCGCCTGCGCGGCGTGATGCGGCGCTGAGGGAGCCTGCCGGGCAACTATTGAGCGGTCGCAAAAGTTGACTGGCTTTGCCGTGCGAGCATTTCCTTTAGAACACTCCTTCAACCTCCCTATCCTGGTCCCCCATGGCACGAATCTGGCAGTTACTGACCGACAGCCGCGTGCTGGTCGCGATCGGCATCGCCGCGCTGGCGGCTTGCCTTCTCATCGGCGCCGACTTGCTCGGCATCGACCTGGTATGGGCCCTGATCGCAGCACTGGCCCTGCTGGCCTGCTGGGGAATTGGCTGGGCGATCAGGCGCCATCTGCGGGCCCGCGCCGCGCAGCAGCTGGGCGAGGCGATCATTCCTGGCGACGACAACGGTGGGGCCGGCGGCAGCGAAATGGCGATCCTGCGCAAGAACATGCTGGAGGCGGTGTCCACCATCAAGACCTCCAAGCTCGGGCTGACGCGCGGCGCGGCGGCGCTGTACGAGCTGCCGTGGTACATGATCATCGGTAACCCTGCGGCGGGCAAGAGCAGCGCCATCGCGCGTTCCGGGCTCAGCTTTCCGATTCCCGGCAACAAGGCGCTGCAGGGCGTGGGTGGCACCCGCAATTGCGACTGGTTCTTCACCACCGACGGCATCCTGCTCGACACCGCCGGCCGCTATTCGGTCGAAGACGAAGATCGCCAGGAGTGGTTCAGCTTTCTCGACCTGCTCAAGCGCCACCGCAGCAAGGCGCCGATCAACGGTATCCTGATTGCGGTCAGCGTGGCCGAACTGGTGGCGGGACCGACCAGTGCCTCGCACGAACTGGCCAAGAGCCTGCGCACCCGGGTGCAGGAGCTGACCGAGCGTCTCGGTGTGCACGCTCCGGTATACGTGGTGTTCACCAAGGCCGACCTGGTTGCCGGCTTCTCTGATTTTTTTGCCGGCACCGAGCGTCTCGAGCGTGACCGCATCTGGGGCGCTACGCTGCGCTACAACCGCCGCAGCGCGCCGCAGGACGTGCTGGGCTTTTTCGACGAGCATTTCGACGAGCTCTACGACGGTCTCAAGGAAATGAGCCTGGCCAACATGGGCGCCAACCGCAGCACCCAGATGCGCCCGGGGGTGTTTACCTTTCCGCTGGAGTTCGCGGCAATCAAGACGCCGCTGCGGGCCTTCCTCTCGACCCTGTTCGAGGAAAACACCTACCAGTTCAAGCCGGTGTTCCGCGGGTTTTACTTCACCAGCGCGCTGCAGGAAGGCACCGTGCAAGACCTGTCGAGCAAGCGCGTAGCCAGCCGCTTCGACCTGGCGCTGCGCGAGCAGCACGCTACAGAAGTCGAGGAACAATCGGGCTTCTTCTTGCTCGACCTGTTTCGCAAGGTGATCTTCGCCGACCGTGAGCTGGTCAAGCGCTATACCAACCCGTCCAGCGCGCGCTGGAAAATGGCGGCTTTTTTCGGCGCGACCATCCTGCTCGGCTGTGCGCTGGGCGGCTGGAGCTGGTCCTATATGGGTAATCGCCAGCTAATCGCCAATGTCGAGCAGGACCTGGCCAGGGTCGCCAAGCTGCAGGCGGGCCGTATCGACCTGCAATCGCGCCTTGAGGCGCTCGACATCCTGCAGGACCGCATCGAGCAGCTCGACGGCTATCGCGAGGAAAAGCCGTGGGCGCTGGCCTTCGGCCTGTACCAGGGCGAGACGCTGGCGCGCAAGTTGCGCGACGAGTACTTTGCCGGCGTGCGCGCCGTGATGGTCGAGCCGGTGACAACTGCGCTGGAAACCATGCTTGCCGAAGTCAACGCCAATGCCGCCCAGCTGGTACCGGTGGCGCAGCTGGCGCAAACGTCGGCGGAGCCGGCCGACTCCGGCGGCGCGCCCGCGCAACCCGGCGCGGCGGCTGGCCAGCCCTACCAGGGCGTGTCGGCCACCAGCGTGGCCGACGCCTACAACGCGCTCAAGACCTACCTCATGTTGGGCGACAAGCGCCATGCCGAGCCAGGCCACCTGAACGACCAGCTGACCCGCTACTGGCGCACCTGGCTCGACAACAACCGCGGCAACATGCCGCGCGAGCAGATGATCCGCAGCGCCGAGCGCCTCCTGAGCTTTTACCTGGCGCAGATCAAGGACCCGGCCTGGCCGCAAATGACGCTCAAACTCGGCCTGCTCGACAACACCCGCGAGCACCTGCGCCGGGTGGTCCGTGGCACCCCGGCGCGCGAGCGCGTCTACAACGACATCAAGACTCGGGCTGCCACGCGCTACCCGGCGGTCACGGTGGCGCGCATCGTCGGCGAGCAAGACCACGCCCTGGTGGCCGGCAGCCACGCGGTGTCGGGCGCCTTTACCCGCCAGGCCTGGAAAGAATTCGTGCTCGGCGCGATTCGCGACGCCTCCAACAGCGAAGCGTCCAGCGCCGATTGGGTGCTCAAGACTGTGTCCAAGGACGACCTGACGCTCGAAGGCAGCCCGGAACAGATCCAGAAGGCGCTGGTCGAGCTGTACAAGGCCGACTATGCACGCGAGTGGCTGCGCTTCGTGCAGGGCGTGGCAGTTGCCGACCTGAAGGGCTTCGACGCCAGCGTGCAGGCAATGAACCGGCTGGGCGATCCGCACACCTCGCCGATCGCCAAGCTGCTGCGCACCATTTACGACGAAACCGTCTGGGACAACCCGGGCGCCACCAGCGCTGGACTGGGCAAGACCGAGCGCGGCCTTGCCGACTGGTTCAAGGAGAAGGTCTTGCGGCGCGCACCGTCCGATGCGCGCACGCTGGCCAATGCGGTCGATCCGGCGGCGCTGCTGGGTCAGCAGCAGGCCGCCGGCCCGATCGGGCGCGAGTTCGCCGGGGTCGCGCGCCTGGTCGGGCTCAAGGAAAAGGACGCGTCGCTGATGACCGGCTACCTCGACGCCCTGTCGAAACTGCGCACCCGACTCAATGCGCTGAAGAACCAGGGCGACCCCGGCCCCGGCGCCAAACAGTTCATGCAGCAGACCCTGGAAGGCAGCGGCTCCGAGCTGGCCGACGCGCTGCGCTATGTCGACGAGCAAATGCTGACCGGGATGAGCGATTCGCAAAAGCAGGCCCTGCGCCCGCTGCTGGTACGCCCGCTGATGCAGACCTTCGCCATGATCGTGCTGCCGTCCGAGGCCGAGATCAACAAGACCTGGCAGGTGCAGGTGGTCGAGCCCTTCCAGCGCACGCTGGCGGGCAAATACCCGTTCGCCGCGGGCGCGAGCGTCGAGGCTACGCCGGACGAGATCGGTCAAATCTTCGGTCCCCAGGGCGAGGTGGCGAAATTCGTCAATACCGCGATGGGGCCGCTGGTGGTGCGGCGCGGCGACATGCTGGCGGCCCGCACCTGGGCCGACATCGGGATCACGCTGGCGCCGCAGGCCGTCTCCGGTTTCCCGGGCTGGGTAGCGCCGCTGTCGTCCAAGGGCGTGGCCACCAGTGGTGGACCGCAGACGGTATTCCAGATCCTGCCGCAGTCGGCGCCGGGAACGCTGGAATACACGCTCGACATCGACGGCCAGCAGCTGCGCTACAAGAACACGCCCCCGAGCTGGACCAACATGGTGCATCCAGGGCCGCAGGGCATGGCGGGCGTGCGCATCGCCGCCGTCACCTTTGACGGGCGCACCGTGGAACTGTTCAACGAACCTGGCCAGTCGGGCCTAAAACGGATGATCGACGCGGCCCAGAAGAAGCGCAAGGATGGCGGCGTGTTCGAACTGCGCTGGAGTGCGCAGAACGTGGCGGTAACGGTCGACCTGAAGATCGTCAGCAGCGCCGCAGCCAACGGCAGCGGCGAACAAGGTGCAGGCTTTCGCGGCTTGCGGCTGCCGCCGACCATCGTCGGCCGGGCGCCGGAGGGCTTGCCGGCGGCGCCCCCGGCCCAGCCGGCTCTGGCCAGCGTGCACGGAGGCCATTGATGCGCGGCCTCACTTCAGAACGCATAGGCTATTTCGGGAAAGTGCCGGGGCGCGCCGATTTCGTCAAGCTGGCCGACGACCCGGCCGCGATCGCGATGCTCGACCGCTGGCTGGCGCAGGTAATGACACTGTTGCAGTCCGACCCGCGCTGGCGCATCAATTACGACGCCATGCCGCAAGTGAGCTTTGCCCTGGTGGGGCCGGCGCGGCGGCATGCCGTGGCTGGCCACCTGCTGGCCAGCCACGACCAGTCTGGACGGCGCTTTCCGTTCCTGGCTGCGCGCACCCATGCCGTGCCTGATCCGGCGGCCTTCGTGACGCGCTGCCCGCTGGCTTTCAGCCCGCTGTGGACCTTTCTCGAGTCGATGTGCCCACGGGTTCTGAGCGATGCCGATCCGGGCCCGCACCTGCAGGCGATCGCGGACGCACCGATCACGCTGGGCGAAGCCGAACCTAGCTTGTCGCACCTGCTGGCCAACGGCACGGTGGGCTCGCTCGGCGCCTTGCTCGGCGAGCGCCAATTTGCGCGCATGCTGCTGGCACTGGGCTTGCTGCTGCAGCCGGTGATGCACAGCCAGCCAGCCCAGCTGCACAAATCGCTGGTGCTGCCGCTACCCGGCGATCCACCGTCGCGCTTTCCGGTCGCCGCTTTCTGGCTGCAGCTGGTAGCGCCTTTCCTGCGCCGCGCCAGCTTCGACCTGGCGATCTTCATTACCCGCCAGGAAGGCCGGCCGGTGCTGGTAATCGGGTTCTGCGCCGCGCTGGCCGAGACCTTGCGCGCGCTGGTCGATCCGCTGGTCGGCGCCGAACAGCAGGTGCGCCTGGGCGACACCGGCTGGATCGACGAACAGCTGTATATCGACACCGATGTGCGCTCGCTGGCCAGCTACCTGGCGCAGTCCGACCTGCCGCTGGGGCTGGCACGCGACATGTTCATGAAGACCTTCATCGGAGCGCCAACGTGAAACCATCCGCACTGTATCTTTTTGCCGTTCTTGGCGCCGGCAGCGCCGCAGTCCAGGCCCAGTCCGAGCCACCGATCGTGGTCAGCGGCACCGTAGCCGACGAGCCGACCAAGGCAGCGCTGCTGGAGCGCTTGCGCCTGGTGTATGGGGCCGCGCGGGTGGTCGACCAGCTTTCGGTCGGCGCCGTGGCGACTCCCGCCGCCTGGGGTGACTACGTGGCCAAGCTGATCAATCCCAACCTGAAGCTGGTAAGCCGTGGCCAGCTCAAGATCGAGGGCAACAAGGTCAACCTGCGCGGCGACGTCGCCAGCCAGGAGCAGCGCCAGCAGATCGCCAGCGACATCGCGGCCCACCTGAACCCGACCTATACCGTCAACAACGGCCTGCGCGTGGTGGCGTCCCAGCAGGGCGTGCTCGACGCGGCGCTGGCAGACCGGATCATCGAATTCGAATCGGGCAAGGCGACCCTGACCGAAGACGGCATGACGGTGCTCGACCAGATGAGCGCGGCGATGAGCCGGCTCGGGGGCGTGCGGGTGGAGGTGATCGGCCATACCGACAATGCCGGCTCGCGCGCCGGCAACCTGTCGCTGAGCCAGGCGCGGGCTGAAGCGGTCAAGGATTATATTGTCGGCAAGGGCATTGGCGCCGACTCGATCGCTGTCTCGGGCGAAGGGCCGGACCGGCCGGTAGCGGATAACCGCACGCCGGAGGGCAAGGCCAGGAACCGGCGAATCGAATTCAAGGTGATCCAGTAGGCATGCTTGAGGGGGGCGGCGCCGGACTGGCCGGCGCGAGCCGCCACGCTAAGGCAGCGTAATGGTCACATGCGCCGCCTTCGGCGGCAGCTTCACCAGGTCGTTGTACTGCGCCAGCGTGCTTCCGGCTTCGTTCGTCAGTGCGGTGTCAAAGCCCAGGTAGGCCCCCAGGCCAGCTACCAGGAAGACCGTCCCCAGTACCCACAGCGACAGATCGCTGTGCAGCCGGTTCACCACCTGGTCCGGCCGCTCGGCGTGCGGTGCGAAGCCACGCGTGCGCCCGCGCATGCGGGCGATCTCGTCGCCCAGGCGCGCGACCAGGTAGTCCAGCTTGTCGCGGCCGTCGAGCGCATAGCGGCCCTGGAAGCCAAGCAGCAGGCACATATGGAACACTTCCAGCGCTTCTACGTGCACTACGCCCTTGGCGCGCAGATCTTCCAGGCGGTGGAAGAAATGCTCGCCCGCGAGCTGGTCGCCGAACACCCGCAGCTGAAGCGGACGGGTCTCCCAGGCTTCGCGCACGTCGAAGCTCGAGCGCAGGATGATCTCGTCGACCGCCGAGCAGAACGCATACTTGGCGGCGGTCACGTCCTCGGCCGAGATGCCGAGCGCCTTGGCCTGGCGGTCGACATCGGCCAGGAAGGCGGTCATGTTGTCGGCGAAGGCCACCTTGTCCTGCGGGCCGCAGCCATTCTTGAGCAAAAACAGGGCGTAGAAGCCTTCGTACATGATGTCGCTAAGGCGCTGCGGCGGGCGCGCCACCCGTTCGCCCGGCTGCGGCGCGACGCGGCGTTCGACAAAGGCGTTCATGCCGCCACCGCGATCAGTTCGAGGCGCAGGTCGCGGATCCGGTTCGGGACATGCCCGTTCGGGACATGCCCGTTTGGAACGTGCCCGTTCGGGAGATGTCCCTCCGGGACGTAGACCGAGATCGCCTGCGCTTTGAGCATCGTTTCATACAGCATGCCACGGTTCTCCAGGATGAAGTAATAGGTATCGGGCCGCACCGGCACCGCCGCAGGCACCTGCGGCGCGTGCACCAGCTTTACGCCGGGCAGGGCCGACAGCACGAACTTGTCGACGTCTTCGGGCGCCCCGATCTTGAACTGCAGGGGCACGACTTCAACCAGTTGCAGCGCAGGCATATCGGCCGCCACCGCCAGGTAGAGCGTGGTCTGCAGGTTGATGCGTCCCGAATCGAGCGCGCCCAGGTAGTAGCAAGGGCGTTCGCGGTTCAGGGCGATCGTGAAATAGCGCGACGAGATCACGGTATCGAGCAGTTCGCGGATGATGCCGTCGAGCCGTGCGAACTGGGGGCCGGGGTCGGCATGGACATAGGACGGCAGGTCTTCGAGCCGGTAGCTGCGCGAATAGGTCATCAGGCCCCCGGCCAGCGACAGCAGCTCGCCGAACAGGCGTTCGGGATGCAGGTCGCGGTGGCCAAGAAAATGCGACAGCCCCGCGTAACCGGTGCTGGCGGTATGCAGCAGCCAGAATGCCGAGACGTCGCCGCCGCGGATCTCGACCACGTTCTTGCTGGGCTCGCGCAGGTGCCCGTACAGGGCGTTGACCTTGGCCAGCAGCTTTTCCATCAGGCGCGCCAGGTTCAGGTGCAGGCCGGGCACGGCGTCAATCGACATGCTCGGCGGCACGAACGACGGGTCGGCTTCGAAGCCCCCAAGCGCGATGCGCCGCAGCCGCAGCAGCGGAAAGCTGTCATAGGCTTCGAGCGCGTCGCTGTCGGCGACCAGCTTCAGGCTCTTGCGCAGGTAGGTGACCGGCGCCTCGGCCGCGCCGGTGAACAGGTCCTGGGTATCGCGCTCGTGGCTGGTGAAGCGTGCATCAACACCTAGGCTGTCCGGCCCATCGACGGTGCCCGGGTGCGCGCAATTGTCGCCATAGGTCTTGAGCGAGGGCAGGGCGGCGTGGAAGGTCACGGTCTGCACGCCGGCCGGCAGCTCGCCCAGGCGTACCTGAAGGGGCAGGGGATCGGCGCACGGTGCGCGGTAAACTTCGCCATCGGGGAACAGGATCGACAATTCCTCGATGCGCAGCACGTCGTGGCGCAGCGCGTCGTGGTCGATTGTCAGCTTGCGCACCCCCCAGGCATACGGATGAAGCGCACAAGCGGTCTGGTTCAGGCGCGCCTCGTGGTAGCGGTCCTGTTGCTGAAAGTGCTGGGGCCGCAGGAACAGGCCTTCGCCCCAGAGTAGTTTCGCTGGCATGCTCACATCGACCTCGCCTTCAGTGCCCGCCATTCGTGCGGAAATTCCTAGCTTGGCGGAAACAACAACCGATTCATTGACAGCGCACAGACGAAAGCGACGGCGCCGGTGAACTGGCGCCGGCCGTCAAGGCGCAGGCATGCAAGCCCAGCGTCAGGCCGGTGCGCTCGGCCTCGCCGGCCGGGAAACTGGCGCGCCAGCGCCCGGCGGCCGGCCGCTGGAACAAGGCGACCACGGCCAGGTGGCTGGCTTCGCGGCCGACCTTTTCCAGCACCTCGTAGCGCTGGCCCGGCACCAGCATGATTTCCCGCACCTGCACCAGGTCGCTACCCAGGTTGGCGCGCTCGGCCTGGGGGCTCAGAAAGACGGCATAGGGCGCCTGCTCAAAGGCTTCCTTGTGGCGCAGCTGGTAGATGCGCACCGCCAGCGCCAGTGGCTGCCCGTTCCTGTCGGCGTTGAGCTTGTGCGATGCATGCAGGCGTAGCGCCACCGTACGCGCTGCCTTTTGCGCATCGGGCAATTCGGGCGGCTTGCGCAGCCCGACCGCTTCCAGTGCCGCGCCCGCCATCCCGTTGCTGGCACACCCGGACAGGGCGGCCGCCAAGCCCAGCGCCAGCAGATAAATTTTTCTCATTGCTATGTCCTCTGATCAAAAACCGCAAGGCCAAGCAGGGATTGAACCGGACTGGCGCATGACTGCGCTGATCGCGCGCAAGTTCATGCCGTCGCGTGCAGGTTTGAGCCGAACTCGGCGTTCGTTGACAGTGCGCAATTTCGCAAAGTTGGGTATGCGAATAATGGTGGCTGGTTTAACTGTCGTGGAGAATCAACATGATGTTGAAACGCTTGATGCCCCTGATCGTGGGAGTCGTCACCCTGGCCGGGTGCGCCACTGGTCCGCAAGGCGTGGCCCGCCAATCGCATGTCGCCGTCGGAGAACAGGTCTTTGCCGAAGCCGACCAGGCGATCGCGGCGAAACAGGAAGAAAAAGCCTATGCGATGCTCAAGGCCGCCGGCGATGCCCACCCGGTCGACAAGCGCCCTTGGGTGAAAATGGCGCAGATCCGCTTCAACGCTGGTGTGTACGGCGAAGCCATCTCTCATGCCCACGAGGCGCTCGAACGCGATCCGGACGACAAGGTGGCGCACAGCATCGTCGCCGTCAGCGGCCTGCGGGTGGCCAGCAAGGCGTTGGCCGACCTGACCCGCAAGAACAATCTGCAGGGAGACGTCAAGAGCGAGGCCCAGGACCTGGCCCTCATGCTGCGCACCAGCCTGGGTGAGCCCAACCTGTTCAAGCCCGCAGCCGCGACGAAAAGTCCCACGGCGCGGGCGCGGGCGCCACGCGACGCCGCGCCGGCCCCGGCCAGGGCGGCCAGCAGCAGTAGCGCCAGCAACGACAAGGACCCGTTCAGCGGTCTTAAGTAATCTCCCCGGCCGGCTTCCTGGCCGGCTTCCCGGCCTCAACTTATCCCATCCCGCAACCTGGAGTCGACATGTCCAAGAATGAAAGCGTCCAGAAACGCTTGCAGAAGGTGCGCGCGCCGCGCGTGCAGATGACCTATGACGTCGAGATCGGCGACGCCACCGAGAACAAGGAACTGCCGTTCGTGGTGGGCGTGGTAGGTGATTTCGGCAACGACCCACACGCCGAAAAGAAGCGGCTCAAGGACCGTAAATTCGTCAATGTCGACGCTGGAAATTTCGATGAGGTGCTCGGCGCGGTGGCGCCGGTGGCCAGCTTCATGGTGGAAAACCACCTGTCGGCGCCGGGTGGCCAGATCGGGGTGGAGCTGCAGTTCAAGACGATGGACGACTTCCGCCCGGAGTCGGTGGTGCGCCAGGTCAAACCCTTGAGCGGCCTGCTCGAAGCGCGTACCAAGCTGGCCGACCTGCGCAACAAGCTGGCCGGGAACGACAAGCTCGAGGATATCCTCAGCGAGGTACTTGGCAACACCGAAAAACTCGACGGCCTGCGCAAGCAAGCCCTGCCACCCAAGGAGGCCTGAGATGGCGGCCGTCCTCGATATTCCGGCCAGCCAGGGTGCGCCGGCCCAGGCCGTGGAGCTGGAAACCTCGCTGCTCGACCAGATCGTCGAGCAAAGCCGGGTGGCCAGGTCCACCAGCGAGCACGAACGCGCGCGCGACCTGATTTCGGAGCTGGTGACCCAGGTCATGCAGGGCACGATGGTCGTGTCGAACAACCTGTCGGCCACCATCGACGCGCGGCTGGCAGAGCTCGACCGCATGATCTCCGAGCAGCTATCAAGCGTGATGCATGCGCCCGAATTCCAGAAGCTCGAGCGCAGCTGGACCGGGCTGCATTACCTGGTGAAGAACAGCGCCACTGGCGCCAACCTGCAGGTGCGCATGCTCAATGCCAGCAAGCGCGAGCTGGTCAAAGACTTCCAGACGGCCATGGAGTTCGACCAGAGCGCCATATTCAAGAAGGTCTACGAAGAAGAATTCGGCAGCTTCGGCGGCGCGCCCTACGGCACCTTGATCGGCGACTTCGAGATTTCGCGCCAGCCCGAAGACATCTACTTTCTGGAGCAGATGTCGCACGTCGCTGCCGCCAGCCACGCGCCTTTCATCACATCGAGTTCGCCGGAACTGTTCGGGGTCGACAGCTTCGGCGACCTGGGCAAGCCGCGCGATCTGGCCAAGGTATTCGACACTGTCGAATACGCCAAATGGAAGGCCTTTCGCGAGTCGGAAGATGCGCGCTATGTCGGCCTGACCCTGCCGCGCTTCCTGGGACGCCTGCCTTACCATCCGGCCGATGGCATGACCACCGAAGGCTTCAATTACGTCGAGGATGTCGATGGCAGCGACCACCAGAAATACTTGTGGTGCAATGCCGCCTACGCGTTTGCCTCGAAATTGACCAAGGCCTTCGAGGACTATGGCTGGTGCGCCGCGATCCGCGGCGTCGAAGGCGGCGGCCTGGTGGAGAACCTGCCGGCGCATACTTTCAAGACCGACGAAGGCGAAGTTGCACTCAAGTGCCCGACCGAGCTGGCCATTACCGACCGCCGCGAAAAAGAGCTGTCGGACCTCGGTTTCATCTCGCTGGTGCACTGCAAGAACACCTCGTACGCGGCCTTCTTCGGCGCCCAGTCGGCGCAGAAGGCCAAGAAATACAACAACGAGGCGGCCAACGCCAATGCGGTGCTGTCTTCGCAGCTGCAGTACATCTTCGCGGTCTCGCGCATCGCGCACTACATGAAAGCCATGATGCGCGACAAGATCGGCAGCTTCGCCGCCGCCGCCAACGTCGAGGATTACCTGAACCGCTGGCTGACCCAGTACGTGCTGCTGGACGACAACGCGAGCCAGGACCAGAAGGCCCAGTTCCCGCTACGCGAAGCCAGCGTCCAGGTGTCGGAAGTTGCGGGCCGTCCGGGCGTATACCGCGCGGTGTCCTTCCTGCGTCCGCATTTCCAGCTCGACGAGCTGTCCGTTTCGCTCCGACTGGTCGCGGAGCTGCCGCAATCGACCAAAAGCTAAGCAGTTTTCACTCACCCTCAACGGAGTAGAACATGGCAATCGACGTATATCTGCAGATCGATGGTATCAAGGGCGAATCGATGGACGACAAGCACAAGGATTGGATCGAGTGCATTGCCGTCGACTGGGGCGTGAAGCAGCCGCGCTCGGCGACTGCGTCAACTGGCGGTGGCCACACCGCCGAACGCTGCGAGCACGAAGAAATCTCGTTCAAGAAGCTGGCCGACCTGGCCTCGCCGATCTTGCTGCAGACCTGCTCGGCCGGCAAGACGATCCCCAAGGCGAAGATGGAGTTCATGCGCGCCGATGGCCAGGGCGACCGGGTGAAGTATTTCGAGATCGAACTCGAGAACGTCCTGATCGGCGGCGTCCAGCCCAGCGTCAAGGAAGGCAGCATTATCCAGGAAGAAGTCGGCCTGAAGTTCTCGAAGATCAAATGGAAGTACACGCAGCAGAAGATTGGCGGCGGCACCGGCGGCAATACCTCGGGTGGTTGGGACCTGGCGGCCAACAAGGTGGTCTGACAACGCTTCGTCGTTCTGCGCGGCGCCACGCAGCTCAGCGCGGCGCCGCGCCTGTTTCTGGAGAGACCATGAAGGCCCATACCCCGGGGCTGCTTGATCGCCTCATGGACCAACGCCCGCCGGACGCGGCCGGCACACCGGTCACGGGCGAACAGCTCAAGGACAGCGTGGCGCGCGACCTCGAGGCGCTGCTCAACACGCGCCTGGCCTTCGACCCGGCGCTCCTGGCCCCCTATGCGGAGGCGCGCGGCTCGCTGCTGCACTACGGCCTGGCGGATTTCGCCGGCTACTGCCTTACCAGCAGCGTCGACCGCGCCGTCGTCTGCGCCAGTATCCAAAACGCGATCAAAGCCCACGAGCCGCGCCTGGTCGACATCAGTGCCACGCTCGAACCCGACCAGGGCAGTGTCAACCGCCTTCACTTCGCCATCCATGCCCGGCTCGCCGTCTCCGCGGGCGCAGAGACGGTTAACTTCAATGCGGTGCTGCAGCCGTCGTCGCTGCACTACGCCGTCAAGCGCAAGCGCTAGTCCCCCGCTAGTGCCCCCTTTCTTAGAAAGCGACACCATGGACATCAATCTGAAGACCCTGATCGGCAAGCTTAACGACACGACCCGCGCCGCCGCGACGCGCGCGGCCTCGATCTGCGTTGGCCTGGGGCAGTACGAAGTCGAGATCGAGCACTTGTGCCTGGGCCTGATCGAGCAGCCGGACAGCGACCTGGCCATTGTCGCGCAGGCCAGCGGTATCAGCCTCACGGGCCTGGAGAGCGATCTGCGCAACGAGGTCGCGCGCTTTGCCACCGGCAGCACGCGCACGCCGGTGTTTTCGCGCCACCTGCCGACACTGTTCGAGCACGCCTGGCTGATCGCGTCGCTCACGCCAGGCGCCAATGGGCAAGCCATCCAGATCCGCAGCGGCCACCTGCTGCTGGCGCTGCTCACCGAGCCTTCGCTGGCGCAACTGGCGCAGCGGGCCTCGCCGCTGTTCAGGGCATTCCCGATCGACCGCCTCAAGCACGATTTCGTCAAGATTACGCATGGCTCGCGCGAAGCGCAGCCGGTAGCGATGCCAGTGGAGGAGAGCGCGGGCGACGCCGCCAGCGAGATCGCGGCCAGTCCAGGGCGCGCCACCGCGGCGCTCGACCGGTACACCACCTGCCTGACCGGGCGCGCACGCGCGGGCCAGGTCGACCCGGTGATCGGGCGCGATCCAGAGATTCGCCAGGCCATCGATATCCTGATGCGGCGGCGCCAGAACAACCCGATCCTGACCGGCGAGGCGGGCGTGGGCAAGACCGCCGTGGTCGAGGGCCTGGCCTTGCGCATCGCGCTGGGCCAAGTGCCCGAGGTGCTGCGCGGGGTCGAGATCCATACGCTCGACATGGGTCTGCTGCAGGCTGGCGCCAGCGTCAAGGGCGAGTTCGAGAACCGCCTCAAGAGCGTGATCGACGAGGTCAAGCGCAGCCCGCACGCCATCATCTTGTTCATCGACGAGGCGCATACCATGATCGGCGCCGGCGGCGCGGCCGGCCAGAACGACGCGGCCAACCTGCTCAAACCGGCGCTGGCGCGCGGCGAACTGCGCACCATCGCGGCCACCACCTGGAGCGAGTACAAGAAGTATTTCGAGAAAGACGCAGCCCTGGCGCGCCGCTTCCAGGTGATCAAGGTGGAAGAACCCGACGAAGCCACCGCCGGCGCCATGCTGCGCGCCATGGCGCCGCTGATGGAAAACCATTTCGGCGTACGCATCCTCGACGAAGCCGTGCTCGAGGCGGTACGCCTGTCGCACCGCTATATCAGCGGGCGTCAGCTGCCCGACAAGGCGATCAGCGTGCTCGATACGGCCTGCGCCAAGGTGGCACTGGGTAGGAGCTCGACGCCGGCTGCGCTGGAAGACTGCAGCGGCCAGATCGAGCGCATCGACGCCCAGGTCAGTGCGCTGCAGCGCGAAGCCAATGCCGGCGCCAGTCACGAAGACAAGCTGGCGCAGCTGCGCCAGCAGCGGTCCGCGCTGGACGACGAGCGTATCGGCCTGCAGCGCCGCTGGGACGAAGAGCAGCGCATCGTCGCCGAGATTGGCGCCATGCGCTGCGCGCTCGAGGACGCAGCCGTGGCCGACACCGATGACGGCCGGCCGGCCGGCGTGGCCGCGCTGCGCGCCCGCACCGAGCTCTTGCGAGGCCTGCAGGGCGAGTCGCCGCTGGTGCCGGTGCAGGTGGACAGCCACACGGTGGCGGAAATCGTCGCCAGCTGGACCGGCATTCCGCTGGGCCGGATGGTCAAGGACGAGCTGCGCACGGTGGTCAAGCTGCAGGCGCTGCTGGACGAACGCATTCTGGGCCAGCCGCAGGCCAGCGGCGCGGTGGCCCAGCGGGTGCGCACGGCGCGCGCCAACCTCGATGACCCCAACAAGCCGAAAGGCGTGTTCCTGTTCGTCGGCAGCTCCGGTGTTGGCAAGACCGAGACCGCACTGGCGCTGGCCGACATCCTGTATGGCGGCGAGCGCAAGCTCATCACCATCAACATGAGCGAATACCAGGAGTCGCACAGCGTCGCGAGCCTGAAAGGCTCGCCGCCGGGCTATGTCGGCTACGGCGAGGGCGGGGTGCTGACCGAAGCGGTGCGGCGCAATCCCTACAGCGTGGTACTGCTCGACGAAGTCGAGAAAGCCCATGCCGACGTGCTGGAATTGTTTTTCCAGGTGTTCGACAAAGGCGTGCTCGACGATGCCGAGGGGCGCCAGATCGATTTCCGCAACACCATCATCATCCTGACCTCGAACGTCGGTTCCAGCCAGATGATGGGCGCCTGCCTGAACAAACCCGTACACGAGCTGCCGGATCCGGCACAGCTGGCCGACCTGATTCGCCCGCAACTGATGCGGCACTTCAAGCCCGCCTTCCTGGGGCGCCTGTGCGTGGTGCCGTTCTACCCGATCCGCGACGAGGTCCTGGGCCGGATCATCCGGCAAAAGCTCGACCGCATTGCAGAACGCGTCATGAGCAATCACCGCGCGCGCTTCGAGTACGACGAAGCACTGGTGGCGGCGGTGCTCAGGCGCTGTACCGAGGTCGATTCCGGCGCGCGCAATGTCGACCACATCCTTAATGGCACGCTGCTGCCCGAGATCGCCGACAGCGTGCTGGCGCAGATGGCCGAAGGCGGCGCGATCGCCCGCGTGAAGGTAAGCGCGACCAAGGCCGGCAAATTCAAGTACGCGATCGATGCCGCCGAGCTTTCCCGGGAGCTGGCATGCTGAACCTCGCTGCACTGCTGGTCCCGATCAGCATCGAACAGCCCTGCGGCGAGGACCTCGCGTTCGCGCCCGAGCTCGACGCCATCAGCCGCGCGCGCCAGGCCGACGATCCATCGATCGAGCAGGGCGCCTGGGTCACGACGCTCAAGGAAGCGGACTGGAAGTTTGTCGCGCAGCGCTGCATCGAATTGCTCGAGACCCGCAGCAAGCATCTGCAGCTGGCAGTCTGGCTGGCCGAGGCCAGCGCCAAGACGGCCGGGCTGCGCGGCCTGGCCGATAGCCTGCGCCTGGTGGCCGGATTGTGCGAACGCTACTGGGAGCAGGTGCATCCGCTGCCCGACGAAGAGGGTCACGAGCGCCGCATCGGCAACCTGGCCTGGGTGGCGGCGCGGGTGGCGCCGCTGGCCAGGGACATCCCGGTGGCCGACGGCGTCACCGTGCTGGCCTGGGAAGCGGCGCGCGCGCGCGGGCCCGAAGCGCTGGCCGAGCTTGAGGCGGCGCGGGCGCGTGCCACGCCGGCCGCGCGCCAGGCTTTGCTACGCGATGCACAAGACTGCAGCGCGGCCTTGGACGAACTCGAAAGCGTGCTAGATGGCCGGCTCGGTACCGATGGCCCCAGTTTCGGTGCGGCCCGGGTGGCCTTGCGCGACCTGGCCGACCTGGTCGCGCCCGCGGTGGCGGCGCTTACGCCGCTGCAGGCGCGGCCGCCAGCTTCGGCGAGCGCGGTCGCGATGGCGCCCGCGCAGTCGACGCTCCTGCTGGACGGTCCGCTGCAAAGCCGCGAACAGGCCCTGGCGCAGCTGCGCGGCGTGGCCGAATTCTTCCGCCGCACCGAACCGCACAGCCCGGTCGCTTACCTGGCGGAGAA
The DNA here is from genome assembly GCF_024802625.1 of Massilia sp. H6. Lineage (NCBI taxonomy): Bacteria > Pseudomonadati > Pseudomonadota > Betaproteobacteria > Burkholderiales > Oxalobacteraceae > Massilia > Massilia sp. H6. The sequence continues at coordinate 2,122,611 of NZ_CP103371.1, forward strand.
AGCGGCGCGCTGGGGCGAGCAGCCCTTGCATGCATGGCTGCGCTCGGTCATCAAGGATGACGCGTCGCTGGCGCGGCTGGAGGATTTACTGGGAATAGAGGACAGCTGAGGGCGCTGATTGATGCTTTGGAATGTGAAAGAAAATTTCATATGGAGCAACAATTTGAAATTTTCTTTCACGGTATGACGAAGTGATCGTTGACTATTCAGCCGGTTTCTGGGTTCCCGGCTGGACCATCGAGCTGGCCTTGGCGATCTGTTCCTCGACGCTCTGCACCGCCTGGCGGGTAGCCTGCGTCACCTGCTCATAACCCTTGAAGGCGTTGTCGATCGCGGTCTTGATGATCTCGACGGCGTTCTCGGAACCCGGCTTGACGTTCTGGGTGACGTCGTAGATCAGTGCCGACAGCGTGCTCTTGGCTTCGGCCACGTGGGTATCGGCGGCCTGGCGGAACTCCTGCTGCATTTCGTCGATGATGGTCTTCATCTGCTCGCGGTACTCGCTGGCGCCGGCCGCGCCAGGCTGCATGCGGGCATGCAGGGCGGCGATCGCCGCTTTCGGGTCGCTGGCCTTGGCCATCTCCTGGCCGGCGGCAATCGAGCCTTCCATCGAGCTCTTCGCTACATTCATGTTCAGCGCCACTACTTGCTCCACGCCTTTCACGGTCTTGCTGGCGAGGGCGTTAAAGGTCTGCATCTGCAGGTCGAACAGGGTCTTGGTGGCGTTGGCGAACTGCTCCGGACTGGTGAACATCGGTGTCTCCTCCGTAATTGGAATGGATCGTTGAGCTGCGCTTGCAACCCCATTATTTAGCAACAATGGGTTTTTCGCAACGCGCGTCCCGATACGGCCCGCTGGATTTTTCCCAGCCGGGTCCGAGCGGCGTTTGCGAACAGGCCAGCGCACCGTTGAGTTTGCTGCGCCACTGGAACCAGGGCGCCGGGCCCGCCAGCGCGGTATTCGCCGCGAGGACGAGGATCAGGAGACAGGGAACAATGATTTTCATGGCCAGTCGAGCTTACCCTCATGGTGCTGCAAGTCAAGCGGCGCCTGGCCTGCATGTGAAAATCGAACGCGCCAACGCAAAACGCCGTAAGCCTTTTTCAAAGCTTACGGCGTTTTGCGGGATATGACATCCAGGTAGAGTTTGGTGCCCACGGAGGGACTCGAACCCCCACACCTCGCGGCACATGGACCTGAACCATGCGCGTCTACCAATTCCGCCACGTGGGCACTGTTACTGCTACTGCAAACACAAACAACGGTGAAACGGTACAACGAACTGCTGCGGATAAAGCCAGTAGAGTGGTGCCCACGGAGGGACTCGAACCCCCACACCTCGCGGCACATGGACCTGAACCATGCGCGTCTACCAATTCCGCCACGTGGGCACTGGTACTGCAACAACAGACAACGATGACAACGAACTGCTGCGGATCTACTACCGGTAGAGTGGTGCCCACGGAGGGACTCGAACCCCCACACCTCGCGGCACATGGACCTGAACCATGCGCGTCTACCAATTCCGCCACGTGGGCACTGAACTGCTTACTCTGATACAATAACAGGCTTTGGCGCTTTTCGCCAGATCAACTTTCTGAACCATCCAGTCGATCATCGCTGCAAAACCCACTTCCTGCTACTGCCTTTTCTTCTGCTGCGGCTTGCGCCCCTTGCTGAAGAGACCGAGATTATAGCGGAAGGTTTGCAAAAGTCAAAGACCCCGCAGTGGCGATGCGCGCGGGTTCCTGCAAGCACGCTGCGCGCCCGCTTGACGCCATATGCTAGGCGAATCGCCGCGTCCTCCGTTACACTACGCCTGTCAAGGTGTCAATCAAACCCAATCCCGCGCGTCTGCTCAGGTCCTGCAATGACGGCGCCCACAATCAAGAGAAATAAGAAAACGATTTGAAGCAACCTACTCATACCATTCCGAGCCGCGAGGACATCCTCGCCGTCTTTCGTACTGCCACCGGCCCGCTCGATGCGGCCGAACTGGCACGTGTTCTGCAGGTCAAGCCTGCCGCCCAGGAAGTTCTGGGCCGCCGCCTGAACGCCATGGAGCGTGACGGCCAGATCCGTTCCGACAGCAGCGGCACCTATTCGCTGGCCGACCAGTCCAGCTTCATCACCGGGCGCGTCAGCGCGCACCGCGATGGCTACGGCTTCGTCATTCCAGACGAGAGCGGCGACGACCTGTTCTTGAACGACAAGGAAATGAACAAGGTACTCAACGGCGACCGCGTGCGCGCACGCGTCACCGGCACCGACCGCCGCGGCCGCCTGGAAGGGACGATCGTCGAAGTCATCCAGCGCGCCAATACCCACATCATCGGACGCCTGATGAACGAGGGCGGCGTCTGGATCGTCGCGCCCGAGGACAACCGCATGAGCCAGGACATCCTGGTGGCGGGCGGGCCGGGCAAGGCCAAGGCCGGCCAGATCGTCAGCGTCGAAGTCATCGAGCAGCCGTCGCGCTTCCAGCAGCCGACCGGCAGAATCCACGAAGTGCTCGGCGAGCTGGACGACCCGGGCATGGAGATCGAAATCGCAGTGCGCAAGTTCGGCGTGCCGCACGTGTTTTCGGCTGCCGCTCTGAAGCAGGCCAACCGCCTGCCGAGCGAAGTCATCGATGCCGACCTGGCCAACCGGGTCGACCTGCGCGACGTGCCGCTGGTAACCATCGATGGCGAAGATGCGCGCGACTTCGACGATGCGGTGTATTGCGAGCCAGTCATGCTGGGCGCGGCGCGCGGCTACCGCCTGCTGGTGGCGATCGCCGACGTCAGCCATTACGTCAAGCCGAACGACGCGCTCGACGAAGACGCGATCGAGCGCAGCACCTCGGTGTATTTCCCGCGCCGCGTGATCCCGATGCTGCCCGAGAAGCTGTCCAACGGCCTGTGCTCGCTGAACCCGGCGGTCGACCGCTGCACCCTGGTATGCGACATGGTCGTCACGCTCGACGGCGAAGTCACGGCCTACCAGTTCTACCCGGCCGTGATCCATTCGGCCGCGCGCATGACCTATAACGAGGTGGCCGACATCCTGGGCAACACCA